>CAIWPG010000234.1 GCA_903914535.1 uncultured Oxalobacteraceae bacterium
ATGACAGGATAGGCAATGGCCTGATCTGCCAGTGCAGCCAGATCGGGATGGCCGAGCAGCCAGCTCTTGATATCGGTGGTCGATAAGCCCGATTGTCCCAGATGTACCCGCTGACGTTCTGTCTGGTTGAGTGCACGGGAAAACATACCCTGCATATTCAGCAGTGCGCTTTGTGCCCGGCCAATAGCCTGCGCTGCACGGTGTGTTGCCGCATCGGCCGTGCTGTCTGTCGTGATAGCGTAAATGATGCGCGTCCCTTTTTCTACCCAGTCACAGGCGCTATTCCATTTGCCTTGTGCTTCACGCAGGCGATACTCGGAACCGGATGCAATAGCATCGCGAAATTCTTCGGTTAAATCGAGCAGGCAAGCCAGCAAATGCTGAAGGTGCTGAGAAGTTACCCCGCCAAGCGCCTGGGCACCAGCCACCTGGGTTAATAAAAATCCCATATCGGCATCGGTATCAGCAAGTTCTTCCGTATCGGTATCCGGCAGAGTGTCACTGGTGGTATCGGCGGGAGGGGTGTTATTGCCCAGTAAACTGTCAAGCGCAGCCAGGACATTACGTGCTATAGGGGCGATACGGTAAATCGCCGGAGTTGCTTCCCATAGTAATAAATGGTGCGTGCGCAGACGTGCCAATACGCTATCCAGGCTGTCCGCTTGCAGATAAGCCAGTCTGGCGTTTATTTCTGAACGGCTGAAACTGGTGGATTGTGTGTCACTTGCCAGTTCACGTAGTACCAGCAGGCGTAACAGGACATTGTCAGACCCGCCGTGGAATAGTCCGGTAAAAGCATGGAGCAGCGTTTGGGCGCGTTTTAACTGGACGACCAGCGCAATATCACCGGCGGCAATTTCCGGTTTGAAGTGATTTTGCAGAGAGCTGATCGGGGCATGTTGGTCTGTGTTGACAGAGGGGTCGGTACTGGTGTGCATGGGCGCTATTTTAAGGTATGCCATCAGTTTGTTCCATGCTGATTTGGCGCATTAGCCGATTTATTTAGTGTAAACAGCAACTTGGCGATGGATTTGTGGCTAGCTCAGCTTAAGTCAGTACCGCTGTCGTTAGTTTAATGCGTTTTATCGCCTGTCCGATAGCACCGGAGTGCTGCACATTCGCCGTTCCGGACGTATGCCGGTACCCGTATATGAATTAACTGTTACGGTTAAATAATTTCGTCGCAGGCAGCAAATCATCCGCTTATGATCGTCAAATTGCCGGTATATTGTAAGTGAAATATTATTTTTATTTATGGATTATGGCTATAAGCAATTCAGGCTAGCCTGCTGCTCTGGTAGAATAGTCGGTTCCGCGGCATGGCCGTATTGCTTATTTACTTACTTTAAACCATGACTTCTATGCTTCCTCCATTACCCGTCACCACCAAAATGGCCAATGCGATCCGTGTTTTGGCTATGGATGCTGTTCAACAAGCTAATTCTGGTCACCCAGGTATGCCGATGGGGATGGCTGAAATTGCCGTTGCCTTATGGTCGCAGCATTATCACCATAACCCGGCCAATCCGCAATGGATGAATCGTGACCGTTTTGTTATCTCTAACG
This sequence comes from uncultured Oxalobacteraceae bacterium, assembly GCA_903914535.1. GTDB lineage: Bacteria > Pseudomonadota > Gammaproteobacteria > Burkholderiales > Burkholderiaceae_D > Solimicrobium. Next base: position 1,567 of record CAIWPG010000234.1, read on the forward strand.
GGCATGGTTCCATGCTGCACTATGCTTTGTTGCATCTGACTGGCTACGACTTGCCGATGGCTGAGTTGAAGAATTTCCGTCAGATGCATTCAAAAACACCGGGTCACCCGGAAGTGCATATTACCCCGGGTATTGAAACGACTACCGGCCCGTTAGGACAGGGTATTACCAATGCCGTCGGTATGGCGCTGGCTGAAAAATTACTGGCGGCTGAATTTAATCAGGCTGATTTGCCGGTAGTTGATCATTACACCTATGTTTTACTGGGTGATGGCTGTCTGATGGAAGGTATTTCACACGAAGCCTGTTCGCTGGCAGGAACGCTGGGTCTGAATAAACTGGTTGCCTTGTACGATGACAACGGCATTTCTATTGACGGACATGTAGAAGGCTGGTTTGCCGACGATACCCCTAAACGCTTTGAAGCTTACGGCTGGAACGTGATTCCTGCTGTTAATGGTCATGATGCCGCTGCGGTGTCTGCTGCCATCGCTTCGGCTAAATTGTCGGATAAACCGACACTGATCTGCTGTAAAACAGTCATAGGTCAGGGCTCACCTAATATGGCGGGTACGCACAATGTACATGGTGCGGCTTTGGGCGCTAAAGAAATCGCTGCCGTCCGCCTTGCGCTGGACTGGCCGTATGCCCCATTTGAAATTCCGGCCGATGTGTATACTGCCTGGGATGCTAAAGCCGCCGGTGCTGCGCGTGAAACTGAGTGGAATACCCTGTTTGCCAGCTATACGGCTGCTTATCCGGCACAGGCTGCTGAATTAGAACGCCGCATGAAGGGCGACTTGCCTGGCGATTTTAATGCCGTAGCGGATGCCTACATTCAGCAATGCGTTGAAAAACAAGAGACGATCGCTACCCGCAAAGCCAGCCAGAATGCGATTCAGGCTCTGGCACCGGTATTGCCCGAATTTTTAGGTGGTTCGGCTGATCTGACCGGTTCCAATTTAACTAACTGGAAAGAATGTGTCGCTGTGCGTCACAACCAGGCCGGTAATCACATCAATTATGGTGTGCGTGAATTTGGTATGAGCGCCATAATGAACGGTATTGCACTGCACGGCGGTTACCTGCCATTTGGTGCGACCTTTCTGACTTTTTCTGATTACAGCCGTAACGCGATCCGGATGGCTGCACTAATGCAGTTGCGTTCTTTGTTTGTGTTCACACATGACTCTATCGGTCTGGGTGAAGATGGCCCTACGCATCAATCCGTTGAACATATTTCCAGCATGCGCTTAATTCCTAACCTGGATAACTGGCGTCCGTGTGACACAGTTGAGTCAGCGGTAGCGTGGAAGCAGGCGATAGCACGGAAAGATGGTCCGTCCACGCTGATATTCTCCCGTCAGAATTTGCCCTTCCAGTCCCGTACGGCAGAGCAGCTTGCCAATATTGCACGCGGTGCCTATGTATTGCAAGACCCGGTTAACCCGGCTGTTATTTTGATTGCGACTGGTTCTGAAATTGAACTGGCGGTGAAATCTGCGGCTGAACTGGCGACACAAGGTATTGTGGCGCGCGTGGTGTCTATGCCATCTACGGATGTATTTGATCGTCAGGATGCAGCATATAAAGCCAGCGTATTGCCTAAAGGCTTGCCACGGGTAGCGATTGAAGCCGGTGTGACTGACTTCTGGTACAAATATGTGGGTCTGGAAGGTGCTGTTGTCGGTATTGATACTTTTGGTGAGTCGGCTCCTGCCGGTGTCCTGTTTAAGCATTTTGGCTTTACAGCAGACAACGTTATTGCCAAAGTAAATTCAGTATTAGCGGCATAGTTTCGGGCTGGCTTCAGTTTTTGATTTGGTTTAAATTTAGCTTCAGCGTAGGGGGCTACGCACCCTTGTTTTGTGCAGTGCCGGGTGTTGTTTGTAGCTTCTGTTTGTAATATAAGTCTTTTTCTTTGGAGTGTAAGTATGACTATTCGCGTTGCAATTAACGGCTATGGCCGTATCGGCCGTAACATCCTGCGTGCTCATTACGAAGGCGGTAAAAAGCATGACATCCAAATCGTTGCTATCAATGATTTGGGCCCAGTCGCATCCAACGCACACCTGACTCAGTACGATACAGCGCATGGCAAGTTCCCGGGCACTGTTACCGTTGACGGTGATTACATGATCGTTAATGGCGATAAAATCCGCGTTTTTGCTGAACGCAATCCGGCCAACCTGCCTTGGGGTGAAATCGGCGTTGATGTGGTGTTGGAATGTACCGGTTTTTTTGCTACTAAAGAAAAAGCCTCAGCGCATTTGGCTGGCGGTGCAAAAAAAGTCATTATCTCAGCTCCTGGCGGTAAGGACGTTGATGCGACCGTGGTGTACGGCGTTAACCATTCTGTACTGAAATCGACAGATACCGTTATCTCTAATGCATCTTGCACAACCAACTGTCTGGCTCCTGTTGCTAAACCGCTGAACGATGCCATCGGTATTGAAAACGGTTTGATGACGACGATTCATGCCTACACGAATGATCAGGTATTGACTGACGTCATGCACGAAGACTTGCGTCGTGCCCGTTCCGCTACCCAATCCATGATCCCGACTAAAACAGGTGCTGCTGCTGCTGTTGGTCTGGTATTGCCGGAATTGAATGGCAAACTGGATGGTTACTCTATCCGTGTTCCGACTATTAATGTCTCTATCGTTGATTTGTCTTTTATCGCTGGTCGTGACACGACAGTTGAAGAAGTTAATCAAATCATGAAAGCCGCTTCTGAAGGCGCGTTAAAAGGCGTTTTGGATTACAACGTTGCGCCGTTAGTTTCCGTTGATTTTAACCATAATCCGGCATCGTCTACTTTTGACGCTACCCTGACCAAAGTATCTGGTCGTTTGGTTAAAGTATCGTCGTGGTATGACAATGAATGGGGTTTCTCCAACCGTATGTTGGATACCACTGTTGCATTGATGAACGCTAAATAAGTCTCATTTTTTGCTTTAGCTGAAAAAATGCCGACCAGCTTGCGCTGGCCGGCATTTTTTTTGTCCTGATACTGTAGCTATTTTGCAAAAACTTGTTTTTGTCAGCTATGGCCCGGCAAATTATGCAGAACAGAAACAAAACTGTTCCCGCCAGACTAAGCAATGCCGCCGGGACGATTTTGCATAAGTTCTGTTCTTGTTCATGATATAAAAAATAGTGACGCGCTTCTTTGTCTTTAAATAGCATAAAATTGGCGAGCTGGTTACGCAAAGCAGTTTTATATAACAACGGAGAAACGTCACATGGCATTTATCATCGTATTGGCAGCACTTTTTTTCCTCATGTTTGTCGCCTATCGTGGCTACAGCGTGATTTTATTTGCACCTGTCGCTGCATTAGGGGCAGTACTCCTGACGGATCCCGCCCTGGTAGCACCGATGTTTACCGGTCTTTTTATGGAAAAAATGGTCGGTTTTGTGAAGAGTTATTTTCCGGTCTTTTTATTGGGCGCGGTATTCGGTAAAGTGATCGAATTATCCGGATTCTCTAAGTCGATTGTATCGTCTGTCATTAAGCTGGTTGGTGCTGGTCGTGCCATGCTTTCTATTGTTTTGGTTTGTGCACTGCTTACCTATGGGGGCGTTTCACTTTTTGTTGTGGTTTTTGCGGTCTATCCATTTGCAGCAGAAATGTTTCGTCAAAGTGATATTCCTAAACGCCTGATTCCGGGGACGATTGCGTTGGGGGCGTTTACGTTTACGATGGATTCACTTCCCGGTACGCCGCAAATTCAGAATGTGATTCCGACTTCATTTTTTAAAACAACGATTTATGCAGCTCCTGTGCTGGGGACGGTAGGTGCTGTCTTTATTTTTATTGTTGGCATGATCTATCTGGAATGGCGTCGTCGCACTGCACAAGCGGCTGGCGAAGGTTATGGAAGCAATCATGTGAATGAGCCTGCTCCGTTTGATAGCAGTGAAAAAATGGCGAACCCGTTTATTGCTGTGTTGCCACTTTTTCTGGTTGCTATTGCAAATAAGATTTTTACTGACTGGTTTCCGCATTTTTATGGTAAATCGGTTTCTTTTGTGCCGGCAGTGATTGGTAAAGCAACTCCGGTAGTACAGGAAGTGGGTAAAGTTGCTGCGATTTGGGCTGTGGAAGGTGCGCTGCTGGTTGGTATTTTAACTGTGGTGATTTTTTCTTTTAAACGTATTGCAGCCAGTTTTGCTGAAGGTTCTAAATCGGCGGTTGGCGGTGCTTTGCTGGCATCGATGAATACGGCGTCGGAGTACGGTTTTGGTGCGGTGATTGCTGCTTTGCCCGGATTTCTGGTGGTTGCCGATGCACTTAAATCGGTGCCTAATATTTTGGTGAATGAAGCTGTGACGGTGACGGCGCTGGCTGGTATTACCGGTTCGGCATCGGGTGGTATGGGAATCGCATTAGCGGCAATGTCGGATTATTTTATTCAGGGAGCGCAGTCGGCGGGTATTTCCATGGAAGTATTGCACCGCGTTGCATCGATGGCCAGTGGCGGGATGGATACCTTACCACATAACGGTGCCGTGATTACCCTGTTGGCGGTAACCGGACTGACTCATAAGGTATCGTACAAGGATATTTTTGCTATTACCTGCATTAAAACGCTGGCGGTTTTTGTGGTGATTGTGACTTACTATACCACCGGACTGGTTTAGTACTGAACCGGCATCTTTCGTTACCGGTCAGCGAAGAGGTGTGCGGGGGGGCATGTCCCCCCCCCCGTGCGTTGAAGCAACGTTAAGCGCTTACCTGCTGTGTGTTATTTAAACAAATAATTCCACAGATTGATTACTTGTTGTGCTTCTGCGCGGGTTTGTTCTGCATCGAGCTGTGCCAGATCCTTGCCTTGTAAGCGGCTGATATGTTGCAGCTTGCGCCAGTGACGGTAGCTGTCTGCTGCTGCCTGGGCCGGTTCCGGTTCAATTAATCCTAATGCAGCACAGCGTAGCAGCAAAGCGATGTTGCCATGGTTTGCGCACAATTCAGGATAAGTGTGGGCATGCAGCAAAACCAGGTACTGCACCATGAATTCGATGTCTATCATGCCGCCCGGGCTTTGTTTCAGATCAAATTTGGCGGATGAAATAGGGTGTGCTTCATGCATTTTTAAACGCATAGCGGCGACCTGGGTTTTGAGTATATCCGGGTCACGCTGATGGCATAAAATACTGCTACGTAATGCATCGAATTTTGCGGTTAATTCTTCAGGGCCGGTGCAGCAGCGTGCCCGCGTCAGCGCCTGATGTTCCCACAACCACGCTGACTGGATCTGATAACGCTCAAAAGCCTGAATGGAAGAAACCATCAGACCGCTCGCACCATCCGGGCGCAGGGCAATGTCAATATCAAATAAAATACCCGCCGGTGTGTGGCTGGTCATCCAGGTGATAAAGCGTTGTGCCAGTTTGGCATATAAGGCCGGAGCTTCCGGGTTCGGGTCATCGTAGATAAAAACCAGATCCAGGTCGGAGGCGTAGCCGAGTTCTTTACCACCAAGTTTTCCATATGCAACTACCGAGAACAAGGGTGTTTCACGATGCCGGCCATTAATGGACAGCCATGCGGCCTGCACGGTGGCTGCGACCATAATATCGGCCAGCTGAGAGAGTTGGTCCGCCAATTGTTCTACACTGAGTGAGCCATCCAGATCTTGTGCCAGCAGACGAAATAATTGGGCGTGGTGCATTTCACGCAGTGTTTCCATTTGACGTTCTGTGTCGTCAGTATGGTGGCTTAATTGCTGTTCCAGATCTTTTGTTAAGGCAGCCCAATCGGGCGGGAGGTGCAGCGTAGCTGCATCCAGTAGTTCATCCAGCAATATCGGGTGGCGAACCAGATAGCGGGCAGCCCAGTCGCTGGCATGCATCATACGAATCAGCCGCTCCAGACAAGGGGGGTATTCAATCAGTAGTGACAGGTAAGCACTGCGTCTGACGATAGCTTCAAGAAAATTGAGCCAGCGTTGCAGGGTTTCATTGTGTTGCCCGGGCAGGACAGCAATCATGTTTAAGGCGCGGTTGATCAGTATCATGCATTTATTTTTACTGGCCTCGGAAAGCGAAGTCAGGCGCCGTGTTTGTAAACATTGCAGTATGTTAGCGGTGGCAGCGGGCACATCCTCAAAGCCCAGTTTGGCAAGATGCAGGGGGAGTGCTTCCTGTATATCGTTATCGGAAAAATTAACCAGGCTTTCTGGCATATCTGCCTGTTTGTTGCCAAAGGTATTGTCAAACTGAAAGGCGACAAAGTTACGGTGTTTCTCTAACTCATGAGTCAGTTTGCTGAGGTCGTCGTATCCCATCATTTGCGCAATAATCTCGCCGTCGGCAGCAAGTGCCGGCATGGTGTGGGTTTGAGCATCATCCAGATATTGCAGGCGGTGTTCCAGATTGCGTAAAAACGTATAGGATGCCAGCAGTTGTTGTACCACCTGGTGATCTACGATATGTAAATCGGCCAGAATGTGTAAAGTTTCCCTGGTGGAACAATGTCGTAATGCCGGTTCTCTGCCGCCGCGGATTAATTGAAAAACTTGCGTTAAAAATTCAATTTCACGAATGCCGCCACGTCCCAGTTTGACGTTGTTGGCCCGGTCAGGATGGCGGGTTTCCTGTCTGATCACTTCAGCGCGAATCTGGCTGTGCATGGCGCGTAATGCGTCAATGACACCAAAATCCAGATAGCGCCGGTAAACAAAGGGCTGTACAATTTTGTGCAGCAGGGCGATTTGATCAGGTACTCCGGTAATGGCGCGGGCTTTTACCCAGGCATAACGTTCCCATTCACGCCCCTGAGTCAGCAGATAGGTTTCCAACATATTAAAGCTGGCGACCAGCGGGCCGGAGACTCCGTTAGGGCGCAATGCCATGTCAACCCGAAAAGTGAAGCCATCTTCGCCAACCTCGGACAGGGTGGCGATCAGTTTTTTTCCCAGTCTGCTAAAGAATTCGTGATTGGATAACGGGCGTTGTCCCGGACCTGCTACTGTTTCACCATCCTCTGCGTAGGTGAAAATGAGGTCAATGTCAGAAGAAATATTGAGTTCTTCTCCTCCCAGTTTTCCCATGCCGATGACGATTAACTCTTGTGTATCGCCGCTGTCGCGAGCTACCGGAATGCCATGCATGGCATGCATTTCTCCGGTGAGTGTCTTGAGTGCCGTTTGCACGGCAAAATCGGCAAAATTGCTCATGACTGTGACTACTTCATGTAAATCGGCATGACCGGTCAGGTCTTTTTGAATCAGTGTACAGACAATTAAGTTGCGCAAACGACGCAAAGCATGTGCCAGTGTCAGGGCAGGCTTACCTTCAGCACACTTAAAATTAGTTTCATTTTGTAAAAAGTTCGCAAAAGTGGCCGGGGTCAAGGATAATCCCACTAATTCATTCAACTGATCTTGCCGGGCAGGCGTACAGTGAGCACCTGCCGCGATCCAGCGTGAAAAAAATCGCGATGTATTTAGATGGTGAAGTTGGGCATAATGCGTGTCAGGTGAAAAAAATGGATTCATAAGGTCGTCAGGTAAAAGCGTGGCAGGGTCAGACAAATAGCAGACTAGAATGAAAGACTAAGCAGACTGACGCAAAAACCGCTATTGCGGTGGTGCGCGGCCTTTTTGTACCAAGATAACACAGGACTGATGCAAAATCACCACCAGCATGATATATGCCTGACCGGGATGACTTTGTATAAGTCTTGCTACATAGAAATAGTCGGTGGAGATCATTAAAATTAGTACGCTTAATATTAACGCGCAGCAGCCATGTCATTATTCGTCTGTCATTCTTCGTCTGATTGTACGCCGGGCCGGATTTTTTAGAAAATGATGGAAGAGCATTCTGACAAACAAGCAGCACCGCATTTGTGTGGTGATCGCTGGCGCGCTTTTAAACGCGCTTACTATCATGCGAACCTGCTTACGCATCATGTATTGGGTGCAACCCTGAAATTGGCAGTTGTGCTTTATTTTATACTTTGCCTGGTATTTCTGGTGTTGCGCTATGCCGTGTTGCCTAATATCGGATTGTATAAGCCGCAGATTGAACATGTACTAAGTAGCTCGCTGGGACGGCCTGTCAGCATTGCCGTGATAGAGGCTTCATGGCAGGGATTGAATCCGCGCCTGGTGCTGGAGCAGGTCGAATTGCGTGACGGGCAGGGGCAGCATGCACTGCGGCTTCCCCGCGTCAGTGTAACGTTATCATGGTGGTCAGTATTTATTGCCGGCATACGTCTGGATAAGCTGGAAATTGATCAGCCTGAACTGGCTGTCAGCCGTAGCCGGGACGGGCGTATATCAGTCGCAGGCTGGTGGCTTGATCCGGCTAAAAAAAGTGATACGACAGGCTTGGACTGGTTGCTGGCTCAACGTGAAATTGTGATCACAAACGGTATTGTCCGCTGGGATGATCAGCAGCGCGGTGCGCCTGTTTTGGCGCTGAACGGGGTGCGGCTGACGCTTCAGAATCGCTGGAGACACCATAAATTTGCTTTATATGTGACCCCGCCTGTGGCGCTGGCCGGCCCTTTTGATATTGTGGCCGATTTTGTACATCCTGTATTTAGCCGTTCCGGCTCGGATTACAAGCATTGGAAAGGTGATCTGTTCGCCGATGTGTCACGTGCTGATTTGGCTGCCTGGAAACAATATCTGGATTATCCTTTTGAGGTGCAGCAAGGTGTTGGTGCTGTACGTGCGTGGCTGCGTGTCGATCAGGCCAGGATGGTTGATTTTACTGCCGACTTGCGTCTGTCCGATGTGAAGGCACGCTTGCGCAGTGATTTGCAGTTGCTTGATTTGCTTACCGTATCGGGGCGCATTTCTGCACAAGAAATTATTTCGGCACGGCTGCCGTTTATTTCTTCCGGATTTGCCGCAAACGGGCATCAGATTTCTCTGACGAATTTTACATTTGATACCAGTGGTGGCTTACATTTGCCGCAAACCAATTTTACGGAAAAATATCTTCCTGCCACCCGTTCGCAACCAGAACAACTTTCATTGACTGCTAAGTTTTTGGATCTGAATGTGTTGGCTAATTTATTGGTTCATTTGCCACTTCCTCTTGAATACCGAACGATGTTGCAGGAGTTTAATCTTGGCGGGCAATTATCGAATTTTTCGGCACAGTTACAGGGAAAATATCCTGATCTGATTCATTATAAATTGAATGGTGATTTTGTTAATTTATCGATG
>CAIWPG010000235.1 GCA_903914535.1 uncultured Oxalobacteraceae bacterium
CAAACGGCGTTATCGTCTTAGCTGAAGATAAAGACTTTGAATATCGTACGATGCCTGGCACATCAGTGGCTACGCTTGCCGAGCAACTAAAAATTGCGCGGTACAGGAGAACCACTTTTGTTCCACTCAATATCCGTGCTTCAAAGAATACCGGCTACAGGGAACTTATTAGTATCCAGGGGAAACCTGCGCCATTTATTCTGGTATCTAAACCGGTTGCTGACGGAAGTATCACGATTCACGTCGCGCAGCCGCAACCCGCATTAGAACAGATTAAATCTGAACAACCCTGGATTTTTTTATTGGTTTCTGCTGCAGGCAGTATGCTGATCATCGCTCTGTCTACCTCAGTACTATATGTACGGGCAAATCGCAGGGCGATCGAAGCTTCTGAAAGTTCCAGTCGCGCCAAGAGCAATTTTCTGGCTAACATGAGTCATGAAATACGAACGCCGATGAACGGAATCATCGGCATGACCGAACTGGCGTTGGATACCGAACTCAACGAAGAACAACGCGAATATCTGACAATGGTTCAGTCCTCAGCAGATGCCCTGCTTAGCATCATCAACGACATCCTTGATTTTTCTAAGATTGAGTCTGGAAAGCTCTACGTCGAGAATATCGAATTTTCACTGGAATACATGCTGCGCGATACTATTAAATCGCAAGCTTTACGCGCCCACCAGAAAAATCTGGAACTGTTGCTACATATCGCTACCGATACACCAGACAGATTGATAGGCGATCCGGGGCGTTTACGCCAGGTGATCATCAACCTGGTAGGTAATGCCATTAAATTTACTTCTAGTGGTGAAATTGAAGTAGAAGTACGCCGACTGACAGGGGCGCAAAAAGGGCATGCATTATTGAAATTTAATGTACGCGACACTGGTATCGGCATCCCGCAAGAAAAATTCCGGCTTATCTTCGAATCCTTCTCGCAAGCAGACACCTCGACCACCCGCCAATTCGGCGGCACGGGTCTGGGACTGACTATCTCGGCACAAATCATTCAACTGATGGGCAGCCAGATTGAGCTTGAAAGCGAAGTCGGCATCGGCAGTACTTTTGGTTTTGTCCTGGATTTACCCATGGTCTCTGATAAACCGCTGGCACAGTATCAAAATAATAAACACCTGGCCAACCTGCCGGTATTGGTGGTGGACGACAACGCCAGTAGCCGCAATCTGATAAAAGAAATGCTACTTAACTGGGGGATGCATCCCACCTTAGTGAAAAACGGAGCAGAAGCACTGGCAGAATTAGCACGTGCAGATCGATCAGGTATGCCTTATGCCCTGGCGATATTGGACCTGAAGATGCCTGATATGAACGGTTTCGAGCTAACAGGACATATCCGCCAGAACCCGAACTACATCTTTCCGGCGATAATGATGCTCACATCGGAAGAACATCTTGGTGACGCAGCGCGTTGCCGGGAAATGAAAATTAACGGTTATCTGACCAAACCGGTCACTCAGTCAGAATTACTGGATGCAATGATGAGTGCCTTGGGTGAATCATCGCATCCGGAACCCCGGTTGCTTACGCGCCACTCCTTACGCGAAACACAGCATAAATTAAATCTGCTGTTAGCCGAAGATAACATCGTCAATCAAAGACTGGCTGTGCGCCTGCTGGAAAAATTAGGGCATCGCGTGACAGTCGCGAACAACGGACAAGAAGCGATAACACATTGGAAAAATGCGCATTTCGACGCAATTCTGATGGATGTAGACATGCATATCATGAACGGCTACGAAGCGACCGAGCGAATCCGTGAACAGGAAAAGAGTAGCGGCACACATATTCCTATTATCGCCATGACAGCCCACGCCATGCAGGGTGTTCGTGAAATATGTCTGAGCCACGGCATGGATGGCTATCTGAGCAAACCGATCGATACTGAGGCACTGTGGAACGAGCTAGATAATCTGTCACAATCTCTGCCCTCTGACGCAAAAACAAAACTACCGGTATTACTGGTGGCTGATTTCGATCAGGCACGCCGCACTATGGATGACAGTCGCGAACTATTTGATGAAATTGTAAATTTATTACTAAACGATATGCCGGCGCATCTGCAACACATCAAAGATGGCATGATGCAGGAAAATCCCGATGCAATACGCCACGGCGCACATGCGCTCAAAGGTATGGTCGGTATTTTTTCTGCCGAACGCGCCATACATGCCGCTACCATACTCGAACAATTTCCTGAATCTCCGGAACTCGCTCACAGAATAGCGGAGCTGGAAACAACCTTATCTGAACTGGAAGCTGCCGTCCGTGCATATCAGTGGTAAAAAATAAACGGGGGATCGTACAACATCAGCGCCTTCGCCTGTGCACTTTTGCGGAATTACACAAACTTATACACTTAAACAATCAGAACCCGGTTTATATAACAACACCTGTTTTGCAACAAAGTGCCTTATTAAACACCGCAACTTGCTTACCACTGATAGGCGTTGATTGCTGCGATCAATTCAGTTAACGCCGTATCCAACTCAGCTACTGCGTCAGCTGACTGTGTTGTATTAAGCTGATCGGCGGCTTTTATCATGCGTTCAGCCGCAAAGATGCCTGCCATACCTTTGAGCGTATGTGCACTGTGTAACACAGCAGCGATATCGTTTTGGATCATTCCCTCCTTAATTTGCTGCAGATGAGGAGGCGCATCAACCAAA
>CAIWPG010000236.1 GCA_903914535.1 uncultured Oxalobacteraceae bacterium
CGCTTTGAGTCTTGTTACCTCTAAAACTGATACAGGTAGCCTGCATCCGATTGAGTTCCCCCATTTTGTGAGTCGCTGCATTAATTGCCTCCATGTATATACATCGTATAGTAGCGAAATTGTGTCAGTGTGTGCTTGGCAAAGCTGTTTTCATACTCGTGTTGGCAATGCGAATTTGCATAGTACTTAGACTTTGGTGGCAGGAATCGAGGGCGGAAATTTGCATAGTCAGATCGTGTTCTTTTTTGCGTGAGGGCAGTGTGATGCGCGCTGCCCTCAACTTCGGTTATCCTGACATTCCGAATGGCTGACATCTGTCCACTAGGTGGAATGCTGCAATCTACAGCAATGGAAATCACATTTTTTTCGTAGATTTCAAGAAACGAATCCTGCGCTCTGGGATATTCAACTCTCCCACGTGTGCGGAAACCAAACGGTGTTTCATTTACCAGCGCACAAGGATGCACGTCTGCGTCATCTGAGAAGGGATGCTTACTTCGATTGTGAGCGGTGCTACTGACCTCGGTTCGCAAAGGGTCTTCAAGAATGGGGCGCTTCAATGGAAAAAACCATGAGCCACTGTTTTTCAGTGCCGGTAAAAAGGGAAGTTCTGGGTTTAACCATGCACTCAGGCCAAAGCGGCTGCTACAACTGCCATCCAGGTCATACCTAACGCTTTGATTGTCTATCGCATTGACGAGATGACTGGCAAGCTTTTGATCCTCAGGCTTGCTTATGTGTTCCTTGAATGCCTTTCGATACCCAACGTTCAAGCGAAGAAATAACCAAGCCCAATCATCTGGACCAAGATGCTCTTCTCGACCTTCCAGTGCAAAAGGACTGTTCCCTGATGAGAACGGGAGCGTCAATTCTTGGGCTATCTGCTTGAGGTCACTTTCAGTCATTGTTGTTTTTCTGACGACAATTGCGATTTGTTTTACTTTCGCACTTCTGTCTAAAACGGTCTATTGGTATTGCTTATAAAATATGTGGCTAGCTATGTAGTTAGCCACTTTTTCTGACTAAAAATATTTTATAAGCGTTTGAATTTAAAAGAATAAATTCATCACATCAATATGATGTCGTAATGCTCCTGATGGTAAGTAGTTTCTACTTGCAGCGATATGGGTTTTTTGATGAAGTCGCCTAGCATGGCCAGGTGTTGTGATTCTTCCTCCAGAAATAAATCCACTACGATTTGTGAGGCCAGAATGCGGAATTCACGCGGGTTAAATTGCTTGGCTTCGCGTAGCAGTTCGCGCAAAATTTCATAGCAAATGGTACGTGCTGTTTTTACCTGGCCCTTGCCGTTGCAGGAAGGGCAGGTTTCACATAATACGTGTGCCAGTGATTCACGGGTACGTTTGCGTGTGACTTCGACCAGACCTAGTGCAGAAAAACCGGAAACGGATAATTTTGTGCGGTCGCGTGATATCGCTTTATTTAACTCGTTTAATACCGCAACTCTGTGCTCACCGTTGTCCATATCAATTAAATCGAGAATGATTATGCCGCCCAGATTACGTAAGCGTAATTGACGGGCAATAGCATGGGCAGCCTCCAGATTGGTTTTGAAAATAGTATCGGCAAAATTGCGGCCGGCGACAAAACTGCCGGTATTGACGTCGATGGTGGTCATTGCTTCGGTCTGATCCACGATCAGATAGCCGCCTGATTTTAAATCGACGCGCCGGCCCAGAGCGCGCTGAATTTCATCTTCCACGCCGTATAAGTCGAATAATGGGCGCTCGCCTATGTAGTGGATCAGTTTCGGGATAACGGCAGGGGTGTAATGGTTGGCGAATTCAAGCAGTTTTTGGTAATTCTCGCGTGAGTCTACCTGTATGGTGGCCGTGTCCAGGTTTACAAAGTCGCGCAATACCCGTTGTGACAGGCTTAAGTCCTGATGCAAGAGGGTAGTGACCGGTTTACTTTTGGCCAGGCTGCTGATGCTTGCCCATGTTTTACGCAAGTAATCGACATCCATGCGCAGCTCGGCTTCGGAGGCATCTTCGGCCATGGTGCGCACAATGAAGCCGCCTTTTTCTTCCGGAGAGAGTAGCCCCATAACCATGCTGCGTAATAACTCGCGGTCGGCTTCATTGCCAATTTTTTGTGAAATACCGATGTGTGAGTCTTGCGGCAAATGTACCAGCATGCGTCCTGCAATAGAAATTTGGGTAGATAACCTGGCCCCTTTGGTGCCGATAGGGTCTTTAATGACCTGCACCATGACCGACTGACCGTCAAATAAGAGTTTTTCTATCGGGGTGGGGGTATTGGCTTCTTTGCTGCGGGAATCCCATATGTCGGCAACATGCAGAAAGGCGGCGCGTTCCAGACCGATGTCGATAAACGCCGATTGCATGCCGGGCAGTACCCGCACTACTTTGCCAAGATAAATATTACCTACCAGCCCACGCGACATGGTGCGTTCAATGTGTAGTTCCTGAACTGCCCCCTGAAAAATTAACGCGACGCGGGTTTCTTGCGGTGTGATGTTGATTAGTATATTTTCGTTCATAATTCAACTTCGCTTAGTAGTTGTGCAGTCTCGAATAAGGGTAAACCCATGATGCCAGAATAACTCCCTGCGATGTGTGAAATAAAGCGTGCGGCAGCACCCTGAATACCATAGCCGCCTGCTTTGTCGTATGGCTCTGCGCTATCGCAATAGTCATTAATTTGTCTCGCATTCAGGGGGCAAAAAGTGACCTCGGATATTTGTGTACATTGCCAGTGTCGATCATGATAATGTACGGCAATACTGGTTAGCACCTGGTGAGTTTGTCCCGACAGGGCTGATAACATGGCATATGCTTCATCACGGTTGCCCGGCTTTCCGTAAATGCGGCCATGTAGTACCACTGTGGTGTCTGCGGCCAATACCGGACGCTCCGGTAAGTTACGCAGGAGAGACATCCGCCATGCAGTACTGGCTTTTTCAGCTGTGACACGCGCTACGTAACTGGCAGCCGGTTCATCTGGTAAAACGAATTCAGTGACATCGACAGCACGCCCGGAAGCGGAGCGCAGTAACAGCAGATCAAAACCGACGCCAATTTGTTGTAATAGTTCACTACGGCGCGGACTTTTGGAAGCCAGATAAATTTTATTGTCGATTAAGTTCATGTTGTGATCAGCGGAAAGATAGAGCAGAAAAGCCAGTGCTGATCACAGTAACCCTTTTGAGGGGGTACTGCATCAACAGTCTTGCTGCAACGAATTAAATTCAAGCACAACATGCTAACCGAAATCAGGCGCGGTGGTAGGGGTGATTTTGCGTAATTGACCAGGCACGGTACAGTTGTTCGGCTAACAGAACCCGAACCATGCCGTGTGGCAGCGTTAAGCTGGAGATACGAATTTTTAACTGGGCACTGGCTTTGAACCCGGCATCCAGGCCATCGGCACCACCGATCACAAAGCAGGTGTCGCCGCCTTCTTGCTGCCATGTTGTCAGTAATTGTGACAGTTGCATAGTAGTAATATCTTTGCCGTGCTCATCGAGCACGACAGTGCGGGTTTGCCGGGGAATAATCGCTTCTATTTTGGCACGTTCCAGTGCCATGACGGTTTGTGCCGTTTTACTGCCGGAGCGCTCCACCGGTTTAATTTCTTTAAGTGTTATCCGGCATTCTGCCGGCATACGCTTGGTATATTCGGTGAAGCCGGATTCTATCCAGCCCGGCATTTTATGGCCTACTGCTGCAATAATTAACTGCATAAAACAGCTTACGCCGCTGATTTACGGGAAGTGCGTTTTGCGGCAGCTTGTTTGGCAGAAGCGACGGCTGTTTTGCTGGAAGCAACTTTAACGGTGGTACCGATGGCTTTTTTGCGTGATACCGGTTTTTTCGGTGCTGCTGCGGCATCGGTTCCTGTTATTGCGGCTTTAGCGCGTGAAGCACGTGGTTTTGGTGTTGCCGGTGCTGAAGCATCTGCTGTTGCTGCTTTGGCACGCGGTTTTCTGGCTGGTTTTTTAACATCATCATCCAGCGTGGTTTGTGTTGCCAGGTTAACTTCGCCAAATACACGTTTTGCCGGTTCTGTCACATCGTTTTCTGCTTCTGCGCTGCGTTTGCTGACGCGTTTGTCGGCGCCCATTTTAACTTCTTTATCGCCCCAGAGTTCTTCCAGACGGTAGTAGCCACGGATCGCCGGTTGCATGATGTGTACTACCATGTCGCCCAGATCTACCAGTACCCACTCACCGGTTCCTTCGCCTTCCATACCGATAACATCACCGCCATTTTCTTTGACTTTATCCCGGACTGAAGATGCCAGTGATTTAGTCTGACGATTTGAGGTACCGGAAACGATAGCGATACGGTCAAATAAGCTGGTTAAATGGGTGGTGTCGTAGACTTTAATGTCTTGGCCTTTGACATCTTCAAGAGCGTCAACTACCAGGGTTTGTAATTTTTTGATATCCATGTTTTTTTAATAAATATGATGTTGTTGTATATAGTCCAGCACCTTGGGTGGTAGCAAAGACAGATTGTTCCGGCGTCGGATCTGGGTCGATGAGATGTCGATAGCCATGTCTGCGCATAGATAGGTGTGACCATGGGGGCGGTTGCGTAACTGCTCCGCACCGCCCGCACGTTGTTTAAATTCAGTTGCTACCACTGGATCAATGGCGTCCAGATCAAATCCTGGTCGCGTGGCTACCGCAATATGCGCCAGCTCAAATAAGTGTTGCCAGTTCTGCCAGCGATGAAGTTGTTGCAGCTGGTCAGCTCCTATTACGAAGATTAGTGAAGCAGTCTCGCCAAATTCCCGGCGTAAGGCTGTCAGCGTGTCTATGGTGTAGCTGGGGATGCCAGCTTCAGCACGTTGTATTTCTTGTTGATCGATAACGAGGGTATGTTGTCCGGCTAATTCATTAAAAGCCAATGCTAACATGGCAACACGATGCTCTGATTTTGCTGTTAATGGTGTCTTTTGCCAGTTCCAGCCAGTCGGTATGATACGCAACTGATCGGGTTTGAGCAAATTGTTAAACAATTTAGCTAGTTCTACATGGGCTACGTGCACCGGATCAAAGCTGCCACCCAGGATAACTACACATCTTTCTGTCACTATACCCAGTCCTTGTGAATAAGAAAATCACTATAAAGCTGCGCTTCCGGTGTATCTGCCGCAGGTTGCCAATTATAGCGCCATGTTACCGAAGGTGGCATAGACATTAAAATCGACTCGGTGCGACCGCCTGATTGTAATCCGAACAGGGTGCCGCGATCAAACACCAGATTAAATTCAACATAGCGTCCGCGGCGGTAAGCCTGAAAATCGCGCTCACGTTCACCATAAGCGTGGTCTTTACGGCGTTCAATAATCGTAGTATAGGCCGGAATGAAGGCATTGCCGACTTGTTGAATCATGGCAAAACTATCATCAAATGACAGACGATTAAAGTCATCAAAGAAAATACCGCCCACGCCACGTGGTTCTTTACGGTGTTTCAGATAAAAATACTGGTCGCACCATGTCTTAAATTCGGGGTATAGCGATTCACCAAACGGTGTTAATGCATCTTTACAGGTCTGATGAAAATGTACTGCATCTTCGGCAAAACCGTAGTACGGTGTCAGATCCATACCTCCGCCAAACCACCAGACCGGTTGCTGATCCTGTTCAGCATTTTGTGGGAAAGTACAAAAAAATCGTACATTCATGTGTACGGTAGGTATATAGGGGTTGCGGGGATGCAGTACCAGCGATACACCCATGGCTTCCCAGCGGCGACCGGCCAGTTCAGGGCGACTGGCTGCTGCTGATGGCGGCAGGTTATGGCCCGTGACATGAGAAAAATTAACTCCGCCACGTTCAAAGATGCCGCCTTGTTCTATCACACGCGAAATACCACCGCCGCCCTCGGGACGTTCCCAGCTATCTGTCAGAAAGACGTGACCATCGCATTGTTCTAATGCTGCAACGATGTTGGCTTGTAAAGCAAGTAAGTAGGACTTAACGGCGGTCGTATTCATAGGTGTTTAGTGTTTTCTGTTGAGAGCGCGCCAGCCAATGTCGCGGCGCACTTGTGCGCCATCAAAGTGAATGGCATCGACTGCATCGTAAGCATGTTTTTGGGCAGATTTTACGCTGTCACCTAATCCGACTACGCATAATACCCGGCCACCGGTCACTTGCAGATGGCCGTTTTCCAGTGCAGTGCCGGCATGGAATGTTACGGTATCAGCAGTTTCTGCCGGTATGCCGGTAATCTGAGCTCCTTTTACCGGTGCATCAGGATAGCCTCCGGCTGCCATCACCACACCCAGTGCGGTGCGCCGGTCCCATTTCAATTCAATGGTATCCAGATGACCATTCACAGCGTGTTCCATTACCGTGACCAGATCGGTCTTCAGGCGCGCCATAATCGGCTGTGTTTCCGGATCGCCCATACGGCAGTTGAATTCCAGCGTTTTTGCGTTACCGTGTTCGTCTATCATCAGACCTGCATATAAAAAGCCGGTAAACAGGATGCCGTCTTTTGCCATGCCTTGTACGGTCGGCTGAATGATTTCGCGCATGACGCGGGCGTGTAATTCAGGTGTTACGATAGGTGCCGGTGAGTAGGCACCCATACCGCCGGTATTGGGGCCCAGATCGTGGTCGCGCAAGCGTTTGTGATCCTGACTGGTTGCCAGCGGTAAAATATTTTTACCGTCGACCATCACAATGAAACTGGCTTCTTCACCGGCTAAAAATTCTTCAATCACAACGCGGGCACCCGCATCGCCTAATTTGTTATCGCCCAACATCATATCAACGGCATCGTGCGCTTCTTGCAGATCCATGGCAACTACGACACCTTTACCTGCGGCCAGACCATCTGCTTTAATGACGATAGGTGCGCCATGCGTATCGATGTAAGCATGGGCAGGGGCGGTTGCGGCGAAAGTCTGAGAGCGTGCGGTCGGGATGCCATGACGCTGCATAAACGTTTTAGCAAAATCTTTCGAGCTTTCCAGCTGAGCGGCTTCTTTTGTCGGGCCAAAAATTTTTAAGCCTTTATCACGGAAAATATTTACGATACCGGCTGCCAGCGGTACTTCCGGGCCGACCACGGTAAAGCTGATATGTTCTGCTTTGGCAAATTCGGCCAGTGCCAGCGGGTCGGACAGCGTGATATTTTTCAAACGACCATCCAGCGCCGTGCCTCCGTTACCTGGTGCTACATAGATTGTCTGGATGCGTTCGGATTGCGCAAGTTTCCATGCCAGGGCGTGTTCGCGGCCGCCTGAACCGACTACCAATATTTTCATGTGTGTACTAATAAAGTGATGGGATACCGGGTAGAACAAAGTAATGAGTATGTCAGGCTGATAGTTAGCGGTGTTTTTTAATTATCAGCCTGATACTCATGTCAATATGTCACTTAATGATTAAGCTGTACGTCAACTCAGTTTTCAATAATTGCATTTGTGTACACATCTTGTACATCGTCCAGATTTTCCAGCGCATCTAGCAATTTTTGCATTTTGATGGCGTTTTCGCCTTCAAACAGCGTTTCGGCATCCGGCTTCATGACGACTTCTGCCATGTCGGCTTTAAAACCTGCCGCAGCCAAAGCATCTTTGATCATAGAAAAATCGTGTGGCGGGCAAATGACTTCAAAACCGCCTTCGTCATCCGTTAACACGTCTTCCGCACCGGCTTCCAGAGCGGCTTCCATTAATGCATCTTCACTGGTGCCCGGTGCAAAAAAGAATTGACCGCAGTGCTTAAACATAAATGCGACGGAACCTTCGGTACCCATGTTGCCGCCAAATTTAGAAAAAGCGTGGCGAACTTCCGCTACGGTCCGTACCCGATTGTCAGTTAAACAATCTACAATAATCGCAGCACCATTAATGCCATAACCTTCATAGCGAATTTCTTCGTAGCTGGCACCTTCCAGATTGCCGCTCCCGCGTTGGGTGGCGCGCACCACATTTTCTTTTGGCATATTAGCATCGGCAGCTTTTTCTACTGCCAGACGCAAGCGCGGGTTCGAAGTGATGTCACCTCCGCCCATACGCGCAGCTACGGTGATTTCTTTAATGATTCGCGTCCAGACCTTGCCGCGTTTTGCATCGGTAGCTGCTTTTTTGTGCTTAATATTGGCCCATTTACTGTGTCCAGCCATGATTGCTCTTTCTCCGTAATTTTTTTAGCAAGAAATGCTTTAGGAACGCTATTCTAACATAGTGGTTTTTTTCAATTTCCCAAAATGGACGATAATCACGTAATAGTCCTGCTAAATTAAAGATCCGGGACTTACTTAAAATGATACTGTTGATGTTATTGGCATCCGTCCGGGCAATTTTGGGTAAGTCTGGTGATTTAGTGCGTAAGTTTCTCAAACTATTTTTCGAGTGGCTAATCGAATTATTAATTATTCATCGGATCTCTTCATGTCATTACCCGTAACAATGTCTGATAACGTAATAAGCCCCGGCCTCATCATTTTGCATGGCAACCAGCTGGAACAACTTCGGGCTGCGGTATTTGCCTGGTTGCGTCAGCATCCTCTGAATCCGCTGGAGCAGGAAACTTATCTGGTGCAATCCAATGGTGTTGCTGAGTGGCTCAAAATCGCGA
Organism: uncultured Oxalobacteraceae bacterium; assembly: GCA_903914535.1. Lineage (GTDB taxonomy): Bacteria > Pseudomonadota > Gammaproteobacteria > Burkholderiales > Burkholderiaceae_D > Solimicrobium. The sequence goes on from CAIWPG010000236.1 coordinate 8,593, forward strand.
TTGCAGAGGATATGGGCGTATATGCGGCCACGAAGATTGAGTTGCCGGGACGGTTTCTCTGGAGTGTATACCGGAATATGCTGGGTCGTGAAGCTATCCCTGGCAGCTCTGACCTGGATAAAGCGCCGTTAACCTGGCGTCTGATGCGTTTAATTCCGGAATTGCTGGATCAGCCCGATTTTGAGCCGTTGCAGCGTTTTCTTGCTGATGGTGATCCGGAGCGGCGTTTGCAGTTGGCTGATCGCTTATCCGGTTTAATCGATCTGTACCAGATTTACCGGGTTGACTGGCTGACTGACTGGGCTCAGGGGCATGATCAGTTACGCAAAGCACAGGGAGAACTTCAGCCGCTGGCTGACGACCAGGTGTGGCAGGCAGCGTTGTGGCGTGCCATTTTGAATGACATTCCCAAAGAGGGACGGGGGCTGGGGCGGGTGAATGTACATCAGCGGTTCGTGACAGCGATTTTGCAGGGGGCTGTTCCGGTCGCACCATTGCCCCGCCGCGTTATTTTATTTGGTATTTCTGCTCTGCCACGCCAAACGCTGGAAGCGTTATCTGCACTCGCGGAGCACACTCAGGTCGTACTGGCAGTTCCTAATCCCTGTCAGTATTACTGGGGCGATATCATGGATGGCAGCCAGTTATTTAAAGCGCAAAATAAGCGACATCAATTCAGAGAAGGCAGGGATTTGTCGGCTATTGCGCCGGAAGATTTGCATGCGCATTGTCACCCTTTGCTCGCCAACTGGGGGAGGCAGGGACGTGATTTTATCCGGATGCTGGACGACTTTGATAATGCGCAGCAGACCCATGCCCGTTTTTCCGGTTTGCGGATAGATTTATTTTCTGAGGGCGAGGGCACGACATTGCTGGAGCGGGTACAAGTGGCGATTCGTGATTTGCTGCCGCCGGAAGAGCATCCCTGTGTGGCGTTTGATCCTGACGATAAATCCATTGAATTTCATATAGCACACAGCGTACAACGTGAAGTCGATGTATTGCATGATCAGTTGCTGGCTATGTTTTCTGCCAGTGTGGCCGATTCATCGGCATTATTTTCTTCTTCGGTTTCCGGTTCTGCGCTTGCGTCTTTACGGCCTAAAGATATTGTAGTTATGGTGCCTGATATCGATGTGTTTTCACCGGCGATACGTTCGGTATTTGGTCAGTACAGCCGCTCTGATCCGCGTTTTATTCCTTACGAAATCGGTGATGCCAAGGAGCGTACCAGCAACCCGGTTTTAGTTGCGGTTGACTGGTTGCTGCGTTTGCCGCAGCAGCGTTGCCAGCAAAGCGAAGTCCGTGATTTGCTGGCAGTGCCTGCACTGGCGGTCCGTTTTGGCTTGAGTGAAGATGACTTACCACAGTTGTGTCAGTGGATAGAGGGGGCAGGGATACGATGGGGCCTGGATCAGCAGCATCGGAGTGGCATTGATCTCGGGCCTGCAGGTGAGCAGAATTCGTGGATATTCGGCGTGCGCCGGATGCTGCTCGGTTACGCTTGTGGCGATGATGTAGCCTATGCGGGTATCGAATCTTATGCTGAAATCGCCGGACTGAATGCGGCACTGGCGGGATCGCTGGCGCAGTTTGTCGGGGCGTTGATTAATTGGCGGACGGTATTGGCTCAACCTGCATCGCCGGTGGCCTGGGGAGTGCGGGCCCGTATTTTTTTAGCAGAATTTTTTAATGCTGAAGATGAAAACGACCGTTTGACACTGGGGCGACTGGACGAAGCATTGCAAAGCTGGCTGCTTGCCTGTGCTCATGCCGGTTTTACTGAGCAGGTACCATTAGCTGTTGTGCGTGAAGCCTGGCTTGGTGCGCTGGATGAATCTACATTAAACCATCGCTTTGTGTCTGGCGGAGTTACTTTTTGTACACTGATGCCGATGCGGGCTATTCCGTTCCGGGTGGTTTGCCTGCTGGGGCTGAATGAGGGGGATTTTCCACGTCGTACCCGGAGTGTGGATTTTGATTTGCTGGCGCAACCCGGTATGGCGCGTCCCGGCGACCGTTCCCGGCGTGACGATGATCGTTATCTGATGCTGGAAGCTTTATTGTCGGCACGCGATAAATTGTATATCAGCTGGGCCGGTCGCGATGTGCGTGATAATAGTGAGCAGCCGTGTTCATTACTGGTTGCACAGTTGCGCGATTATCTGGAAAACGCATGGCATTGCCCGGCGGATCAGCTGACAACCCTGCATCCCTTACAACCATTTAGCCGTCATTACTTTGAGCAGGGCGGGTTGCTGACCTATGCAAGGGAATGGCGGGCAGCGCATGCCGGAACGGAACAGCAGCCTGATACGCTTCCTTCTATGGAACCTGAAGCGGGTTTTTGCCTGAAAATTATCGAGCTGGCGCGTTTTATCCGACAACCGGTTAATGTTTTTTTTCGTAAGCGTTTAGGGGTTTATTTTACCGACGATCAGGTGATGGGGGACGATGATGAGCCGTTTGGGGTGAATGCATTGGAAGAATATCACCTGGCTGATAGTTTGCTGGATGATGCAGGAGAGCCGGAATTTCCGCAGCAGGTATCTGCACGTTTGCGGCAGCGTGCCGCACGTCTTTCCCGTGAGGGTAAATTACCCATCGGTCTGATGGGAGAACGCTGGCAACATCGTCTGGTTGCTGAGTTGACGCCGATACGTACCGAGTGGCTGCACTTGCGTAACAGTTATCCTGTTCCTGCTGATAAACTCGGCGTGAGCATCGAACATCACGGCATACATTTGGACGATTGGCTGGATCATTTATATACGGATGGCCGGAGTGAAGGAAAATGCATCTGGATGACGCAGATTGCCAGCAAAGTGACAAGTGCTACATCGGCTGATGACATTAAACCACGCGGTGATAAATTAATTGAAGGATGGTTGCGGCAGTTGATTGCGGCAGCATCAGGTCAGACAGTGACTGGCTATCTGGTCGCACGTGATGCACTGATCACCATGGAGCCGCTGGAGCAGGAAAAATCGGCAGGCATTCTGGCCGGTTTATTAGCTTACTGGCGCAAGGGAATGGATCAGCCTTTACCGACAGCCTGTAAAACAGCACTGGCGTTCTTGCAAAAAGACAATCCTGCGCAGGCGTATAACGGCGCTTATTTACGTAACGGTGAAGTGGATGATTTGTGTCTGGCACGCTTGTGGCCGGATTTTGCCGCGTTAAGTGCTGAACCGGAATGGGTCAGCTGTTCTTCCGGCTTGTACGGGCCATTTTGTGACTGGCTGGCCAGCCATATCCATATTCAGCTTATAAGCTCTGTGGACGATGTTCAGGCAGATGCTCAGGCAGATGCTCAGGTAAATAACAGTGAGGAACAATTACCATGACCCGAATTCAATCTGAATTTCAGTCTCAGGGTCAGCACGGACAAGTTTTGTTGCCCTTATCTTTTCCTTTGCACGGTTCACGCCTGATTGAAGCCAGTGCCGGTACCGGTAAAACCTGGACTATTGCCGCACTTTACGTGCGCCTGGTATTGGGACACGGAACAGAACACGCCTTTTCCCGTCCATTGCATCCTGCTGAAATCGTCGTAATGACATTTACCCGCGCGGCGACCAAGGAGTTATCCGGGCGGATCAGGGACAGACTGGTGGAAGCTGCCGGGTGTTTTCGTGGCCAGAGTCCATATGAACACGACTCCTTTTTGCGTGAATTGATTGCAGCTTATCCTGAAGGAGAGGTGCGCTCGCAGGCTGCTTTCCGGCTGATGCTGGCCGCACAAAGTATGGATGAGGCTGCGGTATTTACCATTGATGCCTGGTGTCAGCGCATGTTGCGTGAGCATGCTTTTGATAGCGGCAGTCTGTTTGACGAAGAATTAGTCAGTGATCAGTCTGCTTTATTTGAGCATGCAGTACGTGATTACTGGCGACAGCAGGTTTATGCACTTTCCGGCGCAACACTGGCTACGTTCACTGCTTGCTGGCCCGATGTGTCTGCATTGGAACAGGCTGTTGCCGGTTTGATTAAACATGCTGATTTTCTTGCGAAAAAATCTGAGTCAGTTTCAGCCGGTTGTCATTTCCGGCTGGCTGAAACTCTGGAGCAACTGATCACACGATTAAGCGCAGTACAAGCCACGGAACTGGCTCGTATTAAACAAGGGTGGCCGGCACGTATTGATACTATGGAGCGTTGGCTGGCGGAGCAATGGCAGGACGATCCTAAAAAATTTAGTGGTGTTAAATTAAAACCTGCAACGGTGGCCGGCTGGTTTTCTGCATTGCGCAATTGGGTGCGTACGCCGGATGCCGTGAATCCTGATGCCGCTTTTTCTAAGGCATGGCAGCGTCTGAGTCCGGATGGTTTAACGGATGCATGTAATAAAAATAAATCAGTGATGGTGCCGGATGATTTTGATGCCCTGGTTATGCTGCAAGCTGAATTGGCTGCGCTGGAGCCAATTCGTTTTTCTTTATTGAAACATGCGGTGCTGACCATTGCCCGTCGTATGGATGAGATTAAGCAGCGTCACGGACAGTTTGGGTTTGATGATATGCTCAGGCGACTCAAAAATGCGTTGGAAGGAGAAAACGGTACAGCACTGCGTGACCGCATACTACGGCAATATCCGGTTGCACTTATTGATGAATTTCAGGATACTTCGCCAGATCAGTATGCTATTTTTAATGCACTGTACCAGGTTAAAAATAATGATGTTTCTCATGGTTTGTTTTTAATCGGTGATCCCAAACAATCCATTTACGGATTTCGTGGTGCTGATATTCACAGCTATTTATCGGCACGTAAAGCAACCGAAGGCCGGCACTATGTGCTGGCAACCAATTTTCGTTCGACCTATGCATTAGTGAAGGCAGTTAATACAGTATTTGAGCACGCTGAAGGTAAGGACGCATCTTCCGGGTTTAGCGGTGGTGCATTCAGGTTTCGTACTGATGCGGGTAACCCTCTGCCATTTGAGGCTGTAGGCGCAAATGGCAGATCTGAGCATTTTTCCGGGGCGGACAGCACTGCCGATACTGTTGATGCAACCGGTATTATTCCTGCGCTGACATTCTGGTGTGTCAGCAAGGCAGAGCTGAATAAGGAAGACTACCTGAGCCTGTTTGCGGCACATAGCGCAGAGCGTATTGTCCGCTTACTTAACGATCCTTCTGTTGGTTTTTATTCGGATCAGGGTTTTGTGCGTTTGCAGGCAGCGGACATTGCCATCCTGGTGAGAGACCGGCATGAAGCACTGGCTATCCGGCAAGCCTTACAGCGCCGTCAGGTAGCCAGTGTTTATTTATCAGATAAAGATTCTGTTATTCAAAGTGCCGAAGCAGCGGATGTACTGCGCTGGTTACAGGCAGTGGCAATGCCGCTGGATGGCACGGTTGCCCGTGCTGCATTTGCTACGCCCACCATCGGTTTATCGCTGGCGGAATTGGCCAGGCTGGCAGCGGATGATATTGCATGGGAAACGCGGGTTGAACAATTAAAGGATTTGCATGTGGTCTGGCAGCGACAGGGTGTGCTGGCCATGTTGCGGCGTTTTATACATGAGCTTGGTTTGCCTGCCAGATTGCTGACCCGGACCGGCGGAGAACGCTGCCTGACCAATTTATTGCATCTGGCTGAACTGGTGCAAAGTGCCAGTGAACAGCTTGATGGTGAACAAGCGCTGATTCGCTGGTTATCTGAGCAAATAGAACAGGAAAGCGGTGCCGGTGATGAACGTATTCTGCGTTTGGAGAGCGATGCGGAATTAGTAAAAGTGTGTACCGTACATAAATCCAAAGGTCTGGAATATCCGCTGGTTTTTTTACCCTTTGCTGTATCAGCCCGCCCGGCCAGCAGCCGTAATCGCAGCTATCTTGAATTTGTGGATGCGGCAGGTGTAAAGCACATTGATTTTGCCATGTCTAAAGAGACCCTGGCTGCTATGGAGGCAGTACGGCTTGAGGAAGATTTGCGTTTGCTGTATGTGGCACTGACGCGTGCGCGCCATGCGGTCTGGCTGGGTGTGGCTTCACTGAAAAATAAAATACATGAGTCAGCACTTGGCTATCTGCTGGCCGGAGGTCAGGCTGTCAGTGCAGAGCAGCTTGCCGGTGCGCTGGCGCAGCTTAAGGGCGATTGTGATGCTATCGCGATTGAGAATGTTGTGTCCGGTGTCAGTGATGGAGCAGGCGATAATGCCGGTGATTTTTCCGGTGCACAGGCTGCTAGTGTTACCCTGCTTTCCAGAAAGGATGAACGTCCGGCCCTGATTGATGCACCAGAGTATCAGGTCAGTTTTGAACGCGATTGGTCGGTAGGAAGTTTTTCTTCACTGACCAGAGCCATGCAGGTTTCCGGCATTGCCACATCAGTAATGTCAATGCCGGTAGCAGGCAGTCGTATTCAGGACAATAAACTATGTGAAGATGATGATATGCCTCAGTCGTCATCCCGGTTGTTTCACATTCCTCCTTCATCACGGGTAACCCAACATGCCCCGTGGCATCATTTTCCGCGCGGGCCATTGCCAGGACAATTTTTGCATGAGCAGTTGGAATGGCTGGTGAACGAGGGTCTTGCACTACTTGATACAGATAGTTTTCATACCCGTCTGGCGATGCGTTGTGAACACGCAGGATGGGGGCACCGGCAGGAAGAGACCGGTATTTGGCTGCGGCGACTGGCCGATACGGTGATTATGCCATTAGGTATTGCATTACGCGAGTTAGCTGTTCTTACACCGGAAATGGAATTCTGGTTTCCCAGTGAGCGTTTGCGCAGCCGGGAACTGGATAGGTTGTGTCAGCAGCATTTGCCCGGCACATTGTCCTGTTCTGCCCTTCCGGAACGTGAATTACACGGTCTGTTAATGGGATTTGCCGATCTGGTATTCGAACATCAGGGCAAATACTGGGTTTTGGATTACAAATCGAATTTTATCGGGCCTGACGATGCCAGCTACCATAAAGATGCGCTTATGCTGGCCATGACCAGCCACCGTTATGACGTACAGGGAGCTGTTTATATGCTGGCACTGCATCGGTTGCTGAAAAGTCGTCTTGGTGTTAACTACGATCCGGATACGCAGCTTGGCGGCGCTATATTCTTTTTTTTGCGTGGCCTTGAGCATCCGGAAACACATGGTTGTTACCACATGGCGCCGTCGGGCAGGATGATGGACGAATTAGATCGTTTGTTTTCAGCGCAGTCACCTGTTGATTTCATTGCACGGTGATGACGATGAATCACGCTCACGTAATCCATAAGACAGTTTTTAAGGCCGTATCAGGGAGAGAACAGTGAATTTGCCGGAACCAGAATTTTTATCAGATCCGCCATTGGCTGCAATAGTAACGCAATCGCCATTGCTTGCCGGGTTGGATAGTCTGGCAGAACAAGGCCAGCTGCGCAGACTGGGGGCTGCTTTTGCCCGTTTTATGGTTTCGCTTGGCATGACAGATCCTGTACATGTGCTTAGCTGCGCGGTGTTATCTGAATTGGAGGGGCGTGGTCATGCTTGTCTGATGCTGGAAATGCTGGCGGACGATCCTTGTTTGTTGTTGGGCTGGTCACAGGAGCAGTGGCAACGGCTGAGCGATGCTGCCGGTGGTTTACCCGCGGAGCTTGCCGGTTGGCGCACTTCATTGCAGAACTGTGCACAAGTACAATATGACGGCGCTCCGGATTTACAGCAGCCACTGGTTTTTAAGGATGACCGGCTTTATTTGCGACGCTACTGGCGCGATGAAACACAGGTGGCCGCTGTCGTCGGTGAGCTGACAGCAATAGGATCCGGAGCAGATGCGGATGCCGGCCGTATTAAAATATGGCTGGATAAATTATTTGATGTTCATGATGCCGGTGCCGGGCCGGACTGGCAAAAAATTGCTTGCGCAATAGCGATGCGCAGTCATTTTTCTATCATTACCGGCGGGCCGGGGACAGGTAAAACGTATACCGTGGCACGTTTGCTGGCATTGTTATTTGCCTTATCCGATGCACCGGAGCGGCTGCGTATTGCATTGGCAGCACCTACCGGAAAAGCTGCCGCACGGCTTAAGCAATCTATTGATAGTGCACTGACGGAGTTGTCGGCTAAAGTGGCCGGTGATTTGCCATTGGCAGCACTGACAGCACGTCTGAGTCCGGCGCGCACCTTGCATAGCTTGCTGGGTGCCAGACCGGGTACGCGTGCTTTTGGGCACCATGCCGGTAATCCGCTGGATATCGATGTACTCATTGTTGATGAGGCTTCTATGGTGCATCTGGAAATGATGGCGAGCTTATTAGATGCCTTACCAAAAAATGCCATGCTTATTTTGTTGGGGGATAAAGATCAGCTGGCTTCGGTCGAAGCCGGAGCTGTGTTGGGTGACTTATGTCGTCATGCAGAAGCCGGAGGCTATTCGGATGCCACGCTGCATTATATTCATGAGGCTACCGGTCAAATTATTCCTCCTGAATTTATGGGAGAGTCCAGTTTGCTGGCGCAGCAAACCGTCATGTTGCGCCACAGTCGTCGTTTTAACGGCCCGATTGGGGATTTGGCTGCAGCGGTCAATCAGGGACGTGCCGGACAGGCTATGGCGTGTTTGCGCACCCGGTCGGGGGCGTCAGAGCAGCAGGCGATTTTATTCTGGCAGGAGCAGGCACAGGCAGAACAGCTATTACAACTGGCGCTGTCCGGGCGGGCAGGGTGTGAGGGGGGGTATAGTGAATATCTGCGTTTATTACCGGCGTGTCCGGAAACTACCGATGTTGCATATTACGAAAAGTGGGTGATGACGGTATTGCAGGCGTTTGATTCCTTTCGTCTGTTGTGTGCGGTACGTGACGGTGAGTGGGGCGTTGCCGGGTTAAATAAAGCGATTGAGCTTTGCGCTGAGGCACAGGGGCTGATTAAGCGGCGTAGCGAATGGTATGTCGGTCGCCCGGTTATGGTGACGCAAAATGATGCAGGTATTCAGGTTTTTAATGGTGATATCGGCATCACCCTGCCAGATCCGGTCCGGCGAAATGCGCTCAGGGTTTATTTTTTGGAAGGTCAGTTGGTGCGCAGTGTACTTGCTACCCGCTTGCGTCATGCAGAAACCGCTTATGCGATGACGGTGCATAAATCGCAGGGTTCCGAGTTTCATCATACTGTGGTGGTATTGCCACGGGAGTGTTCGCCGGTGATTACGAGGGAGCTGGTTTATACCGGCATCACCCGTTCTAAAAAATATTTCACACTGATTACGCCGGTTGCTTCTGTCTTTGAGGCTGCCATCAACACCAGAACCCAACGTGCCAGTGGATTGGGAGCGGTGTTGCACCCTGTTGAATGACTGCATGATTATGCAGTCTGACCAGACCTGATGTGGCAGCAGGTCTGGCAGCAGAGCTGTATTACGTTGGTTTTAATGTTTAACTTGTAAAGTCCGGAGATAAATATTAAAACTCTTCCCAATCATCACCACTTGTTTTTGCTACTAAAGGAATAGATGGTTTTTTTGGTGCGGCTGTTTTCCGGGCGGCCGGTGCCTGGAGTTTTTTTGAAGGTGCACCGGTACGCGTTGTGTTTGTGTTGGTCTGCTGACTGCCGATGTTATTGGCTGCGCTTCCCCTGTTGTCATCTTCCAGCTTAAATACAGAGACAGCTTGTGCCAGTTTTTTCGCCTGATCCTGCATACTTTCAGCAGCGGCAGCGGCCTGTTCTACTAACGCAGCATTTTGCTGAGTCAGTTCATCCATTTGTGCAATAGCCTGGTTAACTTCACCAATTCCGGCGCTTTGCTCCTGACTGGCAGAAGTAATTTCACTCATGATGTCGGTGACGTGTTTAATAGACTCAACCATATCGTCCATGGTTTTTCCCGCTTCGTCTACCAGTCTGCTGCCGATATCTACTTTACTTACTGAATCGTCAATCAGTGTTTTAATTTCTTTTGCAGCACTGGCGGAACGTTGTGCCAGATTGCGTACTTCTGAAGCTACTACGGCAAAACCACGCCCCTGTTCACCGGCTCGTGCCGCTTCCACCGCAGCGTTAAGCGCCAGAATATTTGTTTGAAAAGCAATGCCATCAATAACGCCAATAATATCGACAATCCTGCGTGAACTTTCTTTGATGGAGCCCATGGTCACGACTACATCTCCGACGACCTTACCACCTTTAAGTGCAAATTCGGAAGATGAAATGACTAATTGATTTGCCTGTCGTGCATTTTCTGCATTTTGTCGTACTGTGTTGGTTAACACTTCCATGGATGCCGCTGTTTCTTCCAGTGAGCTGGCCTGGGATTCGGTACGTGCTGATAAATCAGCGTTGCCGGCAGCAATTTCACAGGATACGGTGGAGATAGTATTTGTGCCTTGCCGGACATTGCCGACAATGTGCAGCAAGCTGTCATTCATTTCTTTGAGAGACTGTAGCAGATCGCTGATTTCATCACGACCGATGATGGTAATTTTTGAAGTAAGCTCGCCTGATGCAACACGTTTGGCAACAGCCACTGCATCGCGTAACGGACGGGTGATGCTTTCTGTCAGACGCCAGGATACGCCGACACCAATTGCCAGCGCAATTGCGCCGAACAGGTAAAGAAGTGTGGCCTGTTTTTTGTCTGAGGCGATCACGCTTTCCTGAATTTGCTGCGCGATTGCTTTCTCAGCCTCTGCCAGTTTATCAATTTGCGTTAATTCTTGCTGGCTGAGCGGATCAACCTGGGAGGTGATGATTTTTGCTGCGCCTTCACCATTAAACGACAATGCCTGTGTCATTGCATCGGCGAAGGGTTTTGTGATATCCGTATTAATGGCAGAGATCGTATTGACGATATTGCTTTCTTCGGCGGTCAGGCCGGTTGCTACTAATTTTTCACGTGCAGCATTGTATTCTTTTTGTTTTGCCTGTACCGTTGAGTGTTCCTTCTTCATGGCATCAAGATCAGACTGGATGCCGATATTACGCATGGCAACTGCACCTTCAAGGAAAGCGCTTTTCATTTTTTCCGCCAGCATAACTTTTGCATTGGCGTTGCCTATCCCTGAAATTAATGCTGCCTGATTTCTTGTGCTAAGTATGTTGCTTCCAACTAGTACAAGAACAAGAATCACCAAAGTGACACCAAACCCAATACCAAGGCGCGTGCCTATCCGCATACTTCGTAGTTCCATCATATCTCCTGTTTTCAGTTCGTTCAACCGGTCAGAGTGGCATCGATTGTTGTGGTTGCCACTATTGTTTTTTTGCGATAGAGCGAGCATAACGCTATTATTTCTTATTAACAATGATTTTGAATTTATGGGCTTGAATTCATTTTCATTATTTAGTAAATCAACATGATTTATTAAATATATTTAGTCTATATTTATGTGCCGGCACATTGCAAGCGATTACTCATAGCATGCTTGTTATCGTGACTAAATTTAATAGTAATTAAAATCACAATCAGAGAGACAACAAAATGAAATAAAAAATAGTATTGCATTTACTATATTGAGCTGCGTAACAGGGAGGGTTTGTGCTGCTGAGGCTCCCATTGTCGGTTTAATTGCTAAGACTGAAACAAATCCTTTTTTTGTTAAGATGCGTGAGGGAGCAGAACACAGAGCTAAGCTGACCGGTGCTAAAACCAGATGGCGGGTATGGGGCTGGAAGCTGGTGTTCAGTACGCCAGAACCGGTGTGAAAGCAAGCGGCTACCCGGATACCGGCGTGGAATTAATCACTGATACCAGACAAGCTGATGTGAACAGTAAGGATACTGTATTTGGTCTGGCTGCATGCAGGGGGAAATAAGAGGGAATAAAAAAAATAGCGATGCCGGTACGATAGAAATACCGGCACCATTATTTTTTAATACAGTGCGGTGTCCGGCGTAATTATAGTCATCAACTTATGCTATATGCACAGCGACTACGGGCTACAATGTCGGTATACATTGAACACGCTGAGGATGCACGATGACGTACGAAGAATACCTGGATGAAGTCACCACACTGATGACTGAAAAATTTGACCTGACTGATGATGCTGCCATCAAGCATGTGATGCGCGCGCAGGCAGCTGATTTTTTTACCCTGCATGATGATCACCCTGAGATGCGGACATTAGAAAATGCAGCCATTGATGCGCAAACCATCTACGATAAACGTAATAAATCACGCCCGCATACTCCGCCTTTGCGCAGAGCTAAGCCTTCTAAATCCTAGTTTTTATATTGCGTTGAAGCAGGAATAACCTGCTCTGACGCAATTTTCCTTCTTCATTTATTTTAATTTTATCTGATTGGCTGTTTTTCCAGCTTGCGCGCAAGTGTGCGTCTGTGCATGCCAAGGCGGCGGGCTGTTTCAGAAATATTGAAATCGGTCGCGACCAGCATTTCGTGTATGCGCTCCCACTCCAGATTTTTGATCGAGGTAGAGCGCCTGGTGAGCTCGACCCTGCTGCTGCCGGCCACATGATTGAACGCCGCTTCAATGTCATCGGTGTTGGAGGGTTTGGCCAGATACTGGCAGGCGCCGAGTTTGATTGCTTCCACGGCGGTATTGATACTGGCAAAGCCGGTCAACACCACAATGTGCATCTCAGGGTCATGCCGATGCAGCATTTGCACACAGGTCAGACCTGATTCATGACCATGCAGTTGCAGATCGACCACGGCATAGGTTGGTTTGTGCACCTGAACCAGTTGCGTTGCCTGTTCCAGATTTTCTGCAGTGAGCACCTGATAGCCGCGACGTTCAAACGAACGGCCCAGCGTGCGCGAGAACACCGCGTCATCTTCAATAATCAACAGCAC
>CAIWPG010000237.1 GCA_903914535.1 uncultured Oxalobacteraceae bacterium
ACGAATTTATTCCCGGCAGCGATATCATCAGCATGCTGGAAAACATCATCAATGAATCACATACTGCTATTCAGCTTAGCGGAATGGCCGCAAACAAAGAACCTCACAGCACCATCGTATTGCTGGTTCTCACACCACAAAAAAAAGCATTTTGGGCACATGCAGGTGATTCACGTTTGTATCGTTTTTCCGGAACCAGTTTTATGGATCGCACCCGCGATCACTCCTATGTTGAAAAACTGATGACAGACGGTAAAATCACGCCAGTACAGGCCAGAAGCCACAAGCTGGCAAACATCCTGATCAATGTGCTTGGCTCGATGACTACCCCGCCCTACATCACATTCGGAGATTATGACGGATTAAAAGAACATGATTCTTTCCTGCTATGCTCGGATGGCATCTGGAATCATTTTTCTGAAGCGGAACTGGCAGTAAAGGTATCCACATACTCACCGCGCAAAGCATCCGAACTTATCATCAATCAGGCGCGCGAACGCTCGCAGGGACATGGCGATAACTGTTCGCTGGCCATTATCAAACTCATCAGGGTAGCAAAAATCAAAAGCCCGGCGTGAAATATACAAGCAGGCCTAAGCCTTGGGCTCTACATCCAGTTTAAATTCAAGATAATCAAAATCCAGCGACTCGCCGTCAGGATGAAGGGATAGCTGGTGCTTACCCTTATCATCTTTGCTTTGCGAGTAGGGCGAGGCTACTTTTGCGACCAGATTAGGGCGGTTCGGCGCAACCGGGAAAATTTCTTTGGTTGATTGATTTCGCTCCAGCTCATTAGAGATGGCGATAAGCAACAAGATGTCGCGGTACACCGGCAAATCGAAACCGACCCGTGCACCGGCCCTGTCATCGACCAGTAAATTTTCCAGGAAAGGCAGAATTTGATTGGTATGCCAGAGTGCGCACACTTTTTCCATCAAATGCTTGTAGTCCTCCATACCGCGCACATTTTCCGGGAGAACTTTTTCATCGAAGGCCGGAATATTGGCATTAAATTTACCCTTAAATCGTCCCTTCAGATCATCGTACTTAGCTTGCTCACCAACTAATTTATATAAATCGAGCAAATACAACCAGGGCACGGGCGAATCCAGGCTATCGTCATCCCCCTGCGGCTCCAGGATAGCAATCGCCCGTTGCGGGTCATTCACCGACATCCAGAATTCTGCCTCCTGGGTAATATCGGAGATTTCTTCCACATTAACTGAACCGCTGCGTGTCGAGAAAAAATTAAACGTACTGCTGTTAGTATCTTCCAGCGAGGGTAAATCATTACGCGCCAGCTTAACTTTTTCTAAAGCAACAGGAGACACCGGCAAATTAACAGAAGCTGTTACTTTTTCCTGTACAGAAGATTCCGGTGTTACGGATGCCAGCGAAGCAGGATCAAAGGCATCATCCCCTGCTGCTGATTGCAGAAAATCGACAATTTCTTCTACATTTTTTTTCTTCTCCAGCGGCGGCTCCCACCAGTCAGCCTGCTCACGCTGCTGGCGGATACGCTGCACCATCAGAAATACCGCACTTAACGCCAGCAACAGTAAGCCGCCAAGCACACTAATCCAAATAATTGTTCCGCCAGAAGTTGGCGATGCAGACTGATCCGGCTCTCCGGCCGCATGTTTTTGCGCTTCTATACGCGCCGCCGTATATTTTTGCTCCAACACCTGAATTTTTTTCTGCGACTTTGCAATCTGCTCCATCGCCAGCTTCAGCGGATCTTCATCACGTAAACGGGCGGCAAATAACGCCTGAGCCTGTTTAATTTCGGGGTCAGCCGGGCGGACTGGCGCGTCCCCCGGCAAGATGGTCAATTCCTGCGACAACTTCAAATCATAATTCAGCCCGGTTTCATCCGTGCTCAAACGTAATACATTTTTTAATGGGGCAGAGGTTGATGCTAATGGCGTCTGCGGCACGGACACGGAAGTAACTGCAGATGAAACAGCTACTGTCTTTCGCTTATTTTTAGTCGCTGCCACCACAAGCAACGCGGGACGGGGCTGAACCGAATCAGAGTCAGCATCAGCGGATGCGGTATTCGCCATACTTTGTCTGGACAGCTTCGTTACTACAGGTACTTTATTCTGAGTAACTGAGGGTGTACTGGCAAAATCAAGCAACAAGGAATAATCCCGCTGCAATTTATAACTGGCACACGTAGAAAGCACAGTTAATTTTAATGCAGGCTCCAGCATGCTTTTTTTTGTACTCAGATGCAAATACTGCACCGATTTTCCTTGTGCAGAATAGGTAAACTGAATGGCGGGACTGGCAAGCAACTCACCATTAAACGATTCAACTTTAGCTTTAAAGCAACTAAGTACCAATTCGTATTCTTGATCACCAACAATGGCAATATCTACGCTCAGAGGTTGCTCCAGCCCGGAATGCAGCTCGGCCGCACCCAGGCCGAGGGCATGCGCAGGCAGGCAGCTCAATAAAAAAACGGCGGCAAAGATCGAAGCAAAACGAAAGTGGCATTTAAATTGGATAATAACAAACTCCTTCGGCACACCTGCTAATTTATTCTGTAAAAACCATCTTCGGTGTATGGCGGATAACAACAAAATACAAAGGCAATCAATCCGGATTAATTCACCCTGATCAAATCAGTAAAATAACATTAATTGCAATACAAAATACAACTATGCACAGGAGGCATTTTACTAGCAAAAAATAACCAAAAACAATTAAATTACAAATCAATCTACAACAATTGCACTATTAATAATTTATCAGGCCAAATTCATTTATCCAGCATTTTTTTAGCAATGCCGCGAAAAATATTC
>CAIWPG010000238.1 GCA_903914535.1 uncultured Oxalobacteraceae bacterium
ACAGCGTCACCGAAAAAGTACGCAGCATGGATAAGGTCAAACTGATGAAAACCGTTCAAGAGTATGCAGGAGCGAGAACACAGAGTTTTTTTGAAAAGCTATTTCGTTCTGAAGATATGAAACATGCCGTCTAAAATGTATCTCCATGAACATCCTGATTTTACAGATCTCATCCGCGTCGTGGCGGGTGAACGCAAGATCGATCCGTACCTGGCCGAAAAGGATTATTGGCTCATGCATTGCCTTTATGGCCTCAAACTGGCTGGGTATGAGTTTCAGCTTAAGGGTGGAACATCGCTTTCCAAGGGATACGGTATCATTCATCGTTTCTCAGAAGACATTGATATTCACATCACGCCGCCGGAAGGCAGGCAAATCCGAACATCCCCAAATCATGATAAGGAAAAAGACCGCCAAGGCCGCAAGGACTATTATGATTATCTGGCTAGTAGCATCAGCATTCCTGGCATCATAAAAGTTGATCGGGATACACAGTTTGACAGTCCACCGAAATATTTTAGTGGCGGCATTCGGCTTTACTATGAATCCAAATTTCCATCGGATGGCAGTGCTAAGGAAGGGGTTCTACTCGAAGTCGGGTTTGATGATGTGATACCTAATCAACCATTAGACATCAGCTCATGGGCTATAGACTTTGCCTTGGAAAAAAAGGTCGATGTCATTGATAGTAGAGCGCTGCAAATCCATTGCTATGATCCCGGCTATACGTTGGTGGAAAAATTACAGGCCATTGTCACGAAATACAGACAGCACCAAAATTCAGATGATAAGTTTCCACCTAATTTTATTCGCCATTACTATGACGTTTTCTGTCTGCTGCAGAATAGCGGGGTTCAGGTATTTATTGGCACCGATCAATACAATGCGCATAAGAATCGGCGTTTTCCTGCCATTGACCGTCAGAAACCACTCATAGAAAATGAGGCCCTTGTCCTGGGGGATATTCACACGCGAGTTCTTTACCAAAAGGAATATGAACGCCGTTCAGCTCTTTATTATCAGGGGCAGCCGCCCTTTGATGAAGTGCTTGCAACTATTCAAAAAAACCTGATGCGATTATAGTGGGAGTCTATTCACTAAACGGAAAAAGTTTACGCAAAGCTCTTCCCTAAGTGATTTTAGTCAAAAATCTGATTGTGCCATAAAAACGGTGACGGTTATCAAGCTATATTTTCATGAAATATTTATTTCATGAAAGCTATTTTTCATGTATTTATCTAATCCCTTAATTCCATTTTTTACAGTTAGGGTCAAGGTAAGGCCGTAATCCCCCTGGGGCTGAACTTACAAATACGGTATTTTGGGCGGGGGCTTGATATGCATGTTCTCTGGAGCAAAAAACCAAAGGAAGAGGGTGTGTCCTGTCGTCTGGCCAGCATAGTCAAATCTGTCTATCTGAGACCAAGTGTGCATCATTTTCACTTCATCTGAGCGAAAAACGACGCTGAATGCGAACCGCTACAGGTATGGCTCGCCCGGTTAAGGCTGTGGTAGGACACGTTTACGTTAACGCACTTGACAGCCCGTCTGACCTAGATAATTTATTTTTTATGGCATGATATATAATGCATTAAGTATATTTAATGATTTATATAACAGGCATAAAAATGGCTTACCATTCCTACATTGTTTGCCAAGCCCTAAAAAAACTGGGCGGGGATCTCAAGGACGCCCGCCGCCGGCGGCGGATTAAGGCCGAGCTGATGGC
>CAIWPG010000239.1 GCA_903914535.1 uncultured Oxalobacteraceae bacterium
ATTATGAAAAAAAATTCCCCTTTACTGAGTGTGGCGGAAGCATTAGCCAGTTTACTTGATGCTGCAGGCAGAGCCCCTCTCAGTGAAATCGAGCAAGTCCCCACAGTCCGGGCTAACGGGCGGGTACTGGCAACCGATATTATCGCCCCGATGCATGTGCCTTCGCTTGAAAACGCGCAAATGGATGGGTACGCAATCTGCGCAGCCGATCTTGTTTTGGCTGAGTCAGAGACCGTAGCATCGTTAGGGAATTTTCGGATTAGCCAGCGCATTGCCGCCGGTCATGCCGGTGTTCCTCTCGAACCGGGTACTGTGGCGCGTATATTTACCGGTGCTCCTATGCCGCCGGGCGCAGATGCCGTCGTGATGCAGGAACAGGTTGAGTTAATTACTACACCGGATGGCAGCATGCTGCGTTTATTGCATTTGCCCAAAATTGGGGAGTGGGTACGGCATATTGGTGAAGATATCCGGCAGGGAAGCGTGATTTTATCCAAAGGGAGCCGTTTGCGTGCGCAAGAGCTGGGTTTGGCCGCTTCAGTCGGACTGGCAAGCTTAGCGGTATGGCGGACACTTTCTGTCGCTGTGTTTTTTACCGGCGATGAATTGCTTATGCCTGGTCAGCCCTTATCTCCCGGTGCTATTTATAATTCAAACCGTTTTTTACTCATTCCCATGCTGGAGAGCCTGGGGTGTGTTGTGCACGACTATGGCATCGTGCCGGACACGCTTGACGCGACGCGTGCTACGCTGCGTGAGGCGGCGAAGGAACACGATGTGGTGATTACTTCAGGTGGTGTATCGGTCGGTGAGGAAGATCATGTTAAACCTGCGGTACAGGCTGAGGGACACCTGAATTTGTGGCAAATTGCGGTTAAACCGGGCAAGCCCCTGGCTTTCGGCCAGGTCGGAACAGCGTTTTTTCTGGGATTGCCGGGAAATCCTGTATCGGGTTTCGTCACATTTTTAATGTTTGTCCGGCCTTTTTTGCAGCGCTTGCAGGGGGCTTCGGATGTGAGTCCGAAATCATATGTAATGCGGGCCGATTTTTCTTGGTTAAAGGCAGATAAACGGAATGAATTTTTACGCGTTAAAATGAATGCACAAGGCGGACTGGATCTGTTTCCTAATCAGGGTTCTGCCGTGTTAACCTCGACGGTCTGGGGAGATGGCTTGCTGGATAATCCGGCCGGGCAGCTTATTCATTCCGGTGATATGGTCAAATTTATCCCTTTTACGGAATTATTGTAATGAAAATAGAATGCCGTTTTTTTGCCAGCGTACGTGAGCAGCTTGATTGTTCGCAGGAATTTGTGGATGTGCCTGATCATATTAATACAGTCGGGCAGCTAAGGAGGTGGCTGGCTGGGCGTGGCGGAGTATGGGCATCGGTTCTGGGTGATGCTCAGACAGTGCGTATGGCGTATCAGCATCAAATGTGTGATGGCGATATGCCGATTGCAGCCGATCAGGAAGTGGCTTTTTTTCCGCCGGTGACGGGGGGGTGAAAGGAAGGCCATGAGAATTGTTATTCAATTTGACGATTTTGATGTTACTGCCGAGCTTGCGTTGTTAAGGAAAGCGCACCCCGATGCCGGTGCTCTGGTTAGTTTTGTCGGTGCCGTGCGTGATATCAATCTCGGTAGCTCTGTTGCGGAGATGACGCTGGAACACTATCCGGGTATGACTGAACATGTATTGTCGGCCATTTCTGAACGGGCCATGCACCGGTTTGATATTGTTGATGTGACGATCGTTCATCGTATTGGCCGCTTGTATGCGACAGACCAGATTGTGTTGGTAGCAGTAGCAAGCTGTCACCGTCAGGCTGCTTTTGCTGCCTGTGAATTCATTATGGATTTTTTGAAAACAGAAGCTCCGTTCTGGAAAAAAGAGGCTGGCAGTAATGGCTCTCACTGGGTTGATGCCAGACCGTCAGATACTGTAGCTTTAGGCAAGTGGTAACCTGAGCCGGGTGATTCAGACGTGGCAGACGGGGCGGATTATGGTGTTAATCCGGATAGCGGTCAGATCAGGCCGCAACTACTATAGCTAAGGCCAGCTATGCAGCGGCGCGTATCCATGTCAGACCTGAGTTTTTTTTATTATTCGCCGAAATAGCAGCTTAATATGCATTCGGATCTTTAAATACAACACGTATGGTGCGCAGGATAATAATAATATCCAGCCACATAGACCAGTGCTGAATATAAAATAAATCGCAGTTGATACGATTGGTCATTTTATCCAGCGTATTTGTTTCGCCGCGATAGCCGTTTACCTGAGCCCAGCCGGTAATGCCGGGTTTGATTTTATGGCGCAGCATATAGCCGTGCACCAGTTTCCGGTAGAGTTCGTTGTGTTCTACGGCATGGGGACGTGGCCCTACGATACTCATATTGCCTTGTATTACATTAAAAAATTGTGGAATTTCATCCAGCGATGTTTTGCGTAAAAAACGCCCTAACGGGGTAATGCGCTGATCGTTTTGCGTTGCCTGGATAACAGGGCCGTCGGAGTTATTCTGCTGCATGGATCTAAATTTAAATACATCGATCGGTGCGCCCCCGACACCATAGCGTGTCTGTCGGAACAGAATCGGGCCTGGTGATGTGAATTTTATGCCGATGGCGATGGCGATAAATAAGGGAAATAATAAAGTAATGCACAGAATGGAAATGACGATATCGAATAAACGTTTAGGCAGAGCCGCAACGCCGATGAACGGCGTTTCAGTGGATGCCAGTACTGGTTTTCCGGCAAGTTCACGCAGTTGCATGCCAGGCATCCCGAAGAGCATGGATTCGGGTACAAAGTAAGTGGATATTGTGCTGTCCTGAAGAACAGTGACAATGTCTGCTATTTCTTGTGATTCGTGTGCGTCTAATCCGATCAGTACCACATCTGCCTGCATTTTATTACTCACAGGGTCAAGTAGCCAGGCTGCAGCTTCTTTGATGCTTCCCAGCTTTGGTAAACCTGTGGGAGCCAATTCTTCGACTCTGTCATCGAAAAATCCTACCATGTCGATGCCGGCTAAAGGTGATTCACGTAGTGATTCGACGAGGTCAGCGCATGCCGAATTTGCCCAGATAAGTACGCCTTTGCGGCGTTTTCCTGGTGAAGTGTAGTAGCGCGCCCCAAAAAAACGCAGGAAAAGCGCCGTGATTACGAGTATAACCGGTGTTGTAAACAGCCACAGTATCATGACCAGACGTGACAGTGCTTGTGTTTGCTTTTCCAGGAAAGCGCTAAGTAACACAACCAGAAAAACCAGCAGCCAGCGTACCGACATGGTCGATATAAGATGCCCGATACGTTCTTTTTGTAAAGAGACCAACACATCCGGGCTGGAAAAAACGGCAATTCCGGTCAGTGCAGCAATAAAGATGCGGGAATTGAACGTGGCAAGACTGGCTTTGTCGTAATATGATACGAAAAATAATAGAGTAATGCAGCCGGCCAATGTGAAAAAAATGCCACATATTAAGCTCAGCAGCTGGCTTTGCAGTGCTCCGTTCGAAGATGAAATATAGTTTTTCATGTCAATTCTTTAATCCGAAAAAAGGGCTGGCTCGGAGTGATGCAGTAAGTCATAGACAAGAATCCCATGCATGTAGGTCTTAAGTGGTGGTTTTTTTTGAAAACAGAGATTTTAGCTGATTCATTTGCCATCGATGTAAATAACGGCGGAATTCCGGATTTTCATATCGGGGAACACCTTTTATCGCTGCCCAGATATAGCCCCAGAAAATCAATAATCCGCCAATGATAAATGGCTTTTCCCGCATACGGAAGCAGGCTGATGCCAGTGCATATAACGGGTGGTATCCCATAAACCAGATTCCGCGCCCCCAGCGTATTCTGCCAAGGTAAATATGGCGGTCTGATGAGCCCATCAGACGGTGGTGCATGACGATGGTTGCCGGATCAAGGAAGCTTAAGGTTTGCCATCCTTTCATTCTGGCAGTATGAATATCGATGCCATCCCACAGTACTTCTTCGATAAATCCGCCGATATCTTCAAATGCCTGACGGCGGTAGAGTTTGAACAGACCTGCAACCTGTTCATCGATAATGGACTCTTCAATCAGTTGCCCATTTTCTTCCCGGAATACTTTGCCCGAGACGGCAGCCAGACGCGGGTTCTGCGCAAATTTTTCCATCATTTTTTCAAGATACAGGGGGCCAAATGACATATCACCGTCAATTTTGGCGATGTATTCATAATCGTTGCACAGAATTTGTGTTCTGCCGAAGTTAAAGGCAGCGACTACGCCGCCACCCACTTTGCGAAAACCACGGTTGGGACGTTGTACCAGACGTATAAAATCATATTGTTCTGCATAACGCCGCACAATGTCGGCCGTATTATCCGTCGATCCGTCATCTACAATAATCCATTCAAGCGGACGGCAGGTCTGTCTGATCATGGAATCCAGGGTGAGTTGAATCAGATCAGCTTCATCACGCACAGGCGCAATAATGACCAAGGGAATAATTCGCTGCGCTTGATTGAGTTCAGCCGCAGGTACTGTTAATGAAGATGCTTGCATAGCTGATCCGGTTAATTAGTTGAAGAAATTTTTGGCGTAAATTTCTCACTAATAATTTTCCAGTCATCCGCAACCCGCACTAATTTTAATTCTTTTACGCCGCTGTCCTGATGTTGGTGTGAGCGGTAGTTTTGTTGCAGCAAAACAGTGGTGAATTCATTGTTAGTCGTAATACTCAGGACAGTGACATCAATCTGAATAGTGCGAGCTTGTCTGAGTAAAACCTTTTTACTATTGAGCCAGCTCGTTTTTGATCTGTTTTCCGGGGTGAAATCAGTACTGTAGCAGTTCAGGTACTGGGTCAGGTCAGCACTTGCCCAGGCGGCACGCCAGCGTTCAACTGCAGCGGTAATTGCCGCGTCAGATGCATTGACGGGCAGAGCTTCAGTGCTTACCGGGGTAGTTTGTTGCGCGACTACAGGTGCCGGTGCCAATGCAGTACCATTGAGCAGTACTTCTATGCCATGCGTCTGATTTTGCCAGCGTTGAGCCTGTGCCGGTTGCAGGCTTGCCAGTGGCTGAAAATTTTGCCAGGCCAGGCCAAGATAGACGTTGCCTAAACTTTCTTTGGCACTTACCAGGCTGGGATCAAGTTGCAGACTGCGTTCAAGTAAATCACGTGCTTCTATTAATTTGCCCTGACGCGCTTTAATAGCAGCCAGGTTCAGTAACGGGCTGGGATTCGCCGGAAAATCCCGGCGCAGACTATTGAGTTGTGCCTCGGCTAATGAAGTTTGCCCCAATTCCATTTGTGCCACTGATTGTTTTAAACGGGCATCCG
Source organism: uncultured Oxalobacteraceae bacterium (assembly GCA_903914535.1). Classification (GTDB taxonomy): domain Bacteria; phylum Pseudomonadota; class Gammaproteobacteria; order Burkholderiales; family Burkholderiaceae_D; genus Solimicrobium. The sequence continues at coordinate 5,338 of CAIWPG010000239.1, forward strand.
GATTGGTCGGGTCGTCTTTAAGTACTTTGTTAGTGAGTGTCAGTACTTGCTCGTAATTCTTTTCTTGCAGCGCCGAATCAATGGTACTGCCCGGGGCCGACCATGCCGGCGATATAATGGCTAGGGAGGCAAAGCTACAAAGTAGCCAGTTGAAATGCTTCGGCATGATCTGGGTCACATTAGAAAATATACACACAGCCCGAATACTCAGGCAAACGAATAATGCTGAAAGTGACCATCTCTGGATTCCGGGCGAGTTTACGCACGTCGGGATTGGGCAATGACAAGCATCGGTTCGACTATAAATTACAAAAATATTTATTTTAAACAATAACGATAATAATGTCTCCAACTATTGATATAGTTGGAATTAATCAACAACTTACGGTAGTTAATAGCATTTAATTTATTCACCGTAAGTATGCTGTTTCACCATTAATATGGCAATTAAATTGATGTTTAAATTAGTAGTCAAATTAAATTTGTTACTAAATTGCCGGTTAATCAGTTAACTGATTGATTAACCTTAATTGTGACCACGAATAATTTTAGATACGCCGCTAATGTGTCTGACATTGCGCATCAGGCGCGCCAGATGTTTTCGGTCTTCTACCTGAACGGTGAAGCAGATTTGTGACAACAGGTTGGGCTGGCAGCCATCCATTTCTACGTTGGTAATATTGGCATCGGAATCACTGATTTCTGCTGCTACCCGTGCCAAAGCACCGCGTTCATTGCTGGTTAATACGATAATTTTACAATCGAAACGGCGGTTTAAATCAACGCCCCACGTGACATCTATCCAGCGGTCCGGTTCCCGCTGATGCTGGCGTTTACCGATGACACAATCACAGGAATGAACCACCAGTCCCTGATCACGCTTTAGTTGCCCTATGATTTCATCGCCGGGAATAGGCAGGCAACAGCTGGATAAAAGTACGGAAATGCCTTCACTGCCATAAATGATCACCGGGTCTGGTTTGCTGTTTGGCTGATGTTCGCTGTTTGATTGTAATAGTGCGGCAGAACAAGGGTGATCTTCAATTAAATCCAGCACATGTCGCGCGACCAGCGCCGCCATACGTCGGCCTATACCTATATCGGTATACAGTTCTTCCAGTGACTTTGCACTGGACTCATGGAGTAGTTTCTCCGTGATTTCCGGCGGTAAGGTCGGATTGACATTGAGTAAAGTCAGAGCCTGCACCAGTAATTGTCTGCCAAGCTCGGTGGACTCGCCCAGATTACTGGTACGTCAATAATGACGTATGGCGGATCTGGCTTTGCCGGTACGTACATAACCGAGCCAGTTTGGTGTAGGTCGCGAGTCGGGCGAGGTAATAATTTCGACAATATCACCGCTGCGCAGTTCGGTGCGTAATGGCGACGGTTCGTGGTTGATCTTTGCCGCGATAGTCTGGTCGCCAATATCGGTGTGTATCGTATAGGCAAAGTCAAGTGCAGTAGCGCCACGTGACAGAGCAATAATTTTTGACTTTGGTGTGAAAACGTAAACGGAATCAGGAAATAAATCGACTTTGACGTGTTCCAGAAATTCGGCAGAGTCGCCTGTTTGCTTTTGAATATCTAATAAAGACTGTAACCATGCGTGTGTTCGCATTTGCAGATCGGTTACGGTTGCCTGATCGTCTTTGTATAGCCAGTGTGCCGCGACACCGGATTCTGCGACACGGTGCATGTCCTGGGTACGAATCTGAAATTCTACCGGTGTGCCATACGGGCCGATTAAAGTGGTGTGTAAAGACTGATAGCCATTGAGCTTAGGCATGGCGATGTAATCTTTGAATTTGCCGGGCATGGGTTTGAACAGCCCGTGCAGAATACCTAGTGTGTGATAGCTTTGTACAAAATCGGTGACAACCACCCGGAAACCATATACATCCAGAACCTGAGAAAACGATAAATGCTTGTCATGCATTTTTCGGTAAATGCCGTAAAGCGTTTTTTCACGTCCATGCACTTCAGCGGCAATGCCTGCCTGTTGCAGAGTGAGTTTAACTGCATCCATGATTTTACCGACGACTTCACGCCGGTTGCCGCGTGCTGCCTTGACCGCTTTGGACAAGGTGCGGTAACGCATCGGATATAAATGTGAAAAAGATAAATCCTGCAATTCCCGATAAATATTATTGAGGCCAAGGCGGTGTGCAATAGGCACATAGACTTCCATGGTCTCACGAGAAATACGTCGTTGCTTTTCTGTTGACATGGCACCCAGGGTGCGCATGTTGTGCAGCCGGTCGGCAAGTTTAACCAGAATAACCCGGACGTCACGGGCCATGGCAAGCAGCATTTTACGGAAATTTTCTGCTTGCGCTTCAATCTGGCTTTGAAATTCTATTTTTTCCAGTTTGGATAAGCCATCAACCAGACTGGCGACGGGAGAGCCAAATCGCTCAATCAGCTCATCCTTTTTTACATCCTGGTCTTCCATGACATCGTGCAGCAGTGCTGCCATAATGGCCTGGGCATCCAGCTTCCAGTCGGCGCAAATTTCGGCGACAGCGATAGGGTGGGAAATATAAGGTTCACCGGAACGACGAACCTGACCCAGGTGCATTTCATCAGAAAAGCGGTAGGCTTCACGGATGATTTTTAAATCGCTGGCGTTAAGATAGGTGTTGAGTTTTTCTGTGAGCGGTGAAATGGATGCAACGGTAATGCGGTGTGGTATTTCAATGGCTGCTTCTGTCGGTTCGGCAGTTTTAGCAGGCGCACGCCTTCCTTTGGTCCTGGAGGGAGTTTGAGTGGGGGTAGGGTCTAAGGGTATCAAACTCATTCTGAAAAGCGTTAAAAACCAGTGGCGTTGGAGGACAATATTCGATACAAAACACCGCGATAACACATTGTTACCACGGTGAGGTACAAAATGCAGATAACTGAGTTAAATTATATGCAAAGCAGAGAATTAAAGGGGAACTTTTTTCAACATTTCAATGCCCACTTTGCCCTCTGCGATTTCACGCAGGGCGATTACTGTCGGCTTGTCTTTGGCATCGACTTTCGGTGTGTGACCTTGCAAAAGCTGGCGTGCGCGATAGGTAGCGCATAAGGTGAGCTGAAAGCGATTCGGGATGTGTTTTAATGCATCTTCAATAGTGATACGTGCCATGTGGGTTCCTTTAATCTTGCTAAATATAAATGAGTATGTCTGGCTCAGATTGTGTTGGCATGGATGCCAAACTGAGCAAATAGTGACGAGCTACGTGCTGCCTGCTGGTTAAAACGGCAACGTGTAGCTTGTACGACAGCGGTTAATTCTGATAATGCCAATGCAAACTCTTGGTTAATAATAACATACTCAAACTCCGGAGCGTGCGCGATTTCCCCGCCGGCGGCTAATAGACGGCGGGTAATGACCTGCTGACTGTCTTGTCCGCGCTTGTTAAGTCGTTGTTCCAGTGCATCAATAGAAGGCGGTAAAATAAAAATACTCACTGCATCCGGGAACTGTTTTTTTACCTGTAATGCACCTTGCCAGTCGATTTCCAGCAGCACATCCGTACCGGCACGCATGTATTCGGCAATCTGTGTGCGGGAGGTTCCGTAGTAGTTTCCGTGCACTTCAGCAAATTCCAGAAAATCACCGTGGCGCTGGCGTTCTAAAAAATCACCGACAGAGATGAAGTGGTATTCACGCCCATTTTCTTCACCGGGTCGTGGTTCTCTGGTGGTAAAAGAAATGGACAGGCGAATGCCGGATTCCTTAGCCAGTAAGGCATTTACCAAGGAGGATTTTCCTGCTCCGGATGGGGCTGCAACTATAAACAGGCTGCCAGCATGTTTGTTTACTTGTGGCATGATCTTCCTTGAAAAAAAAGAGGGTGATCGTACTGAAAACGGATTCCGTTGATCATGAATGTTAAAAATAGACAGTTAAAGATAGCTAAAAACAGCTAACAATAACGTCGGCAATAAATGCTAAAAAGACGATTGCCTGAATTTAAGCAGAATTTGGCCTGTATTGCAAAAAAAAGCCCAAAAATGTACGGGTTTATTCATTTAAGCGCTTTTTACTCACTATTTATTCCAGATTCTGGACTTGTTCTCGCATTTGTTCAATCAGCAGTTTTAATTCCATAGCAGCATCGGCAAGCTCTTTCAGTGCTGCTTTTGATCCCAGTGTATTGGCTTCCCGGTTTAATTCCTGCATCATAAAATCCAGACGTTTGCCAACCTGTCCGCCTTTGAGCAGTATATGCCGTGTTTCTGTCAGATGACCGGATAAGCGCACCAATTCTTCAGCGATATCAATACGGATGCCATACAGAGCTACTTCCTGGCGAATCCGGTCTATGGTCTCTTCCCGGGAAATGGCGGGTAAGTTGCTTCCGTGGGTAAGCCCCAATGCTTCTTGCAGGCGCTGAGTGGATTTTTGCTGAAACTGGATGATCAACTGAGGAATAATCGGGCTGATGCGGGTAACGATTTCTTCCATTGCAGTGACTTTGTCAATTAATACAGCCTGCAAAGCCTGCCCCTCCCGCCGACGGCTGACAATGAAGGCGTCCAGAGTGTCGGTCAGACATATCATTGCCTGTGCTGAAAGTCCTTCGTCTGAAACAGTGGTTTCTTCTATCACGCCCGGCCAGCGTAGTATTTCGTGAATAGAGAGTGCGGTGCCGGCGGGAAACTGCAATTGCAAATCGCGCTGAAACTGTGCTAACTGGTTTAGTGCAGATAAATTTAATGTTTTATTATCTTGTTGTGCCACCTTACGGGAAAAGCTGAAGCGGCATTCCACTTTTCCTCTGGACATGCGCGCTATAATGGCATCCCGGAACGGCGGTTCAAAAGCACGAAAATCATCGTTCATCCGGAATTGTAAATCCAGAAACCGGGAGTTGACGCTTTTAATTTCAATTGCCATGCTGCCAGCGTCACAGTCCCGGCTTGTAACCGCGTAGCCGGTCATGCTATAAATGCTCAATTTTTTTACCTCGTTAAATTATTGATTCAATTAAAATCAGTTATCCCAGTGTAAACGCAACTTTCCGGATACAAGCCCGACGGATGTGCATTGCATTTTCTCGTGTTTAAGATAAAAAGTAAGTTGAAACTTAGATTTAATAAGTTGCTTAGTATTAAGATAGGACTTTATGGCTGCACAGAATAATGCCCCACTGCCCGACGGACTCGATATTGCAGGATACCGTATTGTAAAGAAAATTGCGTCTGGCGGGTTTAGTATTGTTTATCTGGCGCTGGATGAAGACGGCAATGCTGTGGCAATTAAAGAATATTTGCCAAGTTCATTAGTGCTCAGGCAAGCTGGTGAGCTGGCACCATTAATTTCATCAGAAAATTTGCCTGTATATCGTATTGGTTTAAAATGCTTCTTTGAGGAAGGGCGTGCGCTTGCGCGTATTTCTCATGCCAATGTGGTCAGTGTGCTTAATTTTTTCAGGGCTAATGATACCGTTTATATGGTGATGGCGTATGAGTCCGGCCGCTCTTTGCAGGATCATATTTTGCGTCGCCGTGACAAAGGTGAAAAGCCGTTAGTGTCTGAGCGTTTTATCCGCAAATTATTTAGTCAGGTGATGAATGGCTTGCGCGAAGTACATACCAATAAATTACTGCATCTGGATTTAAAGCCTGCCAATATTTATTTGCGTCTGGACGGCACCCCTATTTTGCTGGACTTTGGTGCCGCACGCCAGACCTTGCGTACCGACCTGCCTAAACTTTATCCTATGTACACGCCCGGATTTGCGGCTCCTGAGCTTTATATAAAAAATGGCAACCTGGGACCCTGGACGGATATTTACAGCATAGGTGCTTCCATCTTTGCCTGCATGGTGGGTTCTCCGCCGCAGCCATCGGATCAGCGTGCAGTGAGTGATAAAATGGAATCTCATTATCAAAAGCTGAACGGCGTATATTCTGCAGAATTGATTCAAATGGTGCGGTGGTGTCTGGAGTTGAATCATCTGAGTCGTCCTCAAAGTGTTTTTTCATTACAAAAAGCACTCATGTCGCATGTGCCAGTGAGGAAGGAAGTGGGTTTTGCGGCTAAACTGAGCATGTTATGGCAGCGAATTCCATTTGTATCGCGCGCACGCCGTTTGGCGGATAATTCGACTATAGTTGATGACAATATGGTATGACTGGATGAGCAAGCTGGATAAAATTCAACAACGGGGCTGACTGTAATGCGCTTTTCGGTGTATCAAGAGAGTCATATTGGCGGGCGCAAAACCAACCAGGACAGAATGGGCTACAGTTTTACCCGTGACTCATTATTACTGTTGCTGGCGGATGGTATGGGCGGACATATCATGGGGGAGGTCGCTGCGACAATTGCTATACAAACAATCAGTAGTTTATTCCAGCAGCAGGCTGCTCCGTATATTGCCAGAGCGGGACAGTTTTTAGAGGAAAGCTTTTTAGCTGCGCATCATAAAATTCACGATTATGCCGTGACGCATAATCTGCCGGAAACACCGCGCACCACTATTGTCGCCTGCCTGATTCAAAACGGTATGGCGGTGTGGGCCCATTGCGGTGATTCACGTTTATACTGGATGCGTAACGGACGTATTTTAATGCGCACAAGGGATCATTCGCGTATAGAAATGCTGGTCAGGCAGGGGCTTGTCTCTGATTCGCAGCGTGATACGCATCCTGACCGTAATAAATTATTCAATTGCATAGGTGCTCCGGTCATGCCGGTTGTTGATTTGTCACGGCGTGTCAGTCTGCAATCGGGCGATGTACTTTTTTTATGCTCAGACGGGCTTTGGTCTGCATTGCCGGAGCAATTTATTTCTCAGCAATTACAGGAGCACACTATTATGCGTGCCATTCCGGAATTGCTTGGGCAGGCTATCGCTATCGCAGGTAAATCAGCGGATAATGTCACCGCTTTAGCAATGATGTGGGAGGGAGGCGGAGACCTTCTTTCTGCTTCTGCTATCAGTACTAACACGCTACCCATGGGGATAGTAACGACGACGATACAAAGCCCTCTTCCGCCGGATGATCAGGGTGCGGGAGATGCAGCAGACGTATTTAACGAAGAAAACATCGAAAAAGCGATTGATGAAATTCGTACTGCTATACAAAAATCATCCGGTATCACTATTAAAACTCAGCCTTAGGTTAATTAAATCATGTCTAACTTTCAGCGTTCAGGCAATCGTGCCAATGATGCTTTTCGCCCTGTCGTACTTACACGCCACTTTACCAAACATGCAGAAGGTTCTGTGTTGGTTGAGTTTGGTGATACTAAAGTTATTTGTACTGCCAGCATTGAAGATAAAGTGCCGGGATTTCTGAAGGGGCGCGGGCAAGGCTGGCTGACAGCCGAATATGGCATGCTGCCACGTTCTACCAATACCCGTATGGACAGAGAAGCTGCCCGGGGTAAGCAGAGTGGACGCACTCAGGAAATTCAGCGTTTAATCGGCCGTTCATTGCGTGCTGCTTTTGATTTAAATGGATTTGGCGAGCGTACTCTGCATCTCGATTGCGATGTTATTCAGGCTGATGGGGGCACGCGTACTGCTGCGATTACCGGCGCTATGGTGGCTGCATACGATGCATTTTCTGTTTTGATTGCACAAAATAAAATCAGTGTTATGCCATTAAAACAGTTTGTTGCTGCTATTTCGGTTGGCGTGTATCAGGGTACTGCACTGATGGATCTGGAGTACACTGAGGATTCAGCCTGCGATACGGATATGAATGTGGTGATGACTGACTCTGGTCATTTTGTTGAAGTTCAGGGTACGGCAGAAGGTGCGGCATTTGATCGTGCCACGATGAATCAGTTGATGGATCTGGCTCAGCAGGGGATTGCCGATTTAATCGTTTTGCAAAAACAAGCGTTAGGTTTGTGATGCATACCCTGATTTTAGCTTCCGGTAATGCAGGTAAACTCAAGGAAATTGGCGCATTGCTGGCACCATTTAATGTTGTGCTTCATACGCAAAATGCTTATGGAGTGACTGAAGCAGATGAGCCTTTTGTGACTTTTGTTGAAAATGCGCTGGCTAAAGCCCGCCATGCTTCACGCAGCACGGGCTTACCTGCACTGGCTGATGATTCTGGTTTGTGTGTTAATGCACTGGGCGGTGCGCCCGGTGTGCTTTCGGCGCGTTATGCAGGAGAGCCGCGTTCGGATGAACGCAACAACCGGCAACTTGTTGCGGCGCTGGCGTTACATGCGGATAAGTCGGCTTACTATTACAGCGTTTGTGTTTTAGTCCGGCATGCTGATGATCCTCAGCCTGTTATTGCAGACGGACGTTGGGATGGCGAGATTTGCAGTGAACCGCGCGGTGCTGGCGGTTTTGGTTATGACCCGTATTTCTGGTTGCCGGAATTAGGGAAAACGGCGGCTGAGTTATTGCCCGAAGAAAAAAACAAGCTATCCCATCGCGGTAAAGCTTTACAGCAATTGGTACAAAAATGGCGATGATTATTCCAATTAAGCCGGTAAGTGCGCAATCCGCTGCGCCCCTGAATGCCAATGTCGCACAAAAATATCTGCAGCCAGGCAGTCTGAATCTGACCGGTTTGCCGCCGCTGGCGCTATATATTCACATCCCCTGGTGCGTTAAAAAATGTCCCTACTGTGATTTTAACTCGCATGAAGCTGGTGATGGTATTCCTGAAAATGCCTATCTGGATGCATTACGTTCTGATCTTGAGCATGCCCTGCCACTGATTTGGGGCAGAAAAATTTATAGTATTTTTATCGGCGGCGGTACGCCCAGCCTGTTATCTGCGGCGGGATTAGATCGTCTGCTGTCGGATGTACGTACCTTGCTGCCGCTGGATGGTGCCGTTGAAATTACGATGGAAGCTAATCCGGGAACCTTTGAAGCCGAAAAATTCCGCTCTTACCGTGCCAGCGGCGTGAATCGTTTGTCTGTCGGAATTCAGAGTTTTGATAGCCGGCATTTGCAGGCTCTGGGACGTATTCACGATGGTGATGAAGCGCGTCGTGCGATTGAAATAGCACAAACTCATTTTGATAATTTTAATCTTGACCTGATGTATGC
>CAIWPG010000240.1 GCA_903914535.1 uncultured Oxalobacteraceae bacterium
AGGCTTCAGCTCTACCATTGAGCTACACCCGCAGATGGGCTTGCACCCCTCACTTCATCCGCTACGCGCACTTGATTTGCACCACATACGCTAAATTCTGTACCTATGGTGGAGAGGGCTGGATTCGAACCAGCGTACTCAGAGAGAACAGATTTACAGTCTGTCGCCTTTAACCACTCGGCCACCTCTCCATAGGGAACCCCGAATTATAGAGATGTCGAATTCACTCGTCAAGCAACTCGCGAAACTTTTTTACATATTTTTTTAGTTTTTAACGAAATAGTCTCGTTAAAGCTAAAAATTACTAAAAAAATTATCTAAAATATACTTTTACTCCAGATATTCGCAAAATAATGTATTTTAAATTTTAAACACAGCCCGCTTCGCGGCCTATCTTATTCCTCAGCACTTACGTTTGTCATGATGCCCCGCAATAAATCAACAGCCAGACATTCAAATTGTGCCGCCTGGTTCAGCTTCATCTGTAAATGCAGCGTAACCATGTCATCGTAGACGGCATTCTGCACATTAACCTGTTCTTGCTCACACAAGCGACGCAATGCCGATTCATCGGCAAAGCGCAAGCGATAACTACGCTCACACATCACCTGCACCGGCACCAGTTCGGCCACCTTACTTGCCTCAGAAATAACCTGACTGTATGCCCGGGCCAGACCACCTGCGCCCAATTTAGTGCCGCCCCAATACCGCACCACCACAGCCAATACATTCATCAACTCTTTATGCACCAGTACGTTATACATCGGACGCGCTGCGGTGCCGGATGGTTCACCGTCATCGTCCAGTCCGGAATCCCCCTCGCACATCAACACCCAACAGATATGTACGGCACCGGGATGCGCTCCGCGCAGCTGCAGCAAAATACCGCGAGCCTCTGCGCGGGTCATCACGGGATATAACAGTCCGATGAACCGGCTTTTTTTAATTTCAATTTCAGCACTGGCAAGAGTAGCTAACTGATACATCCCATGCACTCCTTCCGTCTTTTTTACTTAAGCACTCTGTATTACCGTTACACACTAAGGGGTTTATAACGGATGCGACGTGGCTTGGCACCCTCTTCACCCAAGCGTTTTTTCTTGTCTGCTTCATATTCCTGATAGTTGCCATCAAAAAACGCAACGTGTGAATCACCTTCAAATGCCAAAATATGCGTGGCGATTCTATCCAGGAACCAGCGATCATGTGAAATCACCATGACACTGCCGGCAAACTCCAGCAAGGCATCTTCCAGTGCCCGCAAAGTTTCCACATCCAGATCATTGGATGGTTCATCCAGCAACAGGACATTTCCGCCTTGCAGCAGTGTTTTGGCAAGATGTAAGCGCCCGCGCTCACCGCCGGACAAATTACCAACGATTTTTTGCTGGTCACCGCCTTTAAAGTTGAACCGTCCCAGATAAGCGCGTGACGCCATCTCAAACCGCCCTACCGTTAGCAAATCGGCGCCGCCACACACATCTTCAAATACTGTTTTCGTATTGCTTAAATCTTCACGGGTTTGATCCACCAGTGATACCTGTGCCGTTTTACCCAGCACCACCTCACCGCTATCCGGCTGCTCACGCCCTACTATCATCTTAAACAGTGTCGATTTACCCGCACCATTTGGCCCGATAATGCCGACAATAGCACCGGCAGGGATCACAAAACTCAGATTATCAATCAGCAAACGGTCACCAAAAGACTTACTGACATTTTTAAATTCAATAACATCATTACCCAAACGTTCTGCAACCGGAATAAAAATTTCCTGGGTTTCATTACGTTTCTGATATTCGTGCTCAGACAATTCATTAAACCGGGCGAGACGCGCTTTACTCTTAGCCTGACGTGCCTTAGGATTTTGACGCGACCATTCCAGTTCTTTTTGCAGGGCTTTCTGACGCGCTGACTCGGTCGCCTCTTCCAGTTTTAGGCGGGCTTGTTTCTGGTCCAGCCAGGAGCTGTAATTGCCCTTCCACGGAATACCATGACCGCGGTCCAATTCCAATATCCACTCTGCCGCATTATCCAGGAAGTAGCGATCATGGGTAATTGCCACGACAGTGCCGGGAAAGCGCAATAAAAATTGTTCCAGCCAATCGACAGATTCCGCATCCAGATGATTGGTCGGCTCATCCAGCAACAGCATATCCGGCTTAGATAACAATAAGCGACACAATGCCACACGTCGTTTTTCACCGCCCGACAACACACCGATTTTGGCATCCCAGGCCGGTAATCGCAGTGCATCTGCCGCCATTTCCAGTTGCAGCTCAACGTTATCACCGGAAGATGTTGAAATAATCGCTTCCAGACGTGCCTGCTCATTAGCCAGCGCATCAAAATCGGCATCTTCTTCGGCATAAGCCGCATACACAGCGTCCAGCTTGGCCTTGGCTTCAAACACTTCACCCAGAGCACTTTCTACTGCCTGACGTACCGTTTGTTCCGGGTCAAGTAAGGGCTCTTGCGGTAAATAACCAATATTTAAGTTAGGCATAGGCACAGCTTCGCCCTGAATATCGGTATCGATACCTGCCATAATTTTAAGCAGAGTCGATTTTCCTGAACCATTTAAACCGAGCACACCAATTTTGGCTCCGGGAAAAAACGAGAGGGAAATATCTTTTAAAATCTGACGTTTAGGCGGGACAATTTTGCCGACCTTGTTCATCGTGTAGACGTAATGCGCCATAGTGTAATTTTCCTTAAAATGAATGAAAAACAGGCGGTGTTCAGATAGTGGTCAGTCCGGCAATTTGCCGGGCTGACGAATTCGGAAGTCATCGGAAAACTAAATACTTAACTCCATAATGACCGTAGTACCCTGCTCAAATAAATCTTCTTCCGGACTGGAAAGAGGCGCTGGTGCGGCATCAGCGGGATACTGCACGCCATTTGCTTCAATCAGAAAGAAATCAAATGATTTTTCCGGGACTGCAATACCTTTACCCGGATTTTTCGCAGATTGCAAAGACAATTCTTTGACGGCCTCGTGCAGGTCGTGATTTTTTTGGGTCTGGCAAAATTGTTTGAACAAGCCGATACCATTATCATGCAGGGTCAGTTCAATATGCGTTGCATCTTGTTCCAGCACCACATGCAAACTATTTCCCTGCGAATGAAGGCTGGCATTACCGGCAATAGCAATAAAACCGGCTTCCAGCACAGCTGACTGCGCCACAGACAGGGAAGAGCTAAGAAAGGGAGCAAAGTCACGTTGCCAGATTTCACTGACATTTAATCCCTTCAAACTATAACTTTGCATTAATGTCAGATTTGCCCCGACGACAAAAACCGGACGGTTAACCGCACCGGTGCGCCTGATTAAACCAGCTTTTTCCAGTTTTTGAATCGCAGCAACGGCAGCAGAACGTCCTACCCCGTAACGACTTGCCAGCGCCTGAGTCAATGCGTGCCCGTGCTGCGACACGGCACCGGATACCCAGGCCTTCGCATCGTCAAAATCAATTTTTGCCATGCATTTCACCTTCTGTGATTAATGCCAGCGATTGTACCGTTTTTTGCTTCTGATAAGCTTGATTTTCGGAAGTTGGCTATACAAGTGCCTGTGACGTACCCTTGTCGCGATCTTCACTATGATAAGTTTTAATTCTGCCTGCCAGCCACGGGATCAGCTCTTCTGACGGCATAGGGCGGCTGATAAAATAACCTTGTGCCTGGTCGCAGCCCATCTTCGTTAACAACACCATAACGGCCTCATTTTCTACCCCTTCGGCGACAACCCGAAGCCCCATATTGTGACCAAGGTCGATAGTCGATTTAACAATTTTACTATCATCGGCATCACTCTCCATGTGCAGGACAAATGATTTATCTATCTTCAGTTCATCCACAGGCAATCGCTTCAGGTAAGCCAGTGATGAATAACCCGTGCCAAAATCATCAATAGACAGCTCAACGCCCATCGCATGAAAACGCTCCAGCGTTTGCAGGGCACGGATCGGATCATCCATAATCGCACTCTCGGTAATTTCAAGGCAAAATGAAGATGTCTTCACCCGGTGGCGCGTCAAAATATCTGCAAATTTAACCGGCAAATCCTGGTCTATTAAATCTCTGGTCGAGATGTTAACTGAAATTTTCAATGGCACACCCTGCGCCATCAGATCAGCACACAGTGCTGCCGCCCGGTCCAGAACCCAGCGGGTGAGCTGACGGATAAAACCGGTTTGTTCTGCAAAAGGAATAAACTGATCCGGCATCACTAATCCCCGGGTGGGGTGCGCCCACCAGACCAACGCTTCGAGCCCCACCACCGTCTCACTCCCCAGAACCAGTTTGGGCTGAACATAGAGGCACAGCTGATCATACTGAAGCGCGGCGCGTAACTCACTAAGCAAGGATAAATTTTGCTGACTACTTTTATCCACTTCCGGACTATACACTGCAGCATTACTTCCGCCGGCCAGTTTGGCTGCATACATTGCGACTTCAACATGCCCCAATAACATCTCAGCATCATCACCATGATCCGGATAACCGGCAATACCAATACCGGCGCCCAAATCGACCGTCTGATCTTCCAGAGCAATAGGTTTTTCCAATGCGGCTAAAATGACCTGCGCCGCATCCAGTGCATCCTGCAAGGTGGCATCGGGAAGTAATAAAGCAAACTCATCACCACCTAATCGGGCCAGATGAGCACCAGGAAGATCTTCACACAGACGCTGTGCCAGTTTTTTTAACAGCACATCACCAAAACTATGTCCGAGTACGTCATTAACATGCTTGAATCTGTCCAAATCCATCATCAGTACATAGCATGATTTATCATTTTGCCGGGCTTCGGTAATGGCATGTTCCAGTAAATAGGTAAATTGCGCCCGGTTGGGTAAATCCGTGAGCGTATCCCAATACGCCAAACGGCCTATTTCCCTCTCCCTCCTGGCAATACCGTCGCGCATACTGACAAAAGCCTGAGCCAGATCACCGATTTCATCATCACGATTGACTTCAACGTGCGCAGTGTAATCACCGGCGCCCAAACGTTTAGCAATATCGCTTAACTGACGCATGGGTTCACGTATACGTTTAGCAAACAACACGCTACCGAATACCGACAGGGCAATCCCTAATATCATTAACATCAATAAAGTTAATTGCAACTGTACGTACGGAGCAACTGCCTCACTGACAGAACGCTGTAACACCACCACACCAACAGGGTGATCTCCCTGAGTCAAAGCCAGCGATCGTACGCTGACCGCATTATCACCCAACTGCAAATTCATCACCTCGGACCGGGTAAACAACGGGATTTTTTTTGCAAGCAAATCCGCTTCTTTTACATCCAGACTGGACTCACCCACTTGCCATATTTCTTTATTTCTGGTCAGTAAAGTCACCTGCATCAAAGTAAGCTGACGCATATCTGCAACCAATTTTTTCCCGAAAGGTAATGCAAGAACAATCCGGCCGGCAACCGGCGACGAACCTGCCGGTACAGCGACCAGCTGAAACCACTGCTGACCCACTACGACCATCGCGCTGGTGGTGGCAAGCTGCTTCGAATCATTAGCTAGTTGCAACATCGCCGATTGCAACTGAACAGACAACCACAACGGTGCCATTGCGATCACTTGCCGGTCTGTGCCCACTAACATACTGACACCTGCATGCATTTTTGCACTATGACTTACCAGCATGGTCGCCAATGCATTACGGTCAGCATGTGCCATAGCAGACTGAAAGTTAATATCAGCAGCTATTAAATAAGCGCAATCAGTCATTCGCTGGAAATCTTGCTCGAGCAAACGCTGAACCACCCGCTCGCTGGTAGCAAGTTCTTCAACAATAGAAACGCGCGCATTACTTTCCAGCGCACCACGGATAGAAATAAACGCGGCTAACTGAACCACTAATATCAAGAAAATAAACAGCGCGACTATTCTGCCTTCAAGGCTACGCATACATCATCCTGATTCGCTCCGATTCAAGTGAGTAATGCCATTATCACACAAAAAATATGATGCTACTTCTACAATTAATTCAATTTTCAGATAATTAAAGCTAACGCAAAACCATCCGGATAAAAATTACCGGGCACAGGCAGAAAAAAACAGCCGGCCAGATGCTAAAAACACCGGCGACGGATTTTACACACTCAAAATAATGCTATTGATTACCACTGCTGCTCACGCTGAACAATTTAATTTCCCCCCCTGCTACCCATTTTTATACCAATGTAACTTGATCATACTGACATTTCGCATACTCGGGCTGTACAATACTATAACTATTAGCTGTTAGCGGTGGAGGCACTATGAAACTCATTGATCCTATCTTGCAATTTTCTGCTGAATTACAACAAATCCGACGCGACATACATGCGCATCCGGAACTGTGCTACGAAGAACAACGTACTGCCGGTCTGGTCGCTGAAAAATTGACAGCGTGGGGAATACCGATGATCCGGGGCCTGGGTATTACAGGAATCGTTGGGATCATCAAACGCGGCAACAGCACCCGCAGCATTGGTCTTCGTGCTGATATGGACGCGCTGCCAATGCAAGAAATAAACTCCTTTGCACACACATCACAGCATCCGGGGAAAATGCATGCCTGTGGTCACGACGGACACACTGCCATGTTGCTGGGGGCCGCGCATCACCTTATGCAGCATGGTGAGTTTGACGGTACGGTATACCTTATTTTTCAACCTGCAGAGGAAGGCGGAGCAGGAGCCCGACGTATGATGGACGATGGTTTATTTGAAAAATGTCCGATGGAAGCCGTGTTTGGCATGCACAATTGGCCGGGGCTGGCGCTAGGTAGTTTTGGCGTTACGCCCGGCCCCATGATGGCATCCTCTAATGAGTTTGAGGTCACGGTTACAGGAAAAGGTTCGCACGCGGCACAACCACATAAGGGAATTGATCCTGTCATGGTCGCAGTACAGATTGCACAAAGCTGGCAAACCATCGTATCCCGCCAACTCAACCCGCTGGACACTGCCGTACTTTCCATTACTCAAATTCACGCAGGCAGCGCCACCAATGTGATTCCGGATCACGCTACCCTGATTGGTACAGTGCGTACGTTTACCACCGCAGTACTGGATCAGATTGAAACTGCAATGCGCCGTATTGCTGAACACACCGGACTGGCTTTCGACGCAACGGTAAAAATGCACTTTCACCGCAACTACCCGGCGTTAATTAATCATCCGGAACAAACACGTTTTGCCATTGATGTCATGCGTTCTGTCGTCGGAGAACAAGCAGTTAATGTCCAGGTGGAACCTACTATGGGCGCAGAAGACTTTGCTTTCATGCTACAAGAAAAACCCGGCTGCTATGTTTTTATTGGAAACGGCGATGGTGATCACCGTTCAGCAGGGCACGGACTGGGACCCTGCAACTTACACAATCCGAGTTATGATTTTAATGACCGGCTGCTGCCGATCGGTGCGACCTATTGGGTGCGACTGGCCGAAAACTATTTAAAGTAGCACGAAACCGGGGACGTGCAGGTCAGGCTCAGACTACACACCTGTCCTGAACCCTGCCCGCACCCTCACACAAACACGGACAGACCGTCTGCTCAACGATGCTAAAGGCAGCTGGTCTTCAATTACTTAGAATCGTGTGCATCATGTTCATGTTCATGCCCGGCATCGCCGTGATGCCAGTGATCCCAATGGTGATGCCATTGATTGCCCCGGTGAGCATCAAATTTCTTTTTTTGTTCCTCGGTTAACTGTGCATAAAACGGCGTTAAAGCTGCAAGATGCGCACTCAGTCTGGTTTCCTGCTTTTTAAGCTCATCCAAACGTCTTTGAAGACGTTCCGGCGCACTTAATTTTTCTTTCCGGTCAAATGCGTGAAAATCCGGATAACCTGCTGCATCACTACTTTCCGTAAATGTCTTCCATGCCGGTTCCTGCTCTGCTGTTATTTTTAATAAGGCATGCAATTTTTGCTGCTGCTTTGCCCGCATTTTTGCCATATTAGCTTGCATGCATTCCGTGCGAGTTGCCTTATCCTTGCATTCCCATCCCTTGTGCTCTTGCGCACCAGCCACCAGGGCAACTGAAGCCAGACCCAATGCAGCACAACCCAACATCAACTTTTTTCTCAGATTTCTCATCATTTCCTCGCCATGTACAATTAATTAAGTGCCCAGCCTGAGACACGAATTCTGGTCTGTTTGTTCCCTGTCTACAAAATAGTATAAATTTACTTACAGACTTTCACGTGCTGCAAACCGTACAGAGCTTCACAATAAAGAATACATGTATCCTGGCAGTGTCATTAGTTACACCTTTTGTATCGTCTTGTATCCCGCAAACACCTTATTAATCGATTTACATAACAAACCCATTAACATGCTGATACAAACTGATTGTTTTAATTCACTGAATTTCTTCATAATAGCCGTATGGATACTAATCAAATTTTAATCGTCGATGACGATCGTGAAATACGCACCCTTCTTGCCGATTATCTGCAAACTAATGGCTATCGATGCCATATGGCCGCGGAGGGACAAGCCATGTGGCGCATTCTGGACGAATCGGAAATTGATCTGGTCGTACTGGATCTGAATTTACCGGGTGAAGACGGTTTAACCTTATGCCGCAACTTACGCGCCAAATCATCCATACCCGTCATTATGCTTACCGCACGTGGTGAGCCGTTAGACCGTATTCTGGGGCTGGAAATGGGAGCGGATGACTACTTACCGAAACCATTTGAACCACGCGAATTACTCGCCCGCATACGCAGCGTACTCCGGCGAAGCCATAATCAGGCCAATCATCATGCAAACGACAAGCTACATTTTTTACGCTTTGCCGGCTGGTCACTGGATCTGACTGCACGACACCTGATCAATCCGCAGGAAATGATTATTGTCTTGTCCGGCGCCGAGTTCAGGATGTTAAAAATATTCCTGGAGCATCCGAATCGCGTATTAAATCGTGATCAGCTGCTCAATATGACCCAGGGACGTGATGCTGATCCGTTTGACCGCTCAATTGATATCCAGATTAGCAGGATTCGCCAAAAACTGGGGGAAGATGCACGCTCACCACAAATCATTAAAACAGTACGAAACGGGGGATATGTACTGGCCGTCAGCGTGGAGGCAGCGTGATTAAATCCCTGTCTGGCCGGGTATTTTTTGTTTTATTGGTCGGCGTTATTGCGTCGGCCAGTTTAACGTTATGGCTAACGCTGGGCGAACGCCAACGCAGCCTGATTCAGTATCGCGAATCCCATTTTCTGGAACGGGCTGAACAATTAATTCTCGATCTTGATGCACTTCCGCCAGAAAATCGTGTACGCCTCCTCCAGATAGCCCCGCGTCTGGGCATCAAAATCAATCCCATATCGGAAATCGGTGCCACCTTACCTGAAAACAGTCAGAATGCCATAACAATTGCTGAAAAATTAGGCCCGGATTTCCATCTGGTCAGCCTGCCTTCTGACGACTGCCTGCAAAACAATAACGCCCAGACAATAACAGCCTGTGAAATCTTTGCCATTACACTACGAGACGGCAAAATATTTTCCTTCAGCCTGCTTCCCAGAAAAAATCCCATACCGCCACTACATATTGATTTTTACTTTTACCTGATTTTCTTTTTACTCAGCATTGGCGCACTGACCTATTTCGTCACGCGCATGACGATCCGGCCACTGCAACAATTATCACAGGCGGCACTAAATCTGGGGAACGATATTAATCACCCGCCACTGCTGGTGTCCGGTGCAACAGAGCTGCGACAAGCCAGCAATGCATTCAATGCCATGCAAGCACGGATACGCCAATACATCCAGCAACGCACCCACATGCTGGCTGCAATTACACATGACTTACAAACCCCTCTTACCCGGCTGCGGCTCCGCCTGGAAAAAGTCGAAGATCCGCAGTTACGTGAACGACTCATTGCCGATATGTCTTCCATGCAAGATATGATACGTGAAGGTCTGGCTCTGGCACGCAGCATGGATAGCAATGAAAATATGCAAACGATGGATCTTGATTCGCTGCTGGATAGCGTAGTCAGCGATGCCTGTGATGCCGGACAACCGGTACAACTGGAAGGAAAATCACGCATGAGCATCAAAGCACAACCGCAGGCCTTGCTGCGGTGCGTCAATAATTTAGTGGATAATGCACTGAAATACGGTCACTACGCCAATATCTCAGTTCAACAAGACGCCAATCACAACGCTACTATCCGCATTCAGGATGGCGGCGACGGATTACCGGCAGAACAACTCGAAAAAGTGTTTACCCCCTTTTACCGCATTGAAACTTCACGCTCCCGCGACAGTGGCGGTACAGGCTTAGGACTGACCATTGCACGTAATATTTGTGAGCAACACGGCGGAAAATTAACCCTAAGAAATCATCCCGATGGCGGATTGGAAGCCACACTGGTTTTACCGGGAAATCCTTTTTTACAATAAAATCATCCACAATTGTCCATGCAAAACTAACATGCAACAAAGAGCAGAGGATTTGTACGCCCGTAAAGCAGACTGGCTCTATAATCGGGTTTTACGTACTGTAACTGCCAATCGCATGAATACACAACTCGGCAATATCGCCCAGATTATCCAGCTTTCCATTGCACCGGTCTTTTTACTGGCTGCGGTGGGTACCAATCTGGTCGTCCTCACTAACCGGCTGGGGCGCATTATTGACCGGACCCGCAGCCTGGAAAAAACGCTGGACCGCCACGATGCCGAACTCATGCTGGAACTGGATGAACTATATAAACGCTCTCATCTAATTAACCGCGCTATCACCCTGTCCACATCGTGCTCGCTGCTCATTTGCCTGGTCATTGCGACCTTATTTGCGAGTGATGCCTTTGGACTGGAACTATCTAAATTAGTTGGCAGTTGTTTTGTAATGGGAATTTTATCGCTGATCGGTAGTTTGATTTATTTTTTGCGTGAAATATTTGTTGCGACGAAAACGCTGGATCGTCAACGGGTGCAGGGCTAGTCTGTCAGACTTCCAGGCCATCGGCTACAATGGCGGCCAATATGCTCCTATCAGACTGCCGCCATGACTATCCTGTTATCCACACTCAATGCCCGTTATTCCCATGCCTCGCTGGGATTACGCTATTTATTCGCCAATATGGGAGAACTGCAAGGCAGCACCGTGTTACAGGAATTTGTAATCGGCACCAAGACCACTGAAATTGTTGAAAAAATATTAATGCACCGTGATGCGACTCAACAGTTTATTGTCGGCTTTGGAGTATATATCTGGAATATTGAAGAACTCACCCAGGTGGTAGCTATGCTAAAAGTCATCGCACCTGAGGTCATTATTATTCTGGGCGGCCCGGAGGTATCCCACGAAACCGAACAACAAACCATCGTAAAACACGCCGACTACGTGATTACCGGCTGGGGCGATGTCAGCTTTGCGTCACTTTGCCGGCAACTCATTAACGGACCTCAGCCTCTCATGAAAATCCACACCGGAGTGCAGGCGCCGCTGAGTCAGCTTAAATTACCTTATGCACACTTTAGTGACCACGATATTGCACACCGCATTTTGTATGTTGAAGCGTCACGCGGCTGTCCGTTTAAATGTGAATTTTGCTTATCTGCACTAGACAAAACCGCCTGGCCGTTTGATATTGACGTATTTCTGAATGAGCTGGAAACGCTGTATCAACGGGGCGCACGCCTGTTTAAATTTGTGGATCGTACCTTCAATTTAAATATCAAAACCAGTTTACGTATCATGCAGTTCTTTCTGGATAAGCTGGCAGCTAAACCGGATGATCCGGTATTCGCGCATTTTGAAGTCGTTCCCGACCATCTGCCCGATGCATTAAAAGCAGGTATACAGCAATTTCCGCCGGGAACACTACAATTTGAAATCGGTATTCAGACCTTCAACCCCGCTATTCAGGCTCTGGTCAGCCGCAAACAAAACAATCAGAAAGCCGAAGAAAACATACGCTGGCTGTGCCAAAACTCGAATGCACACATGCATGTAGACCTGATCGCAGGACTACCCGGTGAAGATGTCGCCAGCTTTGCACGTGGTTTTAACCAGCTGTACGCTCTGCAACCACATGAAATTCAATTTGGTATTTTAAAGCGCTTGCGTGGCACTCCGATTATCCGCCACACACAAGAATACGGCATGGTATTCGATGCTTATCCGCCCTACACCATTTTAGCCACCCGTGACATTGACTTTAGCACCATGCAACGCCTGGTACGCTTTGCCCGCTACTGGGATCTGGTCGCCAATTCAGGACGTTTTACGCATACCCTGCCATTAATTCTGGCCGATGATCCGTTTGGTAATTTCATGGCACTGTCAGACTGGCTCTACATTAGCACCGATGCAACGCACCGCATTGCACTGGAGCGTCTGGCAAAATTAGTCTCCCGTTGGCTGCAACAGGAACGTGGCCTGGATGAAGCCACCATCAATGCCCGATTAAAAAATGACTACGCAGGGCAGACATCTCCCGAGAAAATTCCCCGCTCTGAAAAAAAACAACGGGCAGAAAAAGCAAGCGCCGCTCCCCAACGTCAGGCACGACACCTGGACACAGTACAGGTCACGGAATAACCGAATAGCCAGAGATCGGAATACAGACCCGGTTTTATCAACAAATCAGACATTCCCTGCATTTTTTTTACAATCTGTAAGGCCAGTACCCATTATCAATGGTAAGGTTATTGTTTGATTTGGTTTTACATCATCATGTGCCAGCTTCTCGGAATGAACTGCAATACCCCTACCGACATCGTGTTTAGCTTCACCGGATTTTCCTTGCGTGGCGGGCTAACGGATGAACATCAGGACGGGTGGGGAATTGCTTTTTTTGAAGGTGCAGGTGTACGCCATCTGGTAGATCACCAGGCCGCCAGCCGCTCACCGCTAGCCGATTTAATTAAAGTACACCCCATCAAATCCAATAACGTCATTGCTCATATCCGCAAAGCGACGCAGGGAAAAGTTGCGCTGGAAAACTGCCATCCGTTTATCCGCGAATGCTGGGGACTTAATTGGGTATTTGCTCATAATGGCGACCTGCCAGGTTTTATGCCGGTACTGGATGGCTGTTATCAACCAATAGGCAATACCGATAGTGAACGTGCCTTTTGCTATCTGATGCAAGAATTACGCCGCCACTTCGGGGCGGTTGCCCCCACGCTGGCTGAATTAACGGCAATAGTCAGAACCCTCTGTCAGGAAATTTCAACATACGGCACATTTAATATTATGTTATCGAATGGTCTTGCCCTTCTGGCGCATTGCTCCACAAAACTACATTACATCATCCGACAATATCCTTTCACTACAGCACACTTATCAGATCAGGAATTAAGCGTTGATTTCACTCAGGTGACCACGCCCCAAGACAAGGTTGCTGTCATTGCTACCGTACCGCTCACTGATAATGAAGCCTGGCACGCATTTATGCCAGGCGAACTAAAAATATTTGTAGATGGAACTTGCCATGTCTAGCACCAACATTGCCGCATGATATTAACCACCCGCCCCGGTCTGAGCAAGCCATCACCTCACGTTGTTGCCGTGACAGGGTGCTGGCAAATACACGCTCTGGCCAAACCGGACACCATGCGACAAATTACAAGTCTGCTGCAAGACTGTGAAAAACAAGAAAATTTGCACTGGGATCTGTCCGGAGTTGAGGCCTTAGATCATATCGGAGCACAAATGCTATGGAATTGCTGGGGAAAACATCGTCCGGCACAACTGATTTTATTGCCGCAACAAGAAGCTTTTTTTAAGCGGCTGGAACTGGCAAACCAGCTAAAAATACCCCGGCAACGCCCGGCGCGATTAAATAACATCATGCACCTGGGCGTTATCATGCTGGAATTTGTAACGCATGTAGTCGCATTCACCGCCCTGCTCGGTCAATTGATACTGGATTTATTTTATCTGATACGCCATCCGGCACGAGGACCATGGAAGGAAATTTCAGCCACCATTTTTCATACTGGTTTTCGTGCGCTGGGCATTACCGCACTGGTGGGTTTACTGATAGGAGTCGTGTTATCGTATTTGTCGGCACAACAATTACGTGCACTGGGGGGTGACAGTTACCTGATCAATATTCTAGGCATCAGCATCGTTCGTGAACTGGGCCCGATGCTGGCGGCAATTCTGGTTGCCGGACGATCCGGATCTTCTATTACGGCGCAACTTGGCGTCATGCGTGTGACCGAAGAACTGGATGCTATGCTGGTCATGGGAATACCACATGGTTTACGTCTGATTTTACCGAAAGCACTGGCACTTGCTATCGCGATGCCTTTACTGGTCATCTGGACGGACGCCATGGCATTAACAGGCGGCATGATTTCCGCTCAACTGATCCTGTCCATTTCACCTGATTTCTTCTTACAAAAATTACCTGACGTTGTTCCGCTGGCTAATTTTTATATCGGCTTAGGAAAAGGCGTCGTCTTTGGTGTAACCATTGCGTTAATTGCCTGTCATTTTGGCTTACGCATCAAACCCAATACGGAAAGCCTGGGACAGGGCACCACCACCTCCGTAGTCAGTGCCATTACGATGGTTATTATTATTGATGCTATTTTTGCAATTATGTTTAGCGGAGCAGGGACATTTAAATGACAGAAATATCTTCCCTGGCTACCACAACTCCTTCAGCCATTTCCGCACCAGCCGGATTGATTCAGATAGAGAACCTGCGTACCCAGTTTGGCCGTACTATTATTCACAACAACCTGAATCTGTCCATTAAGCGTGGTGAAATCCTATCGATTGTAGGCGGCTCCGGTACCGGAAAAACCGTGCTGTTACGACAAATGCTGCTATTGGAAAAACCATCACAGGGGCGTATTACCATTTTTGGCGAAGATATACACCTGGCAGAACCGCAACATGTAGCGTATTTTCGCAGCCGGTCAGGTATGTTGTTTCAGCATGGTGCGCTGTATTCTGCCCTGTCAGTATTTGACAATGTCGCACAACCTATGCGTGAGTTACGCACCCTGTCCCCTAAACTTATTGCCGATGCCGTCTATTTAAAATTAGATATGGCAGGAATCAGCCCCGAACATGCTCAAAAAATGCCATCATCGTTATCCGGTGGCATGATTAAACGCGTTGCGCTGGCACGCGCGCTGGCACTGGAGCCGGAATTATTATTTCTGGATGAGCCAACTGCCGGCCTTGATCCCGATTCATCGGATAGTTTTGTTAAGCTGATTCAATCCTTACATAAAGAATTAGGACTGACCGTGGTAATGGTGACACACGATCTGGATACGCTGCTTGCACTCTCTTCACGTATTGCCGTTCTGGCAGATAAACATGTCGTTGCACTGGGAACTATTAATGAAGTTATTCAATGCCAGCATCCGTTTATACACGACTTCTTTTCAGGCGCACGCGGCATACGTGCTATGACTGCACTTTCACCAGAACATAGATAAACATTTATGGAAAATCGTTCACATGCACTTTGGGCCGGCTTTTTTACCATCGTATTACTTTGTGCTACAGTAATCGCCGGGATTTGGCTTAACAGAGATAAAAGTAACCTGACCAGCTACGAAATTGTCACCACATCGGCAGTTTCAGGACTCAACCCGCAAGCCGCCGTGCGCTATCGCGGACTTGCTGTCGGCCGTGTCACCCGACTCGATTTTGATCCGGTCGTCCCAGGACAAATTGTAATTCGGATCGGAATTAATCCGGCAACGCCAATCACTCAGTCCACCTACGCAACCTTAAGTTCGCAGGGAGTAACCGGTATCGCGTTTGTACAACTAGATGATGACGGCAAAAGGCCCGTCAAAATAACGGCAACAGAAGGACAGATAATACGTATCCCGCTACGCCCCGGCATGCTGGAAACACTGGAACGCAGCAGCAACAGTATCCTGTCTAAATCCACCGTTATTGCAGAACGACTATCTGCACTACTCACACCTGAAAATCAACAGATTATGCTGGGGGCATTTGCCAAAACAGGACAGGCTACCGCCCAATGGGAACTTTTGGCGAAACAATTATCACCGGCCATACAACAACTTCCGGCACTGACGGCACAAACCGGCGCGACCCTGACATCAATACAGCAGCTCGCTGAAGATGCGCGTAAAATGAGTCAGCAACTCACCCTGCTGACGCAACAACTGCAAAGCCCGGCCGCACCATTTAACCGCGCACTCTCCGGCGTGGAACATATCAGTGATCAGATGGAACTGGAAACCCTTCCGCAAATCAATGCATTAACCAACGATGCAAGCAACTCGGTGCGTGCGTTCAATCACACCTTAAACGATTTACAAGAACAACCGCAAAGTTTACTTTTTGGAAAACCAGCTCCGGCACCGGGGCCGGGAGAAAGCGGCTTTGTTGCGCCTACAAAATAACATGATGCCTGATAATGACTAATTTACACACACTACTGTTCCGGATCACCGCCGGCACCGTTTTAATACTGGGGCTGGCAGGCTGTGCCAGTACGCCGACCCCCATGTTTAACTACGATTTTGGCACAAGTCCCCGGTCAGACCGATCCGACACACCGTCCTGTCACCTGCCACCGGTTTACGTCGCTGAAGTCAGCAGCCCGAGTGCCTTAAGCAGCAATCTTATGCTCTATCGGCTGTTATATGCCAACGATCAGCAAGCACACGCCTATGCAGGCCACCGCTGGAATATGCCTCCGCCACAGCTCCTGACACAACGGGTTAAAACCGTTCTGGCCGCATCGGGAGTTATTATTGGCGATAGTATGAGGGACGGGAATACGCTAATGTTACGTCTGGAGTTGACTGATTTTGCACACTATTTTATAGATGAAACACAGAGCAAAGCACAATTAACCGTACGCGCAACCGTATCACAGGGCACCGGCCTGATAGCACAAACAACCTTCTACGGACAAGCTGCCAGCGCAAGTGCCGATGCGCCCGGCGGAGCCAGTGCTATGCGCATTGCAACAGATACGCTGATCAATGAATTACACGGCTGGCTATGCGAACAGACTCCCCGATGAGCCCTGCGATACCCGATGCCGCCGCCATGACACGCACACCGTCCCCCCTGGTGCGTGTCGCTTTGTTGGCCTACACTTTTCTGGTGGTCTATGCCAGTCTGTACCCTTTCTCTGGCTGGCACATGGTAGGAACATCGCCAATAGCCTATCTTAGTGAACCACTGCCTCGCTATTGGACCTGGTTTGATGTCAGTATTAATATCATTGGCTATATTCCTTTTGGTTTTTTACTGGTGCTATTTTGTTACCCCTGGCTGGCCCGTCGCCACGCGGCGTTAGTCAGCATGTGTTTTGGTACGCTGGTATCCGGAACTATGGAGGCGATACAAAATTATTTGCCTTCACGGGTCTCCTCATTACTGGATTTGCTCACCAACGCACTAGGTCTGTTTATCGGGATAATACTCGCCTGTTTATTTACACCATTATTACTTGAACGAGATCTGCTGCACACAATTCGTACCCGCTGGTTTATGCCTCGCTCCAGTAGCGGTTTGATTATTATGGCACTTTGGCCGCTGGCACAAATATACCCGCAGGGTTATTTATTTGGACATGGTCAGCTGCTTACGCATTTATCAGACTGGATGAATAACTATCTCGGTATTCCTGTCGACATTGGCAACTGGCTACGCCAGGGTGCCGTGCTCAGCATCGACCAGTACTGGCTATCAGAAACAATAATTACCAGTTGCGGCCTGATTGGTGCCGTATTAATTTTTCTGTCGCTGTTACGGAACACTGCACCAAAAGCACTGCTGGTCAGTACACTCATCGCCTTCACTCTTGGTATAAAAAGTCTGGCATTAGCTTTGTTATTTAAACCGGAAAACGCCTATTCCTGGCTTTCACCGGGGGCGCAAGCCGGCTTGCTGGTCGGTTGCATGATGTTATATGCCCTGGCGTTTACCCCCGCCCGGATACAGCGGCATCTGGCTATCATCATGCTGACCATGTGCTTATTAACCCTCAATTTTGTACCAGCCAATCCTTATTTTATTGATACGTTATCTACCTGGGTACAAGGAAAATTTCTCAATTTTAATGGTGCGGCCTTATTTTTATCCCTGCTGTGGCCGTGGCTGGCATTATGGTTTTTATTACATTACCAACCGGAACGCACTAAATAATTCTTGTATTTATTGACGATCACGGCATCCTCCTGCTACCCGAACCATATGCACACAAATAAGGTCAACACGGATGCTGGCTTATCAATCAGCGCAACGCTCATACGCTCATACGAAAAAAAAGCACTCCGGTCAGGGAGTGCTTTAAAAAAACACTACAACAATTTAGTTAATACATCTATTTTTAACTTCTGTTTAATACACGATTAAGAGTGATAAGCAGACTCACCGTGGCTAGAGATATCCAGACCTTCGCGTTCTTCATCTTCAGGAACACGCAGACCGATAACCACATCAACCAATTTGTAAGCAACCAGAGAAACCACAGCTGACCAGATTACCGTTGTCAACACAGCTTCGCCCTGGATAGTTACCTGACTGATGATTGAATACGGATCAGCAGACAGTTTATTAGTAACGTAGTCGAATATACCTTGTCCGCCCAGTGATGGAGAAGCAAATACACCAGTCAGCATCGCACCCAGAATACCACCTACGCCATGCACACCAAACACATCCAGAGAGTCATCTGCGCCCAACAATTTTTTCAGGCCACTGACGCCCCACAAGCAAACCACACCAGCCAGCAAGCCGATTGCCAGAGCACCCATCGGACCAACATAACCGCAAGCCGGAGTAATGGCAACCAAACCAGCTACTGCACCGGAAGTACCACCCAACATCGATGGTTTACCTTTAAGCATCCATTCACCGAATACCCATGATACGGCTGCTGCAGCAGTTGCTAACAATGTGTTGATGAATGCCAGAGCTGCGACGTCGCCAGCTTCCAGTGCAGAACCTGCATTGAAACCAAACCAGCCCACCCATAACAGAGAAGCACCAATCATTGTCATTGTCAGGGAGTGAGGAGCCATGGATTCTTTACCGTAACCAACACGGCGACCGATCATGTAAGCACCAACCAAACCGGCAACAGCTGCATTGATATGAACAACAGTTCCGCCTGCAAAGTCCAAGGCACCCAACTGCCACAATTTACCGCCTTTAGCTGTTTCTGTTGCCAGAGTAGCTGCGTCTTTAATACCGTCCGGACCTGTCCAGAACCAAACCATGTGAGCGATAGGCAGGTAAGAGAAGGTGAACCACAACACAACGAACGCTAATACAGCAGAGAATTTAGCACGTTCAGCAAAAGCACCAACGATCAGACCGCAGGTAATTGCTGCAAATGTTGCCTGGAATGCGACATAAACAAACTCAGGAATGACGACACCCTTACTGAAAGTTGCCGCAGTAGAGAATGTTCCTTTGACCGGGTCAAAAATACCATTCAGGAACAAGCGATCAAATGAGCCGATAATCGAATTGCCTTCGGTGAAAGCCAGTGAGTAACCGTAGATACACCACAATACGATGATGACCGCAAAAATCATGAACACCTGCATCAAAATCGACAACATATTTTTTGACCGTACCAAGCCGCCGTAGAACAGCGCCAGACCAGGGATAGTCATCAAAATAACTAACAAAGTTGCAACCAGCATCCAGGCAGTATCGCCTTTGTTTGGTACTGGTGCCGGAGCTTCAGCTGCTGCCGAAGCTGCGGCGGGTGCTGCTGCGACAGCTGGTGCCGAAGCTGCGGCGGGTGTTGCTGCTACTGCACTTGCACTAACTGCCGAGGCTGCGCTGTCAGCAACAACAGCGGCTACCGGTGCTGCTGCAGGCGTTGTTGCCACCTTATCTTCAGCAGAAACGCTACCCAGCAAACATAGGGCAGCAAAAAGACCTACTAGTACTTTCTTCATTTTTATCCCCTTTACAGTGCGTCATTGCCGGTTTCACCGGTTCGAATACGTACTACTTGTTGCAGGTCATAGACGAAAATTTTTCCATCTCCGATTTTACCGGTACGAGCCGCTGTTTCTATGGCCTCAATCGCACGCTCAACGCTGGCATCATCCACTGCCGCTTCGATTTTAGTTTTAGGCAAAAAATCAACGACATATTCAGCACCACGGTACAACTCAGTATGACCTTTCTGGCGGCCGAACCCTTTTACCTCAGTTACGGTAATACCCTGTACACCAATGTTGGACAATGCTTCCCGTACTTCATCCAGTTTAAATGGCTTAATGATTGCGGTAATCAGTTTCATACATGCCTCACTTAGAAAGTTTTTAATACATTCAGCAACAGGGCGGTTTTACCTGTGAATTTATCATCCGGTGTTACATACAACATTTTGTCTGCATTAGTACCAACTACACTCAAGCCCACGTTCACACCAAACATGTCTTTAGATACGCCAACTTTCCAGTCGGTGTACGCGTAGGCATCGTTGTTTTTCACGGACTGATGACCAACATGCAAACCTAATGAATAACCTTCTGTCAAATCAATCGTGGACGACAAATCCAGGTAGCCGCTGTTTTTACTGTTCGGGTTACCAAACAAGTTCGTGACCGATTGCGAGTATTTCAGGCTGACTACTTTATAACTCAATTGACCGTACACTTCTGTCGTGTTCGCATTCACATAATTCATTACCTGTGCCAGGCCGTTCGATGGATAAACATAGCTCAATACGCCAACGTCGTACGATAAATCAGGCGCGATATCACCGCGTTTACCTGCGTACAAATCCCATTCAACATCACCGGTACCGCTAATGTCTTTGGTCCATTTAATGGTTGATAACCAGGTACCTGCATAAAAACCAGTCGGGTTATTGGTGTAATCTGCACCACCCTGCAAAGCCGGATCCATATTCGTTTGTGAAATACCACGATAGCGGTAGTCTGTTACTACGCCAATGTTGTAGGCAAGTTCATTATCCGGTTTCGCTGCTGCCGGTGCTACTGCATCATCTGCATGTGCAAAATTTGTCAGCAAAGCACACAATAAAGCGGAGGCTAACATTAATTTCTGATTTTTCATGGTGCATCCCTATAGTTGTTTATCAAAATATAAAAGTGTAATTGCATTGGTCCCACTTAACCTTCAGCAAATCCCATGCCAGCATTTAAAGATCCGCCGTGAAGCACTAAATCGGTAAGCAAATCGAAAGATACC
>CAIWPG010000241.1 GCA_903914535.1 uncultured Oxalobacteraceae bacterium
AAAAACTGTACAGCATTTGGTGATTATTGTTTGGCAATGTTAGTATAAAACTTGGTTTTTATCGAATTTACTTCTGAATGCATGTTGTTAATGTGAATTATATTTTGTGACAATCTGGTTATAATTAGCTGGAAAATCAACAATACAAAATGTACTGTTTTCGACATTACTTAACCAAGAGGAGACGCACTATGACTATTCGCCGTAACTTTTTCCCTTTGCTGGCCCTGATTCCGGCACTCTCATTTGCTCAAGATACGCAAGTAGTAAAAATTGGCTTCAGCAGCCCGTTATCAGGACCGCAGGCTTCTGCCGGAAAAGATAACCAGGGTGGCGTACAAATGGCGATTGACCGTTTGAATAATCAAAATATCGTTATTAATAACAAAAAAATTAAATTCGAATTATTAGCAGAAGATGACCAGGCAGATCCGCGTGCCGGCGTCAGTGTAGCCCAGCAATTAATCGATAGCGGTGTCAAGGGTGTGGTTGGCCCATACAATTCCGGTGTAACAATTCCTTCCTCAAAAGCATATAACGATGCCGGTATCGTGATTGCGACAGTCGCATCCAATCCAAAAGTAACTCAGCAAGGTTACGCCAATGTATTCCGTGTTGCCGCCAGCGATAGCCAACTGGGCGGAAAAATGGCTTTGTATGCAGCGCGCGAACTGAAATTGAAACAAGTTGTTATCGTTGATGACAGAACTGCATACGGTCAGGGTTTGTCGACCGAGTTTGAAAAAACAGCAAAAGCGAACGGCATCAAAATTCTGGGCAAAGAATTTACCAATGATAAAGCTACGGATTTTTCTGCTATCCTGACCTCAATCAAAGCCAAAAAACCGGATGCTATTTTTTACGGCGGTTATGCTCCGCAAGCTGGCGCAATGGCACGTCAGATGAAGCAAATGGAAATGGGCCAGTTATTGTTAGGCGGCGATGGTATTTGTTCTCCTGAAATGGGCCGTTTAGGCGGTGACAGTGTTGGTGAACAGGTTTATTGTACTCAGGGTGGCGCTATGCTGGATAAACTGGCAAGCGGTAAAGTATTCGCTGCTGATTACAAAAAACAATTCAACCGTCCGCCGGAAGTTTACGCAGCCTCATTCTACGATGGCATGATGCTGATTGCTCAGGCAATGAAAGCAGCAAATTCGGTCGAACCTAAGCAATATGGTCCTGCACTGGCAAAAATTAGCTACAAAGGTGTTGCCGGTTCTTACGAATTTGATGAAATTCACGATCTGAAGCAGTCCCCTGTTACTGTATTCCGCTTTAAAGGCGGCGAACCGGTAGCACTGACCAGCTACTAATCTGAACGGTAGCAAATACCGAAGGCTAAGCAACATCAGATAAGTAATCCCGGGCAAATAACCCGGGACAGCAATAAGAAAACGGTCGCCGGCAATCCTGCAACCGGACGGTTCCGGTGCAGCAGTGTCCTGATGCAATATCAATGTACTGCTGCACCGACACATGCAGAATGCTATTTTTTGGAAGTCAGACGGTCGGCCATTGCTTTGATAGCGACCATTTGCACAGCAGATTTTGTCGCATAAGTAGCACCGGTATAACCGACCCAATCCCAGCATCCTTTCGGGTTATACGGTATGTCTGACGCATTGACCTGCGGATAGAGTACCAACAAATTATTGCTATCGGCCCAATTGTTATAACCGGTATCACTGTAAAAATCATTTCCCACCGCCTGAGCAGATTGCATGCAGCCATGAAGTGCAATATGTACGTTGCACAAAGCACCGGTACGGCTACACGATGCCGGCACATAAACATATGCTTGTTCTGCCATCCCGGTAGTCGCATCAGCAAATTCACGCTGATTAAACGCAATTACCTGCCCTGATAAAGTGCTTGCCGCCGGATTTAGTGTGCCATATATGTGCTTAAGCAGCGCACCAGCCTGATCGTAACCCTGCCCGTGAACAGTACAATGGCTGATGTAAGGTGTTGCATTCGCAGAACAGGCATTACCAAATTTGGGCGTAATCAGAGCATGGCCTGACGGAACTGTATTCACATAGCTGATGCTGGCATCAGGCACCCCGGCCATTTTAAAGAAACTTACGGTAGCATCAACAGCCTGCTGATGTACCACCGTATCCTTCGTACCGCTGTAAACGTAAATACGATCATTTTGCAAATTAGACAGCGGATCAATCTGAGCGGTGCTGGCAAAATTTTGTGCTGCAGCCAACAATAAGCCCGGATTAGGCGGCATAAACGGCACCATACCCATACAAATCGCCGCAGCGGAATAACCCAGCATGCCGGCACAATAGTAGGGTCCGCCAGCCACAATACCAGCCCCTTTTACTGTACTGGAAAACGCAACCTGATATTGCGCTGCCATATAGGCTCCGGATGACAATCCTGAGACAGAAGTTTGCGTCGGGTCTCCTTTAAATGCAGGCAATGTCGCCGCTGGCGTTGCTGCCAGCGCGACATTGTAAATTGAGCTAAGGAATAATGCTGAGATTGCTTTTTTTAACATGGTCGTCCCTTTTTACAGAGTTAATTAATACCAGATAAAGACAGCTGTCACTGCGGCGGATGTTATTAAGTCTGACGTAGCTGAAGAAAAACTACTACGTCATAAAAAACTATCATTCAATCTTCGAAACACTTGGGCAGCGCCCGGACTAATGGTAGTGCCATAAAAATTCTGCAACGTTACTATGCGCACTCTTCCCGGTCTTATGTCCGCTAACCGGCAACGGATATCCATCTGAAACAGAACGCATCGATCACATTATCAATTACAGTATATTTTTATTTCACGTTGTGCATTTTGTACTGCAGCATATGTCACGTCAATAACCAAACTATTTTTACAAACAAATAAACTGCATTGACAATAACTGCATAGGCAGCTATATTAATAGCCATGGTAAATAAATCGCACAATACAACACAGGAAAATTTTCCTGGACAATCAGATAAAGGCTTAAGCCGGACTTCCGGCGAGTTCTATCATGGTCAGAGCTGCAAGCCTGAAGATACCATCGGTTTCATGATCAGAACCTTACACTTGTCTCTGATTAAAACAATTGACTTACAGATGCAGGAGCATGATTTAACGGCCATGCAATGGCGCCCTCTGCTACTGATTTCCAAAGGAAAAGGTGATACGGCAGCTCTTCTCGCCAAAGAAATCGAAACCGACACGGGTGCAGTAACACGCATGCTGGACAGACTGGAAAGCAAAGGGCTGCTTATCAGAAGCAGATCCAAACTGGATCGCCGCGTAGTCAACCTCGAATTAACAGATGAAGGCCACCGCATTTGTGCGCAAATCCCCTTTGGTTTATGCAAAGCAATCAATCACCATTTGCAGGGATTTTCTCAACATGATTTCGATTTATTAAAAGATTTGCTTCGACGAATGATTATAAACGGCGCAAGCTCTTAGCCTCGCCGCTGATTTAACGATATAAAAGAACAACTAGCCTACAATTAACCTTGTCTTTTCCATCGTATTTACTGCCTGAGCAATTATTGCCTAAGCAGCTATCTTAAATGATTTGTGTTGTCTAATATGGAATTAGCATGAAAATAATGCCGCTACTACGCTTTACCCCGCTTATTGCTGCACTGACTTTAGCAGGTTGCGCCAACTTTGCAGGAATTAGCTCACATGAACAAAGCACAACAACCGCAACGGATCTGGCACTCACCCCCATTCAAATGCAATGGCCGGATGAGCAATGGTGGAAAAGCTACAATGACCCGATACTCAATGCGTTAATTACCCAGGCACTGGCGCAGAATCCATCCATTAAACTGGCACAAGCACGTATGGCGCGGGTAAGCGCCATCACACAAACTGTCCGGGCCGCCAGCTTGCCAGACGTCGGGCTCGGCGTAAGTACTTCTCGTGAGCACTATACTGAAAACGGCTTATACCCACCTCCTTTTGGCGGCTCCACCCTGACTAATAACACACTGATGGTCAATGCCAGCTATGAATTTGATTTTTGGGGTAAAAATCGTGCTGCACTGGATTCTGCTATCAGTACCGAACAAGCGAGCAAAGCAGAAGTATCCGCGGCACGTATTCTGATCGCAAGCAGCGTCGCAAAAAGCTATTTTTCGATGGCACGCGCCATCGAACAACAAAAAACACTGCGTGCAACGCTGGAACTGCGTGAAGAATTGCGCAGCCTGACACAACAGCGTCTGGCGGCCGGTTTGGATACACAGATCGAATTGCATCAGTCTGAAGGAACGCTTCCGGCCATTGAATCCGAGTTAATACAACAGGATGAGCAAATCAGCCTGGCACGCCATGCTTTGGCCGCGTTAATCGGTGTCGGCCCGGAGGCGATGAATCATATCGCGGCACATTTTCCGGCCAGTCACTACAGTACGATATTGCCAGATACGATACCAGCTGATTTAATCGGTCGGCGTGCCGATATTTCAGCCGCACGCGCACGCGTTTTTGCGGCATCTAAACAAATCGATGTGGCGAAAACAGCGTTTTATCCCAATATCAACCTGACTTTATTCGCCGGATACACCGGTTTTGGTTTTAGTCAGTGGCTGGATCAGGGCAGCCGTGACTATGGAGGCGGACCGGCAATCACCCTGCCTATTTTTGATGCAGGACGCTTACGCGCCAATTTACGCGAAAAAAATGCCGGGTACGATGCTGCTGTAGAAAGTTATAACCAAACCCTGATCGAGGCAGTACGCGATGTAGCTGATCAGCTCAGTTCCCTGCACTCATTAGCTCTGCAGGATAAACAACAAGCCGCAATGGAGATCATCACTCAGGAAACATGGCGTCTGGCCAAACAACGTGAAAGCGCCGGCCTGGTCAGCAAAATAAACGTACTCAACGCCGAGTCTGCCGTATTAGCACAACGACGGACAGCCATTGACCTGCACGCCAAAGCGCTGGATTCCACTATTAATCTGAATCGTGCGCTGGGCGGCGGCTTTCATGAGCAGACCCTGATCAGCGCCAGACAAACAACAGACTCAGGCAACTGACCGCCCCCAGGATAATCGTTATATGCAACACACGCTATCCCGCCAGTCCGGCAGGGATATAACGCGACAGCAAGAAATAACGCTTACCTTACTACGAACTGATGTATCTACGTATTATAGGAAAATAACATGAATGCACCAATTGAACACCTCACTACCAGCACATCCAAACGTAAAACAGCATTACTGGCATTAACCGGGGTATTCACCCTGGCTGCAATCAGTTATGGGGTTTATTGGTTTATTAACAGCGGCAAACACGAAGCCACGGACAACGCCTACGTACAAGGCAATATCGTACAAATTACACCGCAAATCGACGGTACTGTCGCAGCAATCGGTGCCCAGGATACGGATTTTGTCCGGGCCGGACAAGCTCTGGTCAGACTTGATGGCAGTGATGCTCAGGTCGCACTGGAACAAGCCCGCGCACAATTAGCGCAAACTGTGCGTGAAGTACGTACCCTCTATGCCAATAATGCGACATTTGCAGCGACTGTCAGCCTGCGTGAAGCGGATATCGCACGTGCCAACAGTGAGTTAAGCCGTACCAGAGACGATCTGGCCCGCCGTCAGGCACTAATCAGTACCGGCGCTATTTCTAATGAAGAACTGCAACACGCAAAAGCGGCACTCACTGCAGCAGAAAGCGCGCAGTCGGCTGCCAGTGCTGCCGTTCTGGCGGCACAAGAGCAATTAAAATCGAATAAATCGCTGACAGATGGTGTCAATGTCGCACAGCATCCTAATGTACAGCGTGCCATTGCTAAATTCCGTGAAGCGTATATCAACAATCAACGCACAAACTTACTGTCACCTGTTACCGGCTATGTAGCACGTCGCAGTGTTCAGCTGGGACAACGCATCAAATCAGGCAGCCCGTTAATGGCCGTGATTCCGATGGATCAGCTTTGGGTCGATGCTAACTTTAAAGAAGTACAGCTACGCACCATGCGTATCGGCCAAAATGTAGAACTGATTTCGGATATGTATGGAAATAAAGTGGTTTATCACGGAAAAATTGAAGGTTTAGGGGTAGGAACCGGTGCCGCTTTTGCTTTGCTGCCGGCACAGAATGCAACGGGTAACTGGATTAAAGTGGTACAGCGCGTCCCGGTTCGTATCAAACTGGATCCGAAAGAACTGACAGAACATCCGCTGCGCATCGGCTTGTCAATGGAAGTGGATGTGGATATTACCGACCAGCGCGGACAAGCTCTGGCAAGCAGTGTTAAAACAGATAAAACCATGGAAGCCATTCCATCTGATAACGCAGAAGCCGATGCAGAAATCGCTAAAATCATTGCAGCCAACCTTGGCGTGCCTATGGATAAATCGAACTAATTATGTCTAAAACCACGACTGCCGCCAAAAAAAGGTCGCCAGAGTCATCATCATCGCCGCCACTCCCTCATCCGCCGCTCTCCGGTGTAACGCTGATTTGGGGAACGCTGGCTTTGGCATTAGCGACGTTTATGATCGTATTGGATTCGTCCATTGCCAACGTCTCCATCCCCGCTATTTCCGGTGATCTGGGCGTAAGTCCGGCTCAGGGTACCTGGGTTATTACCTCATTTGCGGTAGCAAACGCAATTTCCATTCCACTGACCGGCTGGCTCACGCAGCGATTCGGTCAGGTGCGCTTATTTGTCATCAGTATCCTTTTGTTTGTCATGGCATC
>CAIWPG010000242.1 GCA_903914535.1 uncultured Oxalobacteraceae bacterium
TAAATAATCAGTAGTACATAACACGGCAGAACCAATAAAAAAAGCAGATCAATCTACCCGATTCATCTGCTTTTTTTATTGGTGTTTTTTTCAAATCACGCTACGACACAGTCAATTCCTGCCTCGTCATTTTACTACGCTGCCTGCCACGCTATTTGTCATACCACTTATATGCCTCATCCATAATCGTGCTAAATCTGCACTGCCGTCATTGCCTTGCACCGTTTTTAACTGACTCAGTGCAGCAGATTTATTACCCGCCCAGTAAATGGCAATACCTAAATGCAGCTTTGCTTCTTCCAAACGCGTTAACCCGCCTTTATTAAGCCCCTGCTCCATCATGGCAACACCCTTATCTGCCTGCCCGGCAGTCACATAAGCCATCCCAAGATTAACCAGACCGGCACCATCCTTACTTTTAAATGCACCCGCTTCGCCCTGCTGCATAGTTTTTATATCATCAGCAGCATGCTTAACCGCTGTATCACGCAATGCTTCATATTTTTTTGCATTCGGGCCAGTTCCAAGCACTCCGGCAGCATAGCCTTGCCCCAGTATTTTTTTAGCTTCGGCAGGTAAACCGGAACGCAAAGCCAACTGTGCCATATCAACATAATCACCGGCCTGATCTATGACGCCAACTTCTTGTTGCAAACGATATAAATCCAGGTGCAAGTGCTCTGAAAAAGTCGGACGGGAAGATATACGATAAAGTAACTCAGCCCAATATTCTTTTTTGGGATAGTAGTTTATCAATTGCTCCAGTGCTGCGATATAGCCGTCCTTATCGTTCTGCTTTTGTGTGCAATTGACCAGCATTTGCAAAGTTTGCAATGTCGGTACGCCACCGGCTTTTATCGTTGCCTGTACATCTGCAGATAATCCGGTGTACGCATCAGCAAAATCATCGTTTAGAAAATACGCCTGATTTAACAAATTATGCGCTTTAGCGTCCTGACCACCCTGAGTCTGATAACGTGAAAACCAGCTAATCGCCTTCGGATAATTTTTTAACTGATAATAAGTTCCGGCAATAGCCTGAATCATGGTTAACTGATCCGCAGCCGGCAAATAATTTGTTGCGACAACAGCTTCAAACGCCGCAGCAGCCATTGCTTTATCCCCTGCGGCAATAGCATAGCTGCCACGTGTGCGCTCAATCACATAAGTCTCATAAAGCGTTTTATTTGCCAGCACATCCGCTTCATGCAGTTTTTTTAATGCATCGCCCCAATTTTTTTCCGCAGAAAATGATTTCGCCGCAGTCAGAATCGTTATGATTTCAGGCCTGAGCTGCCCGGCAACAGCCTTGTCTTCTGCCCCACTGTCTGCTGATCTGGCTGATAATTTCTCTGGCTGATCAGCCGAAGCCATCGCCTGCGCAATAGCATCACCCATTCCGGCTGCACCGGCCGCAGTCGGAAACGAACTCCCTGCAACAGAAAAACTCAGACAGCCAAGCAACACAACAAGACGGGAATACGGGAACGTATGCATATTTTTCTCAATCAAAACAACGCGTCATTACTGAATAAATTGCTCATTACCGACTATGCCCAACTTAATCACACCCAGGCGCTGCGCTGTCGCCATCACGCCGGCGACAGTTTTATAGGCTACCAATTTATTCGGACGCAAATGGAGTTCCGGCTGATCCGGAATAGCCGCAATTTCACGCATATGCTGTTCCAGCGCAGGCCGGTCAGGCACAAGCACACCATTCCACAAAATCGTACCATCTGCGCCAATATCCACGTTAACGACCACCGGCAATACAACTTGCGGTGGTGGTTTTCCGTTAGGCATATTCAAATTTACCGCGTGATTTTGAATAGGGATAGTAATAATCAACATAATAATCAATACCAGCATCACGTCGATTAACGGCGTCATGTTCATCTCAATCATCACATCCGGCTCATCCTGGCTACTGCGCGATCCTACGTTCATTCCCATCGTTTTTCCTGTGTTTTCTTAATTACGTGCAGGAGGTTCAATTACAAAACCTACCTTGGCGATACCAGCACGTTGTGCCATTAAAATAACCCGGCCGACAAATTCGTAACGGGCATTCTGATCGCCGCGAATGTGTACTTCCGGCTGCGGTGTCAGCACTGCCACTGTTTTGAGTTTGTCCAGCAACTCATTGTTATCGGCCAGTTTTTTTTGCCCCCAGAATACCTCACCCTCTTTATTGACGGACAGATTAATGTCTTCAATGTGGGTTTTAAACAAGTGATTTGTTTCACTGGGCAGTTTCACCGGAATGGTATGCGTTACTACGGGAACCGTAATCAGAAAAATAATCAGCAAAACCAGCATCACATCGACTAAGGGCGTGGTGTTGATCGTACTGTTCACCTCATCTTCATCCCCATCGGAGGAACCCATCATCATTGCCATGATTAACCGTTCTTTGTTGCGTTTAAATTTTGAGCGGCATGAGAATGACTCATCGCGCCACTGATCAGCACCAGATGCAAATCGGCACCGAAGGCACGCACATCTTCCATCGCTGATTTATTACGACGTACCAGGAAGTTATAACCGAGTACCGCAGGAACAGCAACTGCCAGACCAAAAGCAGTCATGATCAGCGCTTCACCAACCGGACCAGCTACTTTATCAATAGAAGCCTGACCAGCGATACCAATTTTAGTCAGTGCACCATAAATACCCCATACGGTACCGAACAAACCGACGAATGGTGCTGTTGAACCGACTGTACCTAAAAAAGCCAATCCGTCTTGCAGGCGGCTCTGAACTTTATCTACTGCACGGTGAATCGACATAGTAACCCATTCATTCAAGTCAATTTTTTCCAGCAAAGACCCTTCATGGTGCTGCGAAGCCTTAGCACTGGTTTCAGCAATATAACGATATGGACTACCTTCAGCTAATGACGTAACGCCGGCCTGAACGGAAGCTGCTTTCCAAAAAGTATTTTTGGCATCACGGGCCTGTCCGCCCAATTTGACATGATCAATCACTTTGGTGATCAGAATATACCAGCTGCCCATGGACATAAAGGCCAGAATAAACAGCGTAGCACGAGCAATAAGATCGCCTTCTTTCCATAACGCTTCCAGTCCATATGGATTTTCAATCGCGGCCGGGGTTGCGGCAGGGGCATTGTCAGCAATCGCTGCCGCAGCGGCGGCTGGTGCCGGGGTAACAGCCGCCGGGGCTGACGCAATTGCAGGTGTCGCGACCGGCTCTGCAGCAACTGCCGGCCCCATACTGACAGACAAGACCACCACGGTAATCAGCGCTGTGCATACGCTGGCAAAAGAAGAAGATACGCGGTTTTTCATAAAAATAATTCCCTTAAAAAATATGTTTAAATCAATCTATAATTAAATTAATTTATGTTTTAATTCATTTACCAATCAGTCGGCCGAATTAATCAGGCAATTTCCAGACATAATCAACAGCAGTCCAGGTCTGCTGTGGCTTACCATCCAGCGTGCCGGGTTTAAATTTACACAAACTCAGCGCATTTTTTGCCGCATTATCCAAAGCACGGTAGCCGGATGTTTTTTCAATTTTTGATTCAGCGACATGCCCGTCCAAACCAATCAGAAACGCTATTCTAACCAATCCATGCTCTTCGTTACGTAACGAATTGCGCGGATAATCCGGCTTATCACATGTACTAAAATCAACAACCGGAGCGATGCTTACCGGACCTGTTCCTTTACCGCCAGCAACAGCAGGTGCTGTTGACGTAATTAACACCGCACTTTCTGGTTTCACAGTGGAAATAGCACTAATCGTTGGTGCCGGTGGCGCAGGGGCAACTTGTACTTCTGGCGGCGGCACATAAGGTGGCGGTGGCGGCGCAGCCATTTTCGGCGGCGGTATGACTTTATGCTCCACGGGAGGAGGTGGCGGCGGTGGCTTTATCTCTTCAATAATTCGGGCTTCAATCGGTACATCTTTAATAATTGCCACAATCTGCTTACCCAACCCGTTTAACAAAGCGTAAATAAGTATCGCGTGAAACAAGACGACAACGGAGATACCGACCAATTTTCTGGTCGGGTCACGCCCGTGCTCTGAAAAATCCATACAAACTCTCCTATACAACTGCCTGTTTTATTAACATAGATTTACGTAAATCCATCTGATACTGTTCTGATAAACTCACAAACGATTTTTTTCTTTTTTGAAGTATGAAAAATTATAATTTTTTTATTGAAAAACAATGAGCGTTTTTTTGTAATAAATTATAACATGTCAACTAAATACCCCAATGGAACTTACCACCATCCCGGCGATAGTATTCATTATTCATTTTTCTTTTACGCTTACACTTTTTAAGCACATAAAATCACTTGAAAATCTGTCAGACTCCTGATGGGTATAATGTATAAAATAAATACATATCAGCCAACAAAAAGGCCATTGCACAATGCACAAATGCATCCGATCCTACTCAATTATTCTGCTGACAAGCCTGTGGCTCTGCATGGGTTTATCAGCAAGCTCTCCAGTAAAAGCAGCCGATCCGGACAAAGTGCTACGCTATGCATTTGTCGCAGGAGAAAGCGGATTTGATCCGGCTTATGTCAGCGACTTATATTCGGCACAAATCATACAATCCATTTTTGAATCCTTATTCACTTACGATTATCTGGCAGACCCGGTTAAACTGGTGCCGCTCACCGCCAGTGCCATGCCAACGATTTCAGCCGATGCAAAAACATTTACCATCACGTTAAAAAAAGGGATTTTGTTTTACCCTGACCCTGCCTTTAACGGTAAACCGCGCGAACTGACCATGGCAGACTATGTGTACACACTAAAACGTCTGGTCGATCCCAAACTGGCATCGCCGCACGCATGGATGCTGACCGGAAAAATCGCAGGATTAGATGCATTAATCGCACAAGCTAAAAAAACCGGGCAGTTTGATTATGATGCCAAAGTCGCCGGATTTGAGCTGCCAGATAAATACACCCTGCGCATTCATCTGACCCAGCCCGACTATAACCTGTCCATGATACTGGCCTTTGTACAGGCAGGAGCCGTAGCACGTGAAGTGATTGAAAAATATCGCGATGCTTCCGGTCATGTAATGGAGCACCCGATAGGTACCGGCCCCTATTTTTTAAGTATGTGGAATCGCGGTTCAAAAATGGTCTTAACAGCCAATCCGGATTACCGTGATACCACATGGGACTTCAAAGCCGGAAGCGACCCGCAGGATCAGCGCATTGTTGCTGTCATGCGGGGTAAAAAGATACCACAAATTGGTCGTATAGAAATTACCGTATTAACCGAATCTCAGGCACGCTGGCTCGCCTTCCAGCAAAATCAACTGGATATTATTCAACTGGGAGGAAGTCTGGCACCACAAGCTCTGGTCGACGGGCATCTGAAACCAGAGTTAGTTAAACGGGGCATACAACTTTCGCGCCATATTGACCCGGAATTATCTGTCTGGTACTGGAATATGAGTGATCCGATCGTCGGCGGCCTGTCAAAAGAAAAAATCGCCCTGCGTCGTGCTTTAAGTATGGCGCATAACGTCGAAGAAGAAATCCGGGTTATTTACAACGGTCAGGCTATCGCGCTGGAATACCCGATTCCGCCGGGTGTGGTCGGGCATGATCCTCACTATAAAAGCAGCATACAATACGACCCGCCCGCCGCCAATGCCCTGCTTGATAAATTCGGCTATAAAAAGGGGGCTGACGGCTACCGTACTTTACCCGACGGAAAACCACTGGTAATACATTTTTCTGCCATTGCCGATTCTTCCGGAGCACAACAGGCCGACGTATGGAAACGGACACTGGATTCGGTAGCAATACGCATGACTAGCGATCTGAAACAATTTTCTGAGCTGATCAAAGCAGAAAAAACGTGTCAGATAATGACACGTCAGTCAGGCTGGATTGCTGACTATCCTGACGGAGATAATTTCATGCAATTATTTTACGGCCCGAATATCGGACAAAACAATTTTGGCTGCATGAAAATCCCCGAGTTCGACCAGCTCTATGTTCAGTCACAGCAGGTACCTGACGGACCGGCCCGTAACCTGCTTTACCATAAAATGGCACGGGTAATGGAAGTCTACGCTGCCCAGCGTATCGGCATTACCGGCTACCGGAATATGCTGATACAAGCGCGTGTAACCGGCTACAAAAAACATCCGATTTTACCTATTGAATGGATGTATTTCGATGTAGAAAAATCACTTGCGCCACCTAAAAAGTAATGGGTACCATGCGCCTGTAGCATCACGAAAATCAAGATAATTGAAACAACTAAAATAACTAAAAAAATCAGACCCGCTGATAGAAAGAACATATGACCGCTTACCTGCTCCGCCGCCTGTGGCAAATGCTGCCCACCCTGCTGGGGGTCATCATCCTGGTGTTTTTTCTGTTTAACTGGGTGGGAGGTGATCCCGCCTATATTCTGGCCGGCAAAATGTCCAATGCAGAACAAATTGCTAATATACGCACGCAACTGGGCATTGATCAGCCCTATTATGTCCAGCTTGGCATCTTCATCAAGCAAATTGCCACCATGGATTTTGGCAGCAGCTGGAGCACCGGTGAAAGCGTTTCATCCATCATCAAAACGCGCATGGGGCCTTCCATGACCATACTGATCCCACTCACCTTACTGGAAACCATCATTGCCATTGCACTGGCACTGGGTATTGCCTTCATTCGCGGATCGTTAACCGACAGGCTCATCATGGTCGCCTGCACCGTTGGCATGTCAATCAGCATTTTGGTGTACATCATCGTGGGACAATACGTACTGGCCTATCAATGGGGCTTATTTCCGGTGCAAGGCTGGGGAGATAGTTTATCGGAAAATTTATTTCATTTTTCCA
Source organism: uncultured Oxalobacteraceae bacterium (assembly GCA_903914535.1). Classification (GTDB taxonomy): domain Bacteria; phylum Pseudomonadota; class Gammaproteobacteria; order Burkholderiales; family Burkholderiaceae_D; genus Solimicrobium. The sequence goes on from CAIWPG010000242.1 coordinate 6,860, forward strand.
TACTGCCCATATTAATCGCCTTAGCGGTAAGTATCGCCCCCAACCTGCGCCTGTTTCGTACCTTTGTTTTGGATGAAATTAATCAAGACTATGTACGCACCGCCCGGGCCAAAGGATTAACGGAACGCCGTATCGTCTGGGTGCATGTACTGCGCAATGCATCGATTCCCATTATTACCTATGTCATGTCCAACCTCCCGGGGCTCTTAATCGGCGCTTTTTTAATCGAACGCTTTTTTGGCATTCCGGGTATAGGCCGTGAAGTCATACTGGCGGTAGAACGCAGCGATTTTCCGGTCATCAAAGCAATTACGGTCTACGTCGCCATCGCTACCATGGTGTTTAATTTACTGACCGATCTGCTGTATCAGGCGGTTGATCCACGCGTGCAAATGAAATAAAACAAAACCATGATAAGCACACCAGACACCCAAACAACAACAGAAACAAGCGAACTTACACGGTTTCCGGATATGGCCTCACCCGGATTATGGGCTCTGGCCTGGCAACGTCTGTGCGCTGACGGGGTTGCCATGACAGCACTTGCCATTGTGCTTGCCTATTTACTGATACTGGTCGCTTCCGCCGGTGGACTGATCGCCGCCGACTGGGATAAAGAAGTCGGGATGAATTATGCACCGCCCGGTTTTATCGGCACAACAGAAGCGCTGAAGGATACAAAAAAAACACCGCCATCGCAACAAGGGCAAGATACGCCACCGGACAACCCGCTTGACCCCTTAAATGACGTCATCAAAACACTATCATCCCGCTTATCTCAGCAACAACCCGAATTACCCGACTACTATGGCATCCGCGACCCCATCGCAACAGAAATGGCCGAAGTACGCGCTCAATTACAGGCAGCACAAAGTAAAAATGGTACACCCCTGCCTGTAGCAAAACAAAATACTCTTCCTTTTGGTGCAGACAAATGGGGACATGACATCATTAAAAAAACTGTTAAAGGAGCACAAACCTCTATCCTGGTTGGCCTGGTTGCCGCTTTTTTAGCAACCTTTCTGGGTACGATTTTTGGTGCAGTTTCCGGCTATTTTGGCGGATGGGCAGACGACATTTTTAACTGGTTTTACAGTATCTTTACCTCCATCCCCTATCTGCTGCTGATATTAGCGGTAGCCGCTGTATTACAACAAAAAGGAATCACAACCATCGTACTGATTCTGGCGCTGACCGGCTGGACCGGCACCTATCGCTTAATCCGTGCCGAATACATCAAACACAAGGCGCGCGAATACGTCATGGCAGCTGATGCCATCGGTGCCTCACACTGGCGAAAAATGGCGATTCACATTTTTCCTAATGTCAGCCATGTAGCACTGGTTCAGGTATCTATCCTGGTAGTGGGATTTATTAAATCCGAAGTTATTTTAAGTTTTCTTGGCTTTGGTGTTCCTGTAGGCGTGGTGTCATGGGGCAGTATGCTGAATGAAGCACAGAACGAACTTATTTTAGGAAGATGGTGGCAAATGACAGCAGCCAGTCTGGCAATGGCGGTACTGGTCACGGCATTTTCCTTATTTACTGATGCACTGCGCGATGCACTTGATCCCAAACTGAAATAAGCAGCTATTCATTCACTGGCTGTCAACCAGGCTGAACCACGGAGTAATAATGAACACGGCACATCTGAATCCTGCCCGATCCAACGCAAATTATATTTCTGCAACCAAAACAGAAGCCAGAGACACTTTATTGCGTGTAGAGAATCTGCGCGTCAGTTTTAAGATCAGCAAACACGATACTGTCACAGCAATCAATGGAATTTCATTTTCTATTCCGCGCAATGCCATGGTCGCACTGGTTGGTGAATCCGGTAGTGGAAAATCAGTCAGTTCGCTGGCAATCATGGGATTACTATCAGCGGATACGGCACACATTACCCCTGCCAGCCGCATCATTTTCGAAGGTAAAAGTCTGTTGGATATGCCGGCAGCGGAGCGCCGGAAATTATGCGGAAAAGATATTTCCATGATTTTCCAGGAACCCATGACATCACTTAATCCGGTCTTTACTATCGGATTTCAAATTGCAGAAGTACTGCGGATTCATATGGGGATGAATGCAAAACAGGCACGCTCCCGGGTTCTGGCTCTGCTGGATGAGGTGGGTATTCCGGCACCGGAAACCCGGATTAATTTTTATCCCAACCAATTATCCGGTGGTCAGCAACAACGGGTCATGATTGCCATAGCAATTGCCTGCGAACCTAAATTACTCATTGCCGACGAACCAACCACTGCGCTGGATGTCACCATACAAAAACAAATCATTGATCTGATCACGGCACTGCGTCACAAACACCAGATGTCGGTACTGTTTATCACGCACGACCTGGCCTTAGTCGGTGAAATTGCAGACCATGTCATCGTCATGCGGCATGGAGAAATACGGGAAACAGGCACCGTAACACAAATTTTTGATGCTCCCAATGACCCGTATACGTGCGCCCTGCTACATTGTCGCCCCTCACTCAGTGCCCGTCCCTGGCGCTTACCTGTCATTGATGACTATATCAGCCATAATCAGATACAGGTACAGGCGCAGGCGCAGCGACAACGCGGTCTGCTCGGCGACGAAGAAATCATATTAGACGTAAAAAATCTGGGAAAAAGTTTTTTTAGCCGGGCTGGTTTATTTGGCCGCAACGAATTTAAAGCAGTACAGGATGTCTCCTTTAAACTGGCAAAAGGAAAAACATTGGGCATCGTAGGCGAATCCGGCTCAGGAAAAACAACTGTAGGACTGAGTTTACTGCGCCTGCATCAGGCAACGACCGGGCAGGCGATATTTGACGGAAAAGATATTCTTTCCATGTCAGTCCGCGAATTTATGCCCTATAAACGCCGCATTCAGCTGATTTTTCAAAATCCGTATGCCTCACTCAACCCACGCTTTACTGTGGAACAGATTCTCACCGAACCGATGATTATTCATCGCACAGGCGGTACACAGGCCGGACGCAGGGCAGCCGCCGCACAATTACTGGATAAAGTAGGCTTACCGGTAAATGCCATGCAGCGCTATCCACACGAGTTTTCAGGTGGTCAGCGCCAGCGTATTGCCATCGCCCGCTGCCTGACCATGAAGCCCGACATATTAGTATGCGATGAATCCGTATCCGCACTGGATGTCTCAGTACAGGCACAGGTGCTTAATCTGTTACAAGACTTACAGGAAGAATTTAGCTTAAGCTATCTTTTCATTTCTCATGATCTGGCTGTAGTCAACTACATTGCCGATCAGGTCATGGTGATGAAACAGGGGCACGTGGTCGAGCTGGCTAACTCAGATGATCTGTATCTGAACCCGAAAGAAGAATATACCAGAGCCTTATTAAAGGCGATTCCCCGAAGCAAGTCAGAGCAATTACCAGGCGGATCATGACCGCGCCTGAAAAAACGGATAGCCGGGTTAGCAGCAATTCCCGGCTGTCAGCCCCGGATAATTACGTCCAATTTTGGTTTTTTTTGTAAAATTCACTGATTTTTGTTAAAAATTTGCAGCGTAACTGCCCGTTATGCGCCAAAATCAGCCACAATTCGGTTCGACGTCGGTGCGATGCCAGGCTCATTGTTGCTAAATACAACACGAAGCTCTACAATTTGCGCCGGGAAACAGACCAAACAACTTTTACTACTGATACCCATGCCTGCCCGTGTGCGTGGGCATAAGTGGTAACTACCGGAGTCATTCATGGCATTTCTGCAAGGTAAAAAAATTCTCATTACAGGTTTATTATCAAACCGCTCTATTGCTTATGGCATTGCACAAGCGTGCAAACGCGAGGGCGCTGAACTGGCCTTCACGTATGTAGGTGAACGCTTCAAAGATCGTATTACTGAATTTGCCGCTGAATTCGATAGCAAACTGATTTTTGACTGTGATGTTGGCAGCGATGAACAAATTGATGCCGTATTCACCGATTTAGCTAAATCATGGGATCAGCTCGACGGACTGGTTCATGCGATTGGCTTTGCTCCGCGTGAAGCATTAGCTGGTGATTTTTTAGACGGATTTTCGCGTGAAGCCTTCCGGGTTGCCCATGATATTTCCGCGTACAGCTTCCCGGCTCTGGCTAAAGCTGCACTGCCTATGCTCAGCTCCGAATCTGCCCTGCTGACATTAAGTTATCTGGGCGCCATCCGCGCTATCCCTCATTACAACACCATGGGACTGGCTAAGGCATCACTGGAAGCGAGCGTTCGCTATCTGGCAGAATCTTTGGGTAAAAAAGGCGTGCGTGTTAATGGTATTTCCGCAGGCCCGATTAAAACACTGGCAGCCTCCGGCATTAAAGACTTTAGCCGTCTGCTGGGCTTTGTGGCAGAAAACGCGCCACTGCGCCGCAACGTTACCATCATGGATGTCGGTAATACCGCCGCCTTTCTGTTGTCCTCGCTGGCCAATGGTATCACTGGTGAAATCACCTATGTAGATGGCGGCTTCTCACATGTTATGGGCATCAACGCAGATTAATGACTGATTCAAAAGTCTGTCGGGCCTGAATTCTCAACGACCTGACAGACATCCCTGACTGTCAATAAAAAAACCGGAGCTGGCGCACTCACGCTACTTCGGTTTTTTTATTTTTCCTTACTGCATTTTTTAAGATAAAAATCATCACACAACAATTACTTCCTAAAAACATTTTCACCTCCGACACTATTTAAAGCTAAGTTATTTTTTTATAACAATTTTCATTTATTTACAAAAAATCTAAAAAAAGCTAGTAAATTCAAGGATTTATTAAAAATCATTGCAATTTTTTAGTGCATTCACCTAAGAAATATTGTACAATTCATTTTTGCGCTGCACTGCAGCAGCAACAATGAAGTAGCATCGCGAACCCATGCGTACCAACAAAACACACGTTGGATTACGCTATGAAAAGCCCCCCGCCTTGTATGTCGATCCAGACATCGTCCCGGCGCAAAGCTTTTTGTGCCGAAATTTCTTTGTTGAAGACAAACTCTGACTCTCCTTGCGTACGCCAGTAATGGACGTATCTTGTGCATGATTCATGGTCTCTTTAGTCATTTCGTTTGGTTGGCGTTGCTGCGCATTACACATTTGTGTATATGCAACACACACGAAAGTATTACATGACATTTGAAAGTGGCCTTGCCGGGAACCCTGCCCGTCGGGTCGGTGAGCCAGGTTCCATTTGGATTACGGGACACATCCTCCGCGATTAACGGGCGAAGCTGCTGATAATCGAACTTCGCGGTCATCAACCGGTGCTTGGCCAGAGCCAGCGCCACCCGGCTGGAATCGCAGGTGATCCAGCGACGCCCCCATTGCTCGGCCACATACGCGGTGGTGCCGCTGCCGCAGGTCGGGTCGAGCACAAGATCGCCGGGGTCGGTGGTCATTAGGAGA
>CAIWPG010000243.1 GCA_903914535.1 uncultured Oxalobacteraceae bacterium
ATGGGTATTTCGGAAGCACTGGCCATACTAAATAAGTCGCGTTACGCATCCTGGGCGGTATCGCCGGGGCCGGATCAGGGCAGACCGGCGATTTTTGCATTTAATGGTGATGTGTATGAAGGGCTTGATGCTTATTCGCTAGATCCGGTACAACTGAATTACCTGCAAAAACAGGTACGTATTTTATCGGGATTATATGGTGTGCTCCGGCCATTTGATTTATTGCAAGCGTATCGTCTGGAGATGGGAACCCGTCTGGCAACACCACAAGGGGCGAATTTATATGCTTTCTGGGGCGATACGATTGCCAGCGAATGTCGCGATGCGCTGACAGGACATGCAGCACAGTTTGTCATTAACCTGGCTTCGGATGAATACTTTAAGTCGGTGCGTATTGGCACGTTAAATAAAGAAGTGATTACACCGGTATTTTTAGATTGGAAAAATGATCGCTATAAAATAATTTCTTTTTACGCAAAGCGTGCACGGGGTCTGATGGCGCGTTACTGTGCACAACATAACATTACCGATCCTGAGAAATTAAAAGAATTTGCGGAAGAAGGCTATGTTTTTGATGCGGCGCAGTCAAACCGGTCACAGTGGGTGTTTTGTCGAAAGATAGGGTAAAAGCTGCCGGACTTGGCGTAAAATACGCGCTTTGACTACTGTCTGACACCATGAGCACAGCACTTTATCCATGGCAGCAACAGGCATGGGCGCAATTGCAGCAACATCGCGGACGCTGGCCCCACGCCATTTTGTTGCATGGCCCGGCCGGCATAGGCAAGATTGCTTATGCAGAACGTCTGGCGCAGTCGTTATTGTGTGAAACACCCGGCGAAGACGGGCAAGCCTGCGATCATTGTATTTCATGCGGTTGGTTTAGCCAGTATAGCCACCCGGATTTTCGCCGGCTTCGTCCTGAGTCTATGGAGACTGAAGTGGTGTCTGCAGACGGCGATGATGCCGGGAGCAAGCCGGCGGGAGTCGCTGCCAAGGCATCGGCCAAAGCGCCCTCTAAAGAAATTGTGATTGCTCAGATCCGTGCGCTGTCTGATTTTATGACGCTTTCTACTCACCGGCAGGGTTTGCGTGTTATTGTGATTTATCCGGCGGAAAGCCTGAATAGTCCTGCCGCTAATGCATTGCTGAAATCGCTGGAAGAACCGGGCCCCGGTTCCGTGTTTATTTTAGTGTCACATAGTCCGGACATGCTTTTGCCGACTATTATTTCGCGATGTCATCAATTTGCGTTGCCTGTGCCGGGTGCAGCGCTGTCGCTGTCCTGGTTAAAGCAGCAGCAAGTCAGTTTGCCTGAACAATTTTTAGCAGAGCAGGGTGGCGCACCGCTGGCTGCTTTAGCTGCCTCGCGTGCCGAAACGCAGGATGAGCAGCAGGAGCTTTTACGGTATTTACAGCGTCCCAGTGTGGATAGTGCGTTAAAAATAGCAGATAAACTACAAAAAACAGCAATTCCTCTTGTCGTTTCATGTATGCAGCGGTGGCTATATGACGTTTTTTCGACTAAATTAACGGGGTCACTTCGTTATTATCCACGTTATCAGCATGAACTTACTGTGCTGGCAGCACGTATCTCGTTGCCGGCACTGATGCGTATACTAAAGACAAACAATCAGCGACGTGCGGTGGCTGAGCATCCGTTGTCTGCCAGATTGCTGATTGAAGAGATGTTATTGGAGTACTGTGCTGCCTGTCATGAGCCGCACTGACGGAGTGTCCGGGCAGGCGAAGGATGTAAAAAATTACTGCAACAGGCAGGGTAGCCTTTATTGGTTAGGGTAACTGTGTTTGGGATGAATCCCGGGAAAGGACGGCAATGGCAAGCGCACCACATGAATCAGGTAATGGGACTGGCTCAGTCAATCACTCAGCGAATGTTTCACGACCAGCGGTGCTTTCTCTGGTTATTAAAGAGAAAGCTGCCTTATATTCTGCTTATATGCCATTTTTGCAGAACGGCGGCATTTTTGTCCCTACCAGTAAAGTGTACAATCTGGGCGATGAAATTTACCTGATTCTGACTTTGGTTGATGATCCTAATAAATACCCTGTTGCGGGTAAAGTCGTCTGGATAACCCCGGACGGGGCTGGTAATAATAAAACACAGGGAATCGGTGTGCATTTTCCCGGTGACGAAAGTGGTGTGCGGATTAAACGGCGTGTCGAAGATGTATTAGGCGCGGCATTACGGTCTTCACGAATTACGCATACGCTTTAAATTATACATATTGTCTCTATCATTAATAATGAAAATACAACATCGAATTGCGACACAGCATGATCTCGCTGCCATTGTGGCAATTTATAACTCGACCGTTGCCTCACGTGAAGTGACCGCAGATACCAATGAAGTCAGTGTTGCATCCCGTCAGGCATGGTTTGATGCACATTCACCCGACATCCGGCCGTTATGGGTGCTGGAGCCGGAAGAGGGCGGGGACATTGCAGGATGGCTTTCTTTTTCTGATTTTTATGGTCGCCCTGCTTATGCCGGTACGGCAGAATTATCCATTTATTTGCATGTTGATGCGCGTGGCCACGGCCTGGGGAACTATTGTTTAGCACTGGCGCAAGACCAGGCTCCCCGGCTTGGTGTTCACACTTTGCTGGGTTTTATATTCGGACATAATAAACCCAGTCTCGGCTTATTTGCTAAAGCCGGTTTTGAGCAATGGGCTCAGTTGCCTAAGGTTGCCGTTTTGGATGGCATAGAACGTGATTTACTTATTTTAGGTAAACGGGTAGACGTTTCTCTGTCTTAACAGTAAGTCGTTTCGATAAAAAAATGCGTGCATCGGCCTGAGTAAGCGTAAGGCATTTCAGGCGGATGTATCACCGCATTGCATTTTATTGTGCGTACCGGGTTTTCTTCCGGGTTATTCTTCTACATCCAGTGTC
>CAIWPG010000244.1 GCA_903914535.1 uncultured Oxalobacteraceae bacterium
ATTACATTGCGTTAAGGTTGATACTGGCAATACCGTGGTAGAGCAAAAAGGTTGACTATACGGGATGGTTTGCGATAAGAGTTGGGGCTGGAGTTGAATTTAGGTTTATTTTATTACCCAAGCAATAGAGCTGTGGTTATTAATAAAGTGATCAATAAGACAGATCATGATGGTGTAACTGATGTGTTATTTGAGAACTTTGTTATTCAGTAGTGCGATTATTGATGCTCGCTGACGGATAGTATGGCCGGCCAGGGTGGCCGGCCATAACGGTGATGTTATTTTTCGGAAGGTGTTGTTAATAACGGGGAGATGGCGAGATCTGCCTTATCTTTTACCAGGTTTTTTCCATCCCAGTGCACAAAGTGGTAGCCACGTTTGACTAACTGATCCAATAATATTGGTAGTGCAATGACGGTTTTTGCGTGGATGTCATGCATTAAAATAATACCGCGTCCGTTGTGATCCAGCTCTTGTAAAATACGGTGCACAATCGATTCAGGGATGGGATCGGACCAGTCAAGTGAGTCAATGTTCCATAATACAGACCGCAATCCGCGTTCACCAAGTTCACCCAGTACCAGTGGGTTGCGTGCGCCGTAGGGGGCGCGAAACATATGGGTTCTGTGGCTGTCTTCCGGAATAACCAGATTGAGCAGCGCCTGAGTCTGGTCTATTTCCTGTTCGATCTGAGCCTGATCCAGTTTGGGCAAAAATGGGTGAGTAAAACTATGATTTCCAATGGCATGACCATCGTTTAAAATTGCCGCTTCTACATCTTCGTTATGCGTCAGTTCTGCATGACCGTCACGGACCACGCCTAAATTCTGACCAAGCTGGAAGAAAATTGCTTTGACGTGGTAACGTGCCAGAATAGCCAGAATCTGTCTGGTGTAGACCGGATGTGGGCCATCGTCAAAAGTTAGTAAAACATCCCCTTTATCTAACTGAAATCCCTGCCATTCATTGTGGCGGGTTTCTTCTGCCAGACCGGCTGTTTTTTCTGATGGCGTGCTCTGTTGTTCCAGATTAGGCGTGCTGGCTTCCAGTTCTTTCAGAATAAGCAAAGGCGGGTAATTTTTTTCAATCTGGCTCAGGTAAGCCACCCACTCCGGACGCTCTGGTTTATTCTTCCAGGTGATGGGCTGGTTTAATGCTTCCGTCAGTTCATTACCGTATTTGGCATGTGCATGAGCGATTGATTTTAAAATGGCGCGCAATGGTCCCGCTTGCTGGGGAGTGAGATTTTCTTTTTCTGCTAAATAATTAATTAAATTGCGTAAGGCGAATAAATCGGCATCCTGGAGATTGGTATCGGCTAAGGTATCAAGTAATTCGTTAAATTCATGCTGATCTCCCCGTTGTATTTCTCCCTGTAGTCGTTCGGACATGCTGGCTGATAAACGCTGATTTTCAAAAAACAGAAACTGACCAATCCGAACGGCATCCTGATGTTGTGGTGTATTGCTGTCCAGGCCTTGCAAGGACAGAATACGGTGGTAGTTGTCGATCAGGGTATGAATCTGGCTGGTAATCTGGCTGGGGGGGTGGCCGGTGCTTGCCGCGATAGTGGTTTGCGCATGAGCTATATTAATAAAAAAACAGCTGCTGATGCTGATTGCAAGTCGATACGCAGTATTGCTAAGCCATTTTTTTGTGTTTTCAGGAGTAGTACTGCGGTTAAAAAATAGGTTGGGCATGGTGAAATCGCAGTGAAATGACGAGAGAAGAGGTATTGTCTGACAGACTGAATTTGGTTTGTGGCAGCTATGATAGCGAGATTCAGGTGAAAATGAAAATTGAATCTGATGCCAGTCTCCTGTATATGTGAAATCTGGGGTAAAATGCAGCCAGAAGCAAGCCAGACAGTCGCTGGTTATGTTGGTTTTGTTCGCAAAACTGGCATGACGGGAGGAAGGTCCGGACTCCACAGAGCGGGGTGACGGTTAACGGCCGTCCGCTGAAAGCCGCAAGGTATAAGGCGAGGAATAGGGCCACAGAGACGAGCGTATTAAGTTACGGTGAAACGCGGTAACCTCCACCCGGAGCAATTTCAAATAGGCACGCATTGATGCTGCTCGCGGAGCGTGCGGGTAGAAAGCTTGAGCCTTGGAGTAATTCAAGGCCTAGAGGAATGGCTGTCATAACATTAGCGTAGCAATGCGCCATGTCGTAACAGAATCCGGCCTATCGGCTTGCTTCACTTATTTCATTTGCCGGGCGAATTCTTTGCCTGGCATTAATTCATCGCATCTCAATGGTGTTGCGGGCGTTTTTCATCCCTGATAATCCCGGTTCAGTCGGTTTTTGATTTGGTTTTATTTTTTTCTGTGGTGAAAATGCCGGGAAATCGCATTGAAATATCGGGTAAATCTGATAACTTATGGTGATTTCTCCTTCTTAAGCCACCAATTTCCCCTTCCAAAAAAATCTGGCATTGATTTTCTGGTGCAATTGACAACTCCTTTCTTTTTAGTGCCTGTGTTCAAAAAACAGGTATGGGGCTATATCCATGTAAATTATTGATAATTTACTTTCGGATGGTTCGCTAAGTACTTAATTTTATGGGTATTTTTTTATTTTTACACTTATGTAAAATTTAAGCTAAGTCCTTGACTTTATTGTAAAAAATGATTTTTTTCAGGCTTATTTAGCTTGACCATACAGGGCGCTTCCACTAAAGTGGGTAGTAGTGTGAAAAAGTGTTTTTATGTGGGAGAATTGGCTCTTTTTTGTTTGAATCAAGCTGAATTTTTGTTGTGTGAATACTAATTTATGCGTTAATTGCGAAATTAGTTAAAGGGACTGCCGTGTTTCAGGGAGCATCAGCGCTTACTCTTGATGTAAAAGGCCGGATGTCAATTCCTGCCAGGTATCGTGACGCGCTGTTGGTGCAGTGTGAAGGACGTATCACATTAACCAGGCACCCGCATGGTTGTTTATTGTTGTTCCCGCGTTCTGCCTGGGAAGCTCACCGTGAATTAATCGCAGCATGGCCGATGTCGGCGCGTGCGTGGCAAAGGATATTTTTGGGTAATGCATGTGATGTAGATATGGACGGAGCGGGTCGGATTTTGGTTACGCCGGAGTTGCGTAATGCGGTTGGTCTGGCGCGTGATGTCATGATGTTGGGAATGGGGTCGCATTTTGAAATATGGGATTCCGGTAAATTGGCAGAGAGCGAAGCGCAGGCTGTTGCTGCCGGTATGCCCGACGTGTTGAGTAATTTTTCATTTTGAGAGGGGACGCATGATGTTATCTTCAGCCCCCGCAGCGTTAACTGTGCCGTCTGAAATTGATTTTGTCCATCGTACCGTGCTGCTTGATGAGGCGATTGCCGCATTGCAGCCATTGCGCAGTGATGGTGTTTATATAGATGGTACATTTGGTCGTGGCGGTCACAGCCGCTTATTATTATCGAAGCTGGCTCCCGGCGCACGTTTGATTGCGTTTGATAAAGACCTGCAAGCCATTGAAGCTGCAGCACAGATTACTGACCCGCGATTTTCGATCATACATAATAGTTTTGCATCGATGGAATATGAGCTTGGTGAGCGCGGCATTACCCGGGTAGATGGTGTACTGCTTGATTTGGGTATTTCGTCACCACAAGTGGATGATGCGGCGCGCGGTTTTAGCTTTCGTGCTGATGGCCCGCTGGATATGCGTATGGATACCAGTCGGGGCATATCGGCCGCAGAGTGGCTGGCAGTCGAATCTGAACAAAAAATTGAAGAGGTTATACGGAATTATGGGGAAGAACGGTTTGCTTTTCAGATTGCAAAGGCGATTACAGCTCGCCGGCAAATTACACCAGTTTCAGGCACACGAGAGCTTGCCGATCTTGTGGCAAATGCCGTCAAGACCCGTGAAAAAGGTAAGGATCCGGCCACTCGTACCTTCCAGGCTATCCGGATTTTCATCAATCAGGAGCTTGAAGACCTTGAAAGCGGCCTGAATCAGGCTTTTTCTCAGCTGGCGGTGGGTGGTAAATTGGTCGTGATTAGTTTTCATTCACTGGAAGACCGGATTGTTAAGCAGTTTATGGCATCGAAAGCGATTGTGAAACAACCGGATCGCCGTTTGCCGATCCGGGCCGCGGATTTGCCTCTGCCACATATGAAATTGCTGGGGAAAAGCAAGCCAAGCCAGGAAGAAATAGATGTTAATCCACGCTCACGCTCTGCCATGATGCGGGTTGCTCAGCGTTTGTCTGTAGACGGAGTTGTCTGATGAGTTGGCGTATTAACATTTTTTTGCTGCTTGCTTTGGTTTTTTGTGCGCTGACTCTGGTGAATACGCAGTATCAGGAACGTCATTTGTTTATTGAACTGGAACGCACGCGGACGGAAGCGCGCCAGTTGGAAGTCGAATGGTCGCAATTACAGCTTGATCAGTCCAATTTAGGTAAACATGAACGTATTCAGGCGCATGCAAGCCAGGATTTAAATATGGTGCCAGTCACTCCTGAGCGCACGCAGTACCTGACTTTAACGAGCAAATGAAGAGACCGACACAGCGTAATGCTAATGGTAAGGGCGTGCCATTTTCTGCTAACCCGGTGCTCGATCTGAAATTGGCGCCATGGCGCTCGCGTTTGGTGATGTTTGTTCTTTTCATGGCGTTTTTGGCTTTGGTGGTCAGGGCATTCTGGTTGCAGGGAGTCAGTACGGCTTTTTTGCAAAAGCAGGGTGAATCGCGTTATGCGCGCACGCTGGAATTGCCTGCAACCCGTGGAAAAATTGTAGATAGAAACGGTGTGGTATTAGCCTCTTCTGTACCTGTAAAAGCGGTTTGGGCCATTCCTGAAGATGTGTTGGATGCTCCGAAAGAAAAAATTCAGCTGCTGGCTTCTTTGCTGGATATGACTGATGCAGAGTTACGTAAAAAGCTGGATTCGGATCGTCAGTTTGTGTATCTGAAAAGGCAGGTTGAGCAATCTGTAGCAGATAAAATTGTGGCACTGGGCATAGACGGTATAGAAACGCGTAAGGAATACAAGCGTTTTTACCCGGAGGGTGAAGCGATGGCTCATGTGGTTGGTTTCACCAATGTCGAAGATATCGGGCAAGAAGGAATGGAACTTGCTGCGCAGTCCAGCCTTGCAGGTAAACTGGGTAGCCGGCGGGTAATTAAAGACAGGTTGGGCCATATTATTGAGGATATCGGTGCTGTGAATGAGCCGCATGACGGCGCAAATTTAACATTATCTATTGATAGTAAAATCCAGTACCTTGCTTATGCGCAGCTGAAGCAAACCATAGAGAAATTTAAGGCGAAAGCGGGTGGTGTGGTGGTGGTGGATATCCGAACCGGGGAAGTGCTGGCGCTGGCCAATTTACCTTCCTACAACCCGAATGACCGCTCAGCTTTAACCGGTGCGCAGTTACGCAATCGGGTGATGACAGATACCTATGAACCCGGTTCGGTCATGAAACCGTTTACCGTAGCACTGGCGCTGGAAACAAATCGGGTTACACCCGATACGGTATTCCAAACTGCAGGAAGACTGACGATCGGTACAGCCAGTATTGGTGATGCACATGCCAGCGGTGCCTTGACCGTGTCACAAATTATTGAAAAATCATCCAATATCGGTACCGCTAAAATTGCGCTGCAAATGCCTGCAAAGGAAATGTGGGAAATGTTTACCAAGGTCGGTTTTGGTCAGGCTCCCAAATTTGGTTTTCCTGGCGCGGTTGCAGGGCGGGTGCGTAATTACAAAACCTGGCGCCCAATTGAACAGGCCACTATGAGTTACGGTCACGGACTGACGACGTCCTCAATTCAGCTTGCTCACGCTTATACGATTTTTGCCCGTGACGGCGAATTAATTCCTCTTACTTTCTTAAAGACAGATCAGGCGCCGGTGGCGCAGCGGGTGATTTCGCCTAAAACGGCACAATCCATGCGGGCTATGCTGGAAACGGTTACCGGGCCGGGGGGGAGCGCTATTCTGGCCAGGATTCCGGGTTATCGGGTGGCAGGTAAAACCGGTACCGCTTACAAAGTGGAGCATGGTAAGTATGTCAGAAAATATGTGGCATCGTTTGTGGGTTTTGCTCCGGTATCTGATCCGCGCATTATTGTTGCGGTGATGGTCGATGAACCGGAACCCTCCGGCCTGCATTACGGTGGTTCGGTGGCAGCGCCTTTATTTTCTTCGATCACCTCTAATGCGTTGCGTACCCTGAATGTACCTCCGGATTCCAGCGTGACCAGCGTTCTTCCTGATAATGGTCTTGGAGATAGTATGTAATGGACGATTCACTAAAAATAACTATGATTACTACCTGGTTGCAACAATTTACTGCACCATCTGCGGTATTGCGTCTGGTTACCGATTCCAGAGCCGTGCGTCCGGGCGATGTATTTTTTGCTTATCCGGTCGGTTCGGCTGATGGCCGCGATTATATTCAGAGTGCGGTTAGCCGGGGGGCCATTGCTGTTATTCACGAAGAGCAGGGCTTTGACTGGAGCGTGTCTTGTGCAATGTTGCCGGATATACCGCATCTTGCGGTGCGTGATCTGCTTTGGCAGTCCGGATTTATTGCCAGTCATTATCTGGGGCAGCCTGATGCAGGCATGTGTGTCGTTGCGGTTACCGGAACTAACGGCAAAACCTCTTGTACTCAATGGCTGGCCAGTGCGTTTTCCCGTTTGGGGAATGCGGTTTGTGTAGTCGGAACACTGGGCGTGGCGCTGGTTAAAAATGGTATGGCAGGTGAATTTGAAGTGACAGGATTCACCACTCCTGATGCGATTTCGTTACAACAGAAATTAGCTATTCAGCGTGATGCCCAGGCTTCTATGGTGGCGATTGAAGCGTCGTCTATCGGATTGCAGCAAGGCCGGATGAATGGAATGCATGTTGATGTCGCTATTCTGACCAACTTTACCCGCGATCATCTTGATTTTCATGGTGATATGGCGGCTTATGCTGAAGCCAAAACACGTTTATTTGGCTGGATCAACCTGCAAACTGCGGTCCTGAATTTTGATGATCCGCTCGGTGAAGTGTTAGCGTCGCTGTGTAAACAGCGCGGGGTGAATGTAGTGGCTTATAGCGTGGTCAATAGCGTGACTAATAATGTGGTTAATTCGCTTACATCGCCGCTTGCTGATTCTGTCATTCCTGTATCCGGCTTCCCGGATAGTGCGCCGGAAGCCGGACCGGTGGCGGTATTGCAGGCCAGCGGATTGCGGCAGCATCATGGCGGAACCAGTTTCCAGCTCAGTTCGCCGTTTGGATCAGGATTAGTTAAAACGCAAATGATAGGGCGTTTTAATGTCAGTAATGTACTGGCGGTTATGGCTACATTATTTGCCCGTGGTGTGAGCTGGCGTGATGCGGTACATGCAGTGGAGCAGTTGAGTCCGGTATCGGGACGGATGGAGCAAATGAGTGCGCCGGGCCGTGTATTGGTCGTTGTTGATTATGCGCATACCCCGGATGCACTGGAAAAAACATTGGAAAATTTGCGTGAGGTGGCACAAGAGCGTCAGGGAGCGTTATGGTGCGTGTTCGGTTGTGGTGGTGATCGTGATGCCGGTAAACGGCCGCAAATGGGGCGAATTGCCGGACTGGCGGATCATCTGATTGTTACCAGTGATAATCCGCGTAATGAAGATCCTGCTCAGATTATTGCCGATATTATGACCGGAGTCAGTCTTGATAAATTACCGGTAACAATTGTTGAGGCAGATCGTGCCAAGGCTATTCTGGTTGCTATTAAACATGCCGGAAAAAATGACGTAGTGCTGCTGGCGGGTAAAGGGCATGAAGAGTATCAGGAAATTAAAGGTAAAAAATACCCGTTTTCCGATAAACAGCATGCTGAAATTGCTCTTGCCAATCTGGCAGGTAAGGGAGTTGGATTATGAAGACAGGTTTAGTGCAGCTGGCTGCCAGCCTGACAGGTGCACATCTGAGTAGAGAGGTTTCCGGTCTGCCTTTTGACGATGTCGTCATTGATCGGGTGGTTATTGACAGCCGACAAATTACTCCGGGTTGTCTGTTCGTCGCCTTGCGCGGCGACCGGTTTGACTCGCATGATTTTTTAGCGGATGTGGCAGCTATGGGTGCTGCGGCGGTCGTGGTTGAGCACTGTCCGGCTGATTTTTCTTTACCTGCGATTGTTGTTCCTGACTGTCGTGCTGCATTTGGAGAAATGGGACGTTACTGGCGTTCGAAATTTAGTTTGCCTGTGATTGCAGTTACCGGAAGTAATGGTAAAACCACGGTAAAAGAAATGATAGCGGCGATTTTGCAAGCTGCTGTCGGCGCTGATGCTGCCTTAGCCACCAATGGCAATTTAAATAATGAAATTGGTGTTCCTAAAACTTTGTTTCGCTTAACTGATCAGCATCGTGCTGCGGTTGTTGAGCTTGGCATGAATCATCAGGGTGAAATCGCACAGCTGGCTGCCATGGCATTGCCACTGGTTGGTGTCGTGAATAATGCGCAGCGCGAGCATCAGGAGTTTATGCAAAGTGTGGCGGCGGTAGCAGAAGAAAATGGTGCTGTGATCCTGAGCCTGCCTCCGGAGGGTATCGCTGTTTTCCCTGCGGGTGATCCTTATACTGCATTGTGGCGCGCTTATGCCGGTCAGCGGCGTGTGATTACATTTGGTCTGGCCGGTTCCGGCGCCGATGTGTCATGTACTTATCATGCATCGGAATTTGGCAGCACCCTCGAGGTACAACTTCCGGCACCGGCATCCGTATTGAAAATTGAGCTGGCGGCGGCGGGTGAGCATAATGTGCGCAATGCACTGGCAGCTATTGCTGCATGTCATGCTATTGCTTGCAGTACAGAGGCGCTGGTTCGTGGTTTACAAAGTTTTATGCCTGTTTCAGGCCGTTTGCAAAAAAAACGCGCTCACAATCAGGCTATGTTGATTGATGACACTTATAATGCTAACCCGGATTCAGTACGTGCAGCTATTGACGTGCTGGCGCAGGTTGCCGGACCTACCGTATTGGTTTTGGGTGATATGGGTGAAGTTGGCAGCGATGGTCCTGCGTACCATGAAGAAATTGGCAGTTATGCAAAACAACGCGGGCTTGATCAGTTGTATACCCTGGGTGAGCTGGCATGCCATAGCAGTACTTCGTTTGGTGACGGTGCTTGTCACTTTGCAGATATCGACGGGCTGCTACAGCGCCTGGATGTTTGTGTAGATAGCAAAACTACCGTGTTAATCAAAGGCTCGCGCTTCATGAAAATGGAACGGGTCGTTACTTATTTAATGAATTCAGAAAGATAGTTTTATGTTGCTATGGCTGGCGCAATATTTTCAGCAAGACATCGGTGTATTACGTGTCTTTAGTTTTATCACGTTTCGTGCCGTATTTGCCACTCTGACGTCAATTACGATCGGGCTGGTTGCAGGGCCGGGAGTTATTCGTATGCTGGCGCGTTTAAAAGTAGGACAGGCAGTTCGTACCGACGGGCCGCAGACGCATCTGATTAAATCGGGCACTCCTACCATGGGCGGTTTGCTGTTGTTGATTTCTATTGGTATTTCTACATTGTTATGGGCTGACCTGACAAACCGTTTTGTCTGGGTAGTACTGGTTGTGACCTTGGGCTATGGTGCAGTAGGCTGGGTGGACGATTACCGTAAGGTGGTGTTTAAGGACCCTAAAGGCATGGCATCCCGGGAAAAATATTTCTGGCAATCGTTAATCGGTATTGTTGCCGCTGTTTATCTGGCTTTTTCTGTTTCTGCGCCGAGTAATAGTAAGTTTTTAGAATTATTTTTTGCCTGGGTGCAATCTGGTTTGAGTATGGATTTGCCGAATAAAGCGGATCTGATTGTGCCTTTCTTTAAAACGGTCAGCTATCCCTTGGGAGTATGGGGTTTTATTGCACTGACGTATTTTGTGATCGTGGGTACCAGTAATGCGGTGAATCTGACCGATGGTCTGGATGGTCTGGCGATTATGCCGACGGTTATGGTGGGTAGTGCGCTGGGTTTGTTTGCTTATGTGACCGGAAACGCCAGTTATTCAAAATATTTATTTTTGCCGCACATACCCGGTGCCGGTGAATTGCTTATTTTTTGCGGTGCAATGGCGGGTGCGGGACTGGCCTTCCTTTGGTACAACGCGCATCCGGCTCAGGTGTTTATGGGGGATGTAGGCGCACTGGCATTAGGCGGAGCACTGGGAACCATTGCAGTCATTGTTCGTCAGGAAATTGTTTTATTTATGATGGGCGGTGTCTTTGTTGTTGAGACGATTTCGGTCATATTGCAGGTGGGCTATTTTAAATTTACCAAAAGAAAATTTGGTGCTGGTAAGCGCTTGTTTTTGATGGCGCCGCTGCACCACCATTTTGAGCAAAAAGGCTGGAAAGAAACCCAGGTCGTTGTGCGCTTCTGGATTATTACTATGATGCTGGTCTTGCTGGGCTTATCGACTCTGAAATTACGCTAATGACTACTTCTTTGATCTCAGCTGTACTTACTCCGGCAATCTCCCCTGAATCCGTTCCGGCGGCAGGACCGGAGATGATGTATGCACAGAAAAAAGTGTTGGTGTTGGGCTTAGGTGAATCCGGTCTGTCTATGGCGCACTGGCTGGTACGCTGCGGTGCGGTGCTGCGGGTAGCTGATACCCGTGAGGCACCGGAACGTTTGCCGCAACTCAAAGCCCTGTTTGCGGATCAAAGCAGTAGCGGCACTGCCGGTGCCGGTGAATTTATCAGCGGTGCTTTTACGTCCTCCTTGCTGGAGGGCATTGATTTTATTGCGACCAGTCCGGGATTATCTGCCGATGGCGAGCTGGCTGAAATAATGCCGCATGCATTGCAAAATAATATACCGGTCTGGAGTGAAATTGAATTATTCGCTCAGGCGATGGCCCGATTGGGTAGCGTACAGCCGGATGGTACAGATGGCTATCGTCCAAAGATTATCGCAATTACCGGAACTAACGGCAAAACTACCGTCACCAGTCTGGTGGGTTTGCTGGCTGAACGCGCCGGTAAAAGTGTGCGGGTAGCCGGGAATATCAGTCCGGCGGCGCTGGATGTATTGCGTACTTGTCTTGATGAAAAAAATTGTCCTGATGTCTGGGTATTGGAATTATCCAGTTTTCAGTTACATGCTACTTACAGTTTGCAGGCTGATGCAGCTACCGTGCTGAATTTATCGCAAGATCATCTGGACTGGCATGGCAGCATGGCTGCATATGGCAGTGATAAAGCCCGGATATTTTCCGCTAAGACGGTGCAGGTGCTTAATCGTGATGATGCGGCTGTTATGCAAATGCAGCAGCCGGCGGCTAAATCGCATGCCGGTTCACTGAGTTTTGGATTGTCGGTGCCAACGGTAACGGGCGAGTTTGGTTTACAGCGTGAGTACGGCGTGGCCTGGCTGGTGATGGCTGCGGCTGCGGAAGAGGATGAAGCCCGTCCGAAACGCAAAAACAAAAATCAGGCTGATCCCGTGGCGCCGGTCGGCCTGACACGTTTAATGCCGGTTGATGCACTCAGGATTCGCGGTACGCACAATGCCATGAATGCGCTGGCAGCCCTGGCTTTGTGCCGCGCTATCGGTTTGCCCTTGGCCCCTTTGTTACATGGTTTGCGTGAATACCAGGGTGAACCGCACCGGGTTGAGCTGGTTGCTACTATCGACGGGGTGGAGTACTACGATGATAGTAAAGGCACCAATGTCGGCGCTACGGTTGCCGCTATTAACGGTTTAGCTAAAATTGATGCCCGCTTATTGCTGATTGCCGGCGGTGTCGGTAAGGGACAGGACTTTGCACCTTTAGCTGTTCCGGTAGAAAAAGCGGTCAAAGCGGTATTTCTGATCGGGCAGGCAGCCGGAGAAATTGCTGTGGCGCTGGCAGACAGCCGGGTTAATCTGGTGCATTGCGTCAGTCTGGAACAAGCAGTACTGGATGCGACGGCCCTGGCGTGCCCCGGCGATATGGTATTGCTGTCGCCTGCCTGCGCCAGCTTTGATATGTTTAAAAACTACGGGCATCGTGCGGCTGTTTTTATTGATGCAGTAAAAGAAATCGGCTACGCCCGGGGTGAGGTCGGACTATGAAATCGCGTTTACTCGCACTGTGGTCTTCGCACAGCGGTGAACAGCGTTCACGTATGACGGAGTACGACCAGATGTTAGTGTGGGTAACGGTAGTCCTGATGTTGCTGGGTATGGTGATGGTGTATTCGGCCTCTATATCCCTGCCGGATTCGCCTAAATATGCCAGTTATGCGAATAGTCACTTTGTATTACGCCAGGCTTTGTTTATTGCAGTCGGACTGTTTTTTGGCTTTTTATCGTTTCAGGTCAAAGTGGTAACGTGGCAAAAATATGCGCCCTATTTATTTGCTATTACCCTAATTTTATTGCTGGCGGTACTGATTCCCGGTTTAGGTAAGGGCGTTAACGGAGCCAGACGCTGGTTGTCGCTTAAGGTGCTAAATATACAACCATCGGAATTAATGAAATTGTTTGTGGTGTTGTATGCAGCCGATTACACGGTACGTAAACAGGCGTATATGCATAAGCTGACCAAAGGCTTTTTACCCATGGCATTTGCCGTGGGCGTCGTTGGTGGTTTGTTGCTGCTGGAACCCGATCTGGGCGCTTTTGGTGTAATCGTGTGTATTGCCATGGGTATTTTATTTTTGGGCGGTATCAACATTGTCTGGTTTGGCGGGATTGCAGCAACGCTGGTCGGTATTTTTACTCTGGTGATTGCCTTGTCGCCGTGGCGGCGTGAACGAATTTTTGCTTACATGGACCCCTGGGTAGAAGAAAATGCACTCGGTAAAGCATATCAGTTATCCCATTCCCTGATTGCTTTTGGCCGGGGTGAAATTTTTGGTGTTGGTCTGGGTGGCAGCGTCGAGAAATTACATTACCTGCCGGAGGCTCACACCGATTTCTTAATGGCTGTTATTGGCGAAGAACTGGGATTTGTGGGTGTGCTGGCGGTTGTGCTGATGTTTTATTGGCTGGTTAAGCGTGCATTTGAAATTGGTCGTCAGGCGATTGCACTGGACCTGACTTTTGCCGGTTTATCTGCTAAGGGAATAGGCATCTGGATCGGGGTTCAGACGTTTATTAATATGGGAGTGAACCTGGGTTTGTTGCCGACAAAAGGCCTGACATTGCCATTAATGAGTTATGGCGGTTCCGGGATATTGATAAATTGCATAGGATTGGCTATTTTGCTGCGAATTGATTTTGAAAACCGTATATTAATGCGTGGAGGCCGTCAATGAGCCGCGCCGCGACCAAGCACGTCATGATTATGGCGGCAGGAACCGGCGGTCATATTTTTCCCGGTCTGGCGATTGCGCAAACCATGCAGGAACGCGGCTGGACGGTTAGCTGGCTGGGTACATCGCATGGTATGGAAGCAGATTTGGTTGCAAAACACCATATCCCGATGGATGCATTGAATTTTTCCGGTATGCGCGGTAAAGGATGGCGGCATACCTTGTCGGGAGCTGTGAAATTGCTGGGCAGTTTTTGGCGCTGTTTTCAGTTGATTGGGCAGCGCAGGCCGGATGTGGTTGTCGGTATGGGGGGGTATGTTACCTTGCCTGGCGGCCTGATGGCCCGTTTGCGTGGTATTCCGCTGGTGCTGGTGAATGCTGATGCGGCTTTGTTGTTGTCAACTAAAATGCTGGCACCGTTTGCTGATCGCGTGTTGTTCGGGTTGTCGACTGATATGGCGCTGAATACGACGGTTAAATCTAAAGTACGGCTTACCGGTAATCCGGTACGCAGCGCGATTTCTGCATTGCCTGATCCGGTGACCCGGTTTGCAGGGAGAACCGGACCGCTGAATATTGTGATTGTTGGTGGTAGTCTGGGTGCCCGTGTTCTGAATGAGACCGTACCAGCGGCACTGGCATTATTGCCTGAAGAATTGCGCCCGGTTGTGACGCATCAATCCGGCACACAACATATTAATGCCTTGCGGGCAGCTTATGCCGCTGCAAAGGTGGATGCGGATGTAGTTGATTTTATTAATGATATGCCTGCGCGCTATGCCAGTGCTGATCTGCTTATTTGTCGTGCAGGTGCTATTACGGTTTCAGAGTTGAGTGCGGCTGGTGTGGCGAGTATTTTAGTGCCTTTTATGGCATCGTCCACTACCCATCAGACCAATAATGCGCGCTGGATGGCGCAGCAACATGCAGCGATTTATTTGCCGCAGCAAGAAATGACGCCGGAGAAACTGGCACAGCTTATTACGACAACAACGCGTGCAGACTGCCTGATTCTGGCAGAAGCAGCATATAAAACCGGACAGCGGCAAGCCAATAAAGCGATAGCCGATGTATTGGAAGAATTGCAAGGACATTAGTCAGGAAATCAGTATGAAACATAAAGTAAAGCATTTGCATTTTGTTGGTATTGGCGGTTCAGGAATGAGCGGTATCGCTGAAGTATTATTAAATCTGGGTTACACCATATCCGGTTCTGATCTGGCTAGTAATCCTGCTTCCGAACGTTTGGCTGGTCTTGGTGCCAGGGTGATGCTGGGACATGCCGCTGAACATATCGCCGGTGCCGATGCAGTGGTTACTTCTACTGCGGTCAAACCGGATAACCCGGAAGTGATTGCCGCACGTGCTGCGCATATCCCTATTGTGCCGCGCGCTATGATGCTGGCTGAACTAATGCGTTTAAAACGCGGGATTGCGATTGCAGGAACGCATGGTAAAACAACAACGACAAGTCTGGTTGCCAGCGTATTGGCACAAGGTGGTCTGGATCCTACGTTTGTTATTGGCGGTCGTTTAACCAGTGCCGGTGCTAATGCCAAACTGGGCAGCGGCGATTTTATTGTGGCTGAAGCTGATGAATCTGATGCTTCGTTCCTGAATTTGTCGCCGGTGATTGCAGTCATCACCAATATCGACGCAGATCATATGGAAACTTATGGCCATGATTTTGCCCGCTTAAAACAGGCATTTATCGAATTTACGCAACGCCTGCCATTTTATGGTATCGCAGTAGTGTGTATGGATGATGCGCATGTACGTGAAATTATGCCGTTCATTTCCAAGATAGTTGTTACTTATGGTTTTCATCCCGAGGCCGATGTGCGTGCGACGGACGCTGTTGCTGTCGGCGGGAAAATGCAGTTTACGGTTGTGCAAAAAGATTATCCTCCAATGCAAATCAGTTTGAACCAGCCGGGTATGCATAATGTACAAAATGCCTGTGCAGCGATTGCGATTGCGCGTGAGTTGAGTGTATCTGATCAGGATACGCAATATGCCCTGAGTGAATTTAATGGTGTCGGACGCCGTTTTACCCGTTACGGTGAAATTGCATTACGGATACAATCAGAAGAGGGAAGACATGAAGCCGGCGCGGTTGGTCATTTCGCGCTGGTGGATGATTACGGTCATCATCCGGTAGAGATGGCTGCCACACTGGCTGCTGCGCGTGGTGCTTATCCGGGACGTCGCATTGTGCTGGCATTTCAACCGCACCGGTACACCCGCACGCGTGATTTATTTGAAGATTTTGTTAAAGTCATGTCAGAGGCCGATGCTGTGGTGCTGGCTGAAGTCTATGCAGCAGGGGAAGCGCCGATTGTGGCTGCTGATGGCCGCTCCCTGTCGCGTGCCGTCCGGGTGCTGGGGAAAATTGACCCGGTGTTCGTTGAAAATATTGCTGATTTTCCGGCAACCTTGCTGAAGGTATTGCGGGATGGCGATGTCGTCATCACGATGGGTGCCGGATCGATTAGTGGTGTACCGGCTAAATTGGTCAATGGTGTGTAACGTTGCCTGGGTTTGAATTCAAAGCGAACTGTAAATCGAGTAAAACATGCGTGAGGTAAATAATAAAATGGCAAATAACCCAACACAATTTGGTAAGGTCGGTGTGTTGTTCGGCGGACGTTCAGCCGAACGCGAAGTGTCGCTCATGTCTGGTGCCGGTGTGCTGGCAGCTTTGTTGGATAAGGGAGTCGATGCGCATGCATTTGACCCCGGCTTACGCAGTCTGGCTGAATTGGCTGAACAAAAATTTGACCACGTATTTATCGCTTTGCACGGCCGTTACGGCGAAGACGGCAGTCTGCAGGGTGCGCTGGAGCAGCTGGGCATTCCTTATACCGGGTCTGGTGTGCTGGCTTCCGCAATTGCCATGGATAAAGCCATGACTAAACGTGTCTGGCTGGCGAATGGTTTGTCTACGCCTAAATTTGCTATGCTGACGGAAACCAGCGACTGGACAGCTATTGCACAGTATCTGGAATTGCCGTTAATCGTCAAACCGGCACATGAAGGTTCGACTATGGGATTGACCAAAGTGACGGCCGTTGATCAGCTGGCAGCGGCTTACGCACTGGCAGCGCGCTTTGATCATGCTGTGATTGCGGAGCAGTTCATTGATGGTATCGAGCTGACCTGTACGGTGTTGGGCAGGGATGATGATGCCCGAGCACTGCCCGTCATTCGTATCGTGGCACCTGATGCAAATTACGATTATCAACATAAATACTTTACTGACGATACCCGTTATTTTTGTCCCTCCGGTCTGCCGCATGAGCAAGAGCGTGCGATTCAGGAAATGGTGCTGGCATCTTATCGGGCCATCGGCTGTCGCGGTTGGGGGCGTGCTGATGTTATGGTGCGTGCTACTGATAACAAGGCTTTTTTATTGGAAATCAATACTTCACCGGGTATGACTTCGCATTCACTGGTACCAATGTCTGCTAAGGTAGCCGGTCTTGATTATGAAGAGTTGTGTCTTGAGATTTTAAAGATGGCGGATCTTGATCTGCATGTGTCGTCCGACTGGAAGCCTTACTAAAGAAAATTACACGGTATGTGGCAAGATAGTCGACTATTAAATGCGGTAGCAAATGGATTGTTTGCGTTAAGTGTTGTTTTATTACTTAGTGGCGGAGTATGGTTTTTAGTACAGCGTCCGATGTTTACTCTTGGCGTGATTCAGGTCGAGGGTATGGATAAAGCCGTGTTAAGGCATGTGAATGCATTGACTATCCGCAGCACAGCAGTACCGCATATCAGGGGTAATTTTTTTACCGCGAACCTGGATCAGGTAAGACAGTCGTTTGAAATGGTGCCCTGGGTCAGGCGTGCCAGTGTGCGCCGGGAATGGCCGAATAAACTGATTGTGTCGCTGGAAGAGCATCGTTCGTTGGGGAGCTGGGGCGACGATGGTCAATTATTATCGGACAAAGGTGAATTGTTTACCGCAAATTTTGCCGAAGCAGAAGAGGATAATGACCTGGTTGAATTTGTCGGGCCTCCGGGTAGTGAAAAAGAAGTATGGCAGCGTTATCTGGATTTTAAAGAGTGGTTTAAATCTGCTAATTTATTTCCGGATGCAGTCACTTATACCAAGCGCTATGCCTGGTTGGTTACACTGAATAATGGTTTGATCGTGCAATTGGGACGAGAGCAGGACGGTGGTGTGTTAAAGGAGAGGGTTGACAGGTTGTTGCGTGTGTACCCACAGTTGGCAGCACGCTTGCAAGGTGAAATAGAGAGTGTGGATTTACGCTATCCGAACGGGCTGGCATTGAAGCCCAAGGGGGAGGCGTTGAGCGCAGAGAGTAAATCGAAGAAAAAATCCTGAATTCCAAATTCGTTAATTGACCGCTTAACAATGTGAACATGATATGACAAGAGATGCAAAAAACCTGATCGTCGGCCTGGATATAGGCACCTCCAAAGTGGTTGCTGTAGTCGCAGAAGTGATGCCGGACGGACGACACGAAGTGATTGGCCTGGGTCAGCACGAATCTAAGGGACTGAAGAAAGGTGTAGTCGTTAATATTGAAGCCACAGTGGAGTCAATACAACGCGCGCTTGAAGAAGCAGAGCTCATGGCTGACTGTAAAATACGTAATGTGTATACCGGCATTGCCGGCAGCCATATCCGTAGCATTAATTCACGCGGTATGGTGGCGATTAAAGATAAGGAAGTCACCGCTGCGGATGTCTCGCGTGTGATCGAAACAGCCAAGGCTATTAATATTTCGACTGACCAGCAATTGTTACATACTGTGCCGCAAGAATTTATTGTGGACAATCAGGATGATGTACGCGAACCTATCGGCATGAGTGGTATACGATTAGAAGTGAAGGTTCATATCGTTACGGGGTCTGTTTCTGCTGTGCAAAATATTGTTAAATGCGTTCGTCGTTGCGGACTTGAAGTGTCAGATTTGATTTTGCAACCTCTGGCATCTGCCGATGCAGTATTGACTGCGGATGAAAAAGAATTGGGTGTTGTATTAATTGATATCGGTGGCGGGACTACCGATGTGGCGGTATTTAGTGAGGGAGCAATACGTCATACGGTCACTATTCCGATTGCCGGTGATCAGATTACGAATGATATTGCGATGGCCTTGCGTACGCCGACGGGCGAAGCGGAAGAAATTAAGTTGCGTTATGGTGTGGCAAAACAGGCATTAGCTGATCCGGCGCAAACGCTGGAAGTGCCGGGCCTGGGTGATCGTGGTCCGCGCTCCATGTCGCGTCAGGCACTGGCTGCCGTGATTGAGCCGCGTGTTGAAGAATTGTTTGTTTTTGTGCATCAGGTTATTCGTGAGTCGGGCTATGAAGATGTACTCTCGTCAGGCGTGGTACTCACAGGCGGCTCAAGCATGATGCCGGGTATGGTTGAAATGGCTGAAGATATTTTCTTGAAGCCGACCCGGATCGGTATGCCTGAGTACCATGGGCAGTTATCGGATGTGGTGCGTAGTCCCCGATACGCAACAGTACTTGGATTATTGCTTGAAGCGAAGAAGCAATATTTCAGAGGACATCTGGTATCACGGCAGGAGGGGTCGGCAAAGGCAGTCTGGCAACGTATGAAGGAGTGGTTTTTGGGTAATTTCTAATTAAGTGGTGGAAATAATTAGTTAAAAATGGATATGTCAATTTACAATGTTACGCATAATGCAGTTCTCAGTCGCTAGTCGTTACCTGATGCAATGTTTAGCGACTGAGAACTGTCAACTCGGAGGAAGTCATGGTGGAATTTGATATGGTTGATAATGCTACCCAAGGAACCGTCATTAAGGTTGTCGGGGTTGGTGGTGCTGGCGGTAATGCAGTTCAGCACATGATCAACAAAGGAGTGAGTGGCGTTGAGTTTATTGCGGCTAATACCGATGCGCAGGCGTTAGCACAATCCAAAGCACATAATGTTATTCAGATTGGCGATACAGGCCTGGGGGCCGGAATGAAGCCCGAAGTCGGTCGTCAGTTGGCAGAAGAATCGAAAGCCCGGATAGAAGACGCTTTACGTGGTGCACATATGGTGTTTATTGCTGCCGGTATGGGGGGCGGAACCGGAACCGGTGCAGCTCCGATTGTGGCTCAGGTTGCTAAAGAGTTGGGTGCGCTGACTGTTGCTGTGGTTTCTAAGCCATTTTCATACGAAGGGCAGAAATGCATGGATATTGCGGATGCCGGTCTGGATGCGTTGGCGTTACACGTTGACTCCCTGATCATTATCCTCAATGAAAAGCTGGAAGAAATTTACGAAGATGACACGATGCTGGAATGGATGCAGCATGCGGATGATGTGTTGAATAACGCCGTCGCCGGTATTGCCGAAATCATTAACGTGCCGGGTCATATTAACGTCGATTTTAATGACGTAAAAACCATTATGAGCGAGCAGGGTAAAGCTATGATGGGAACAGCAACGGCTTCCGGTATTGATCGTGCCCGTATTGCAGCGGAGCAGGCTGTCGCGTCACCGCTGCTGGATGGTATTGATTTATCAGGCGCACGTGGTGTATTAGTTAACGTTACGGCCAGTCGCAGTCTGAAAGGGAAAGAAATCCGTGAAGTGATGACGGCAGTGCGGGCTTTTGCGGCACCGGATGCATCAATTGCGCAGGGTATTGCGTACGATGACAAGATGGGTGACGAAATTCGCGTAACCGTAGTTGCTACAGGACTGGGACGTAATAAAAAAGCTATTCAGCTTGTTCAGCAAATGCCGATTATGCGTACTGGTACGCATAATGAATCGATTATGACCAATAATCCGGTTGCTGCTGCGGGTATTGCGACCACCACTGGTTCCAGTGCTTTTGACGGTATGAAGGCACCGGCTGTCTGGCGTCGTGAAACAGCCTCGGACACGGTACGTGCTCTGGAAAAAAATGGTATGGAAACCTATGATATTCCTGCATTTTTGCGTAAACAGGCAGATTGATGGTGACTGACTGTTGACTTGGGTGTGCTCAGCATAAAACTGCAGACTCAGGCATACTACAACTTGTGCTGCCAACGCCGCAAACGGATATGCTTGCGGCGTTTTTTTTTGATGAGCCGAAGTGCATACGGCAGCATGGTTGATCAATACTATTAATCGTTCAGTGATGAGTGCAGAACCGGAAGTCCGTGATGAGTGCGGGGTGGTGGTGTCGCATATTGCTGTTCATAACCTAAGAGAAAATTATGACTACAGGTAAAAATTTGACAATTCAGGTCGGTGATACATTACCTTCCGGAAGTTTGGCAGAGTATATTGAAGTCGCTACAGGCACGTGCAGTATGGGACCAAATACATTTAATGTGGCTGATTTAGTCAAAGGTAAAACTATCGCAATTTTTGGTTTGCCGGGTGCTTTTACACCAACATGTTCAGCGCAGCATGTACCTGGTTACGTGAGTCTGGCACCACAATTTGCCGCAGCTGGTGTGGATGAAATCTGGTGTATTTCGGTCAATGACGCTTTTGTAATGGGTGCATGGGGACGGGATCAGAAGGCGACTGGCGTAGTTCGTATGCTGGCTGACGGTAATGCTGATTTTAGCAAGGCATTGGGTCTGGATGCCGATTTTTCTAAATTTGGTATGGGCACCCGTTCACAACGTTATTCGATGTTGGTGGTTGATGGTGTGGTAAAACAACTTAATGTAGAACAAGGCGGCCAGTTCGCAGTCTCTGATGCCGAAACGTTATTGACACAATTGGCTTAATTGACTTAAATCAAGTTGAGGGGGGAATTGTTTGTGGTTTATGCGTCTTTATTCGTTTTTAAATGTAAAAATCCCCCCTTACAGACAGACTGGTGTATTTTTGGAAGTATCTCGTAGAAAATGACTGTTTACAGTCAGCGCGGGACTGAATTAGTTGACGATTTGTTGATCATAAAATCGAATCTGACCGGTTTTTTGTGACACATACAGTGTGTGTTGGCTACCGTTTTTGCTTGTACCGATAGCTTGCTTGCCCGGATAAATGGTTTGTATAAGAGGTCTGGCAAGGTAGTCCGGCCAGGTTGATGAAGGCGTGAAAGACCGCCGTCAGGAATATCATGTTGAAGCAACGAACAATTAAAAAATCAGTAAAAACGGTTGGTGTTGGTTTGCATTCTGGTACCAAAGTAGAACTGACCTTACGCCCTGCCGGTATTAATACCGGGATTGTATTTCGCCGTGTGGATGTAGATCCGCCCGTTGAGTTTCCCGTTTCTGCATTCAGTGTAGGGGATACTCGTATGGCTTCCACTCTGGTAAAGGATGGGGTAAAAATATCAACAGTAGAGCATGTGATGTCGGCATGTGCCGGTATGGGTATTGATAATCTGGTGATTGATGTCAGTGCAGAAGAGATTCCTATTATGGATGGGTCTGCATCTTCGTTTGTGTATTTGTTACAGCAAGCTGAAAAGCAGGAGCAGTCGGCGTCTAAAAAATTCATACGCATACTGAAACCTGTCGAAGTCAGAGAAGGTAAAGGCGTGACAGAAAAGTGGGCTCGTCTTGATCCTTATCACGGTTTTAAATTAAAGTTTTTTATCGAGTTTAATCACCCGGCAGTAGATGGCACCCGACAAACAGCAGAAGTCGATTTTGGTGAAGTATCTTATATTAATGAAGTGTCCAGAGCACGTACGTTTGGTTTTATGCAAGATGTGGAAAGTTTGCGCGGCATCGGTCTGGCTCGCGGCGGTTCATTTGAAAATGCGATTGTGCTGGATGAGTACCGGATACTGAATGCAGACGGATTACGTTACGAAGATGAATTTGTACGCCATAAAATTTTGGATGCGATTGGTGATTTGTATCTGGTCGGTCATGCATTGCTGGCCAGTTACAGTGCGCATAAATCGGGTCATGGTATGAATAATCAATTATTACGTGCGCTGCTGGCGCAACCGGATGCCTATGAAGTCATCAGCTTTGACAGTACTGACCTGGCACCGATATCTTATTTGCGTCAGACTGTAGAACAGTGGTTGCCGGTTTAATTTACTCCGGTTCTTGTTTTTAAACAGACTCTTTAGCTGCTTGTCCGGATTGCGGATATTTACTCAATAATGAGCGTAGTGCCTGACATAAATTTTCATTATGACTGGAGCGTGCCAGGTTTTGCTCCAGCGTGGAAAACGCAGCCAGTGCTGATGTCGTAAAGTGACACTGTTTCTGGACGGGTTCGGGTTGTTGCTGCTGGCTGACTTGTACTTTGAGGCGGATTGCGTTAATCTGCCATCCACGTTTTTGCAGGTAATCCTGAAGTTTCGGCAGTTGTTGTTTTAGTTTTGTTGCCAGTGCGGCATTGGGTGTCGCCAGGATCAGTTGTTCGGATTCCAGTTGAATAACTTCGCAGTACAGGAATAAATTCGGTAAGGCGGTGACGCAGTCTTTTTGTAATGCAGCGATATTGGCAATTGTTGGCCATAAATGAGCAATCTGACTACGTAAGATAGCGTTCAGCTCCCGACTTTGGGGTTGTGCGTTTGGTTTGGTGCGTATTTGGAAGTTTGTCTTCATTTGTGGTGCCATCATGTTACAGGAGTATCGATGCAACTAATTTTAATGCACCCGCGTTTTGCACGTGCGAAGTCGATTACATTAACATCAAAGCATCTTGTTTTATCTCTGGCCGGACTAATTGTGCTGTTGATTGTATCTGGTGTTTTGCTGGCCTCATTAATCCTGCATCTGGCAGGCAGTTCAGAAACTATACGCAGTATACTCCCTGCCGGGGTCAGCGGCTCTGACAGTAGCTCACAAGAGAAGTACATTAAACAAAATCTGGCTGCTATGGCCGTTAAACTGGGTGAAATGCAGGCTCAGCTGATGCGTCTTGACGCATTGGGTGAACGTGTGCAGGGGCTGGCCGGGGTTAAGCCTGAAGAATTTAATTTTAAGGAATTACCGCCGCGCGGCGGACTGGCACCGGGAGCGTATGCTCATACCCTGACTATTTCCGAGTTTCAAAACTCATTAAACGCCTTGTCGCATGATGTGGAAAATCGCTCAGATTATCTGGATGTAGTCGAAACCGCATTAATGCAATTTAAAGTGCGTTCCCGCTTGCTGCCCACAATTCAACCGGTCAATGTGAGTTACAGTTCTTCCAGCTACGGATGGCGGATTGATCCTTTTACCGGACAAAGCGCCTTTCATGAAGGAATAGATTTTCCGGCCGCTGTCGGTACTCCTATTGTTGCCGCAGCTGGCGGTGTGGTTATTGTGGCAGAGTTCCATCCGCAGTTTGGAAATATGCTGGAGATTGACCATGGCAATGACCTGGTTACACGTTATGCACATTGCTCCCGTCTTTTGGCTAAAGTGGGGGATATTGTACGGCGCGGGCAACATGTTGCAGATATTGGCACCACAGGGCGTTCGACCGGCGCACATCTGCATTTTGAGGTGCTGTTAAAGGGGGCACCGCAAAATCCCAATAAATTTTTACAGGCCGGCGCCAGTCAGACTGGTCTCCGCGTAAATTGACTGACCCGACAGGTCAGCTTCCCCGTTACAATAGCACTTTAAACTTTTTTATCGCTTGTGCCCCTGATTACGAGCGACTAGCATGCCATGATTGTACGTACACGTTTTGCTCCCAGCCCGACCGGCTATCTGCACCTGGGTGGTGCCCGCACCGCTTTGTTCTCATGGGCATTTGCCCGTCATTTTGGTGGCACGTTTGTGCTGCGTATTGAAGATACCGATCTTGAACGATCCACTCCTGAAGCGGTACAGGCCATTATAGAGGGTATGGAATGGCTGGGTCTGGCGCATGACGAAGGCCCGTTTTATCAAATGCAGCGTATGGACAGATACCGGGTTGTGCTGGCTGAGATGCTGGCAGCCGGAACAGCTTATCACTGCTATTCTTCGCAGGAAGAAGTCGAAGCCATGCGCGAAAAACAGCGTGCTATTGGTGAAAAACCACGTTATGACGGTACCTGGCGGCCCGAAGAAGGTAAAAATTTACCAGCCATTCCGGCTGATCGCAAACCGGTAATTCGTTTCAAAAACCCGCTGGATGGTGCTGTTACCTGGAATGATGTGGTTAAAGGCGAAATTACGATCGCAAACCGTGAAATGGATGATCTGGTGATCGCTCGTCCCGATGGCACGCCTACTTATAATTTCTGTGTGGCTGTGGATGACTGGGATATGCAAATTACCCACGTTATTCGCGGGGACGATCATGTGAATAACACACCGCGTCAAATTAATATTTTGCAGGCATTAGGAGCCACTTTACCAAAATACGGCCATGTACCGATGATTTTAGGTGCGGATGGTGAAAAGCTCTCCAAGCGTCACGGTGCCGTGAGTGTAATGGATTATCCGGCGCAGGGTTATTTGCCTGAAGCGATGCTGAATTATTTATCGCGTCTTGGCTGGAGCCACGGCGATGATGAAGTATTTAGTATGGAACAACTGTGTAGCTGGTTTAATTTGGATCATTTATCCAAATCACCGGCACAGTTTAATCCGGAAAAACTGGCCTGGTTAAATAACCATTACATCAAACTGGCGGATAATGCCCGTCTGGCGCAATTAATCATTCCAGCTATGCCAGAGGCACAGTTTGACGGTGCTCCTGCATTGGAATCGGTCATTGCTTTGTTAAAAGAACGTGCTAATACGACTCTGGAGCTGGCCGCGAATGCGATGCTCTTTTATCGTCAGCCCGCACCGGATGCAGCACTGCTGACACAACACCTAACAGATGCCGCACGTGCTGCACTTCAAACGTTTGTACAGGGTTGTGCTACGGTAAGCTGGACCAAAGCTGATCTGGCTGCTTTACTGAAAGCGACACTGGCAGAACATGGTTTAAAAATGCCGCAACTTGCTATGCCACTGCGTCTGATGGTAACCGGGCAGTTGCACACACCATCCATAGACGCGGTGCTTGAACTGTTTGGACGTGATGTAGTCGTCACGAGAATTACGGCTTATTTGTAAAATAAGCCTGAAAAAACTTGTAAGTGTCTAAAAATTTTGCTATAGTCTCGTTTCTTCGCAAGGGGGTGTAGCTCAGTTGGTAGAGCGCTTGCATGGCATGCAAGAGGTCAGCGGTTCGATTCCGCTCACCTCCACCATGGTTTTGATATGTTTAAGTAAATATCAATAATCAGGGTAAATGTAAAGTGAAGAATCGCTAAATAAAGTAAAAAGTTCTTGCAGTTTATTTAGGTATGACATAAAATGCTGTTCTTGCTTGATTGTTAATTAATTGGGCGATGTCATTAAACAAATAGGCAGTGTTTTATTAGTTTGGTGTAAGTAGTAAAAGGTCAGTAATAAGGACAAATTTTGTCCCCATCGTCTAGAGGCCTAGGACATCACCCTTTCACGGTGAGTACAGGGGTTCGAATCCCCTTGGGGACGCCAAATAAAATCGGCTGAATGATTTTACTGTGGTGTTAATCCGGGTAAAACGCAGCACGAGTTGGGAAAGCCCGCATAGCGCGGGTTTTTTTATGGTTAAGAAAGTTTTGTCCCCATCGTCTAGAGGCCTAGGACATCACCCTTTCACGGTGAGTACAGGGGTTCGAATCCCCTTGGGGACGCCAGTATGCAGAAAAAATCCGCCTTGTGCGGATTTTTTTTTGGCAGAAAGAGCGGAGCCAA
>CAIWPG010000245.1 GCA_903914535.1 uncultured Oxalobacteraceae bacterium
GGAGGAACTACGGTAACACCGGCTTCAAATGGTTTAGGCTGGCTGGCCAGAGCACCGTATTGTGACACCAGGGCTATAATCTGTGCTCTGATTTGTTCTTTGGTTTGCTGTTCGCTCATATTTTTAACTTTGAATAAATTTAAATGTTCCGAATAATTTAGATGTTCTGATAGGCGTCAATTTGCGCCAGAGTCAGAGCCCGAATATCGGCACCTGCCTGTCGCTGCCTGGACCAGTCAATAATCAGTTTAAGCGCATCTTCCAGACGTAAAACCGGATGCCAGGCAAGGTGTTTGCGCGCCTTGGAAATATCCAGTTTAAGGTAATTGGCTTCGTGCAGATGGTCGCCCGCATCATTTTGCCAGGTAGCGCCTGCGCCCCACAGAGCGGCCATTTTTTCAACAATCCAGCCAACCGGCCGTGCGTCTTCATCATTAGGCCCAAAATTCCAGCCCTCAGCATAGCGCGTACCATGTTCATACAAGCACTCGGCAAGAGTTAAATAAGCACGCAACGGTTCCAGTACATGCTGCCACGGACGAATTGAATAAGGATTGCGGATGCTAACAGATCTTCCTTGCTCAAAAGCATCTAAAATATCCGGAATCAAACGATCTTGTGCCCAATCACCACCGCCTATCACATTACCGGCACGCACGGTAGCCAATGCAACGCCATGCTGAGCATAATTGCCGGAATTAAAAAAGGAGGTACGATACGCCGCACTCACCAACTCCGCACAACCTTTACTGCTGCTATACGGATCGTAACCGCCCATAGGCTCATTCTCGCGATAAGCCCATTCCCACTCACGATTTTCATAACATTTATCCGTAGTGATATTAACCACTGCTTTTACACCCGGCGTATTGCGTACCGCTTCAAGCAAATTAACCGTACCCATTACATTGGTAGAATAGGTTTCCACTGGTTCACTATAGGAATAGCGCACCAAAGGCTGAGCAGCCATGTGAAACACGATCTCGGGTTTATGTTCGGCAAAAACGGCCTGTAATTTAGACAAATCACGAATATCGCCAATAATGCTGGTCATACCTTCAGCTACTCTGGCAGCATCAAACAAGCTAGGTTGCGTTGGCGGATTAAGCGCATAACCCACTACATGAGCCCCAAGGGACTGCAACCAGAGCGACATCCAGCTTCCTTTAAAGCCGGTATGCCCCGTTAATAAAACTCGCTTTCCGCGCCAGAAATCCGGGTTCATTTCCACACCTTCCAGGGAGCATCACCAGCTTGCCATAATTCTTCAAGATGCACTTTGTCACGTAAGGTATCCATCGGCTGCCAAAAACCGTGATGCTGAAATGCAGCAAGATTACCTTCTTTGGCCAAATTTTCTAAAGGTTCACGCTCCCAAATCGTTTTATCGTCTGCAATGTAATCAATGACTTCAGGGGATAACACAAAAAAACCGCCGTTAATCATGGCACCATCGCCTTTAGGTTTTTCCATGAAGCTATTTACTTTGCTGCCATGAATATCCAGCGCGCCGAACCGCCCGGGAGGAATCGTTGCGGTCAGTGTTGCTTTTACATTTTGTGCTTTATGAAAAGCGATAAGTTCTGCGATATTAACGTCGCTGACACCATCACCGTAAGTCAGGCAAAAAGCTTCTTCATCTTTCACGTATTCAGCAACACGCTTCAAACGACCACCTGTCATTGTTTCATCCCCGGTATCAACCAGAGTCACTTTCCAGGGCTCAGCATAACGCTGATGTACTTCCATTTTATTATTCTGCATATCAAAAGTAACATCGGACGTATGAAGAAAGTAATTCGCAAAATACTCTTTAATAACATAGCCTTTGTAACCACAACAGATCACAAAATCATTAATCCCGTGCGCGGAGTACGACTTCATGATGTGCCATAAAATAGGCTTTCCGCCAATTTCAA
>CAIWPG010000246.1 GCA_903914535.1 uncultured Oxalobacteraceae bacterium
GGCTAAAATCACCTCCAGAATGCAAAGCTTCACTATTGTGACACTCTCAATAGGCTGCATATTTTCCGGCTGGTTGTGCGACAAAATTGGCGCAGGAAAGACGTTTATAGGCATGTGCAGCGCACTGGCTATTTCCAGCAGTATTTTTTACCATAACATCGGCCACGTCGATTACGACACACTCACCATGCTGTATGTAATCACCGGATTTTTTGTCGGCATTGTCGGCGGCGTACCTTTCGTCATTGTAAGAGCCTTTCCAGCTAATATACGCTTTACCGGACTGTCCTTCTCTTACAATCTGTCCTACGCTATTTTTGGAGGACTGACGCCATTATTTTTAGGTATCGTCAATAAAATTAATCCCTTGAGCGGAGCATACTACGTACTGTTTTTAAGTATCCTGGGTGTTTTCTGCGGCATTTATCTGCTCAGCACAGCCGAAAAAAATAACAAATAAAATTTGTTACGCGATATCTTTTGACGGCAATGCCGGGATAACGGGGTAAGCCGGGATAATTATCCCGGCAATAACAGGGAGTGAATCACACCAATTCCGGGAATTAATTTTAGGCTGGGATTAACATCCCAGCCTACTCCCTGCACCGCTGCCAGCGATTTTAACGAAGAAAAGCACACACAGACAGAAAAAATGCCGTGGAATAAATGCAAGAACCGGGAATAAAATAAAACTGAATCACTGTAAAAGTGAAGTTGAAGTTGGCGAGCCTGATCTGCGGCACTTACGGGAAATGACTGTGGCTGCTTCGTTCCCGACCTGACCAGATTGGCCATGCCGCAATGCGCAGGGGCCCGCCAGCGCGAATTATACTGTATTAAAAGAAAAAAGAGAACACCCTTCCCATTTTTCTTCCATTGCCCGGCAAAAGTACGTCGACAAACTGAAATCACAGATCTCTTTGGGGCTTTTATTTCCGGCAAATTTCAGGCTTAGTTAGCAACTTTAATTAAAAATAAAAATTGCTAACGTTATTTACAAACTTTATTTGCAACATTTAAGGGCAAATTAAAATTACAAACGCAATTACAACTCACTCTACAAACCCAATTCCTGCCAGATACCATCAACCCGTTTTTTAACTTCCGGCGTCATAGTAATAACAGTACCCCACTCACGATTTGTCTCACCAGGCCATTTATTAGTCGCATCCAGCCCCATTTTACTGCCCAGCCCGCTGACCGGCGATGCAAAATCCAGGTAATCAATCGGCGTATTATCCACCAGCGTCGTGTCACGCAACGGGTCTACCCTGGTCGTAATAGCCCACATCACTTCCTTCCAGTCGCGGATATTCTCATCTTCATCCACCACAATAATAAATTTGGTATACATGAATTGACGTAAAAAGCTCCACACACCAAACATGACTCGCTTAGCGTGGCCGGCGTAGGCTTTTTTAATCTGAACCACAGCCATCCGATAACTACACCCTTCAGGAGGCAAATAAAAATCGGTAATTTCTGTAAATTGTTTTTGCAACAATGGAACAAAAACCTCATTCAGCGCTACACCCAAAATCGCAGGTTCATCTGGCGGTTTACCGGTATAAGTAGAATGGTAAATGGGATTTTCACGCATAGTAATACGATCTATCGTGAATACCGGAAAATAATCCTGTTCATTGTAATAGCCGGTATGATCACCATAAGGGCCTTCCAGTGCATGCTCATAGCCGGTGGGATGATTTGCATCAGGATAAATATGTCCCTCCAACACAATCTCGGCTGAAGCAGGTACCCGCAATTCACTGCCGATCGCCTTCACCAGCTCAGTCCGGCTGCCGCGCAACAAACCGGCAAACTGGTATTCCGACAGGCTATCCGGCACCGGCGTTACCGCCCCCAGAATGGTTGCCGGATCAGCTCCCAGCGCCACGGCTACCGGATAAGGTTTCCCTTTATTGACAATCCCATGCTCACGAAAATCAAGCGCACCGCCACGATGTGCCAGCCAGCGCATAATCACTTTATTGCGGGACAAAACCTGTTGACGATAAATACCCAGATTCTGACGCTTCTTAAACGGTCCTTTGGTAATCACCAATCCCCAGGTAATCAACGGGGCCACATCACCAGGCCAGCAATGCTGAATCGGCAAACGTCCCAAATCAACATCACTCCCCTCCCACACAATGGTCTGACATGCCGCAGTGCGCAATTCTTTGGGGCTCATATCCCAGACTGCTTTAACCAGACTTCCCATACCAAGTAAATCCTTAAATCCCTTCGGTGGCTCCGGCTCCTTCAGACTGGCTAATACATGACCGATTTTGCGCAGCTCACTCATATCCTGCGCCCCCATGCCCAAGGCAACACGACGCGTCGTCCCAAATAAATTACCCAACACCGGCATATCAAATCCGCTTGGTTTTGCGAATAAAAGAGCCGGACCTTGTGCCCGTAAGGTCCGGTCACACACCTCAGTCATCTCTAAAATCGGAGAAACAGGAATATTTATTGTTTTTAATTCATCAATTTTTTGTAATTTAGCAATAAAATCACGTAAGTCTACATATTTCATACAATTTTTAAGTTTTTTCGCAGGTTAGACAGAATAGTAAGCAGTCAGGGACAAGCTATTGATTTCATTCAAAATTATTGCATTGCACCACTACTCTTAAGATTAAATAGTAATGACTTTCTTTTTTTATAGTATTGACTTGATATAAACAGCCCCCTACAATTCGACCAACTCAGTGCCAGCTTCATTGTTTGCCCATAATAGCAAAAATGTCTGCACTTGAAATTCGGGGTTCCACTACACCTTACAAGGATAGTCGCACAATCCGCCGATATCCGGCTCCCCCGACAAGTTGTTTGTCACTGTACGCCACAGTGCGGTATGGATGGTTACTCTTTAGTCGATTAACAAAAAACTTAATCACCAGACTAACCGGCATACACCAGGCAACTCCGGCATCTGAACATACAAGCTCTGACCGAAATGGCAAATTCGCCGTTATCCGGTTCGGACTGTAGTTGGGCTTTATAAGTCACAACATCAGATGATGTATCTGATTCGCCTTGTTTGTCCACCGCTGTTTTATCGATGGATGGTCAGCAATGCAGCATTTCAGGAGAAAAAATTGATTCAACGTTTATTTAATTCAGGATCCACCATTTACCAACCAAGAGCCCAGCTTCAGATCGTTGCTCAAGAGAAACGCATTACTGCAATGACCATTTTGCATCACACCATGATGGTACTCGGTGTAGCCGCAATTACCGTATTAGCCTTAATGTTTATCCGGCCGGAACTTACCGATCGCTTCCAGGCATCCTCACCGTTCTTTAACGCCGATGCAGACACGGATGAACCTGAAGCCACAACACAAGCAAGCAGCGAGCACGCAACAACACAAGCGACACTGAACGGACATGATACCAGTATCAAGTTCGCAGCTAATACCAAGCAACAACAATCCGTCACAAAATGGCTCTCGAAGCGCTACCGGGTCGCTAATGATGCTACCAACATGCTGGTCTCAGCCGCGTATCTTACCGCAAAAGAGATCAAAATTGACCCGCTGCTGATTCTGTCCGTCATGGCAATTGAATCGGGCCTGAATCCATTTGCAGAAAGTCCGGTCGGCGCACAGGGCCTGATGCAGGTCATGTCTAAAATACATCAGGATAAGTTCAGTGATGTAGGCGGAGTTAAAGCGGCACTGAACCCGGCTGCCAATATACGTGTAGGAGCAGAAATCCTTAAA
>CAIWPG010000247.1 GCA_903914535.1 uncultured Oxalobacteraceae bacterium
AGAGTGTACAGCGTGTTTATAATGCCGCAATCCAAAAATACGATGAAATTTTAATGACATCCCGGGTATCGATTTCGAATACGGTAGTGATGCGCTGGGCAGAAGTGCCTGATAAGTACGATAAACCTGTATTAAAAATTAATTTGTTATTTGGTGTGGTGACAGGGCTGATATTAGGACTTTCTCTGGCTTTCCTGCTGGAGCTCGCTAACCGTCGTGTGCGTTGTGTTGATGATTTAAAACGGGAGTTTCTTGTCCCTGTGCTGGGGCAGATAGGTTTCGTTCAGAAGCAGGAAGAAATCAGCGCAATTAACCGTTTTTTTTCCGGATCAACTCATTCGAAGATAAGGGGCCCCAATGATAGCATCTGATGCAGCTCACGCAGCCGATGCGCGTATTACCCGATTGGGGGAGCTGTTTTTAAGTAAAAATCAACTGACTATGCATCAAATTGAGTTGATTACCAAGGCTCAGGAACAACGTGGCTTGCGCTTTGGCGATGCAGCAATTGAACTGGGATTTTTAGTGCAAAGTCAGCTGGATGCCGCGCTCGGACATCAATTTGGTTATAACAACGATGCATTATTGGTCGGTAGTGTGAATCCGATGATCTCGATTTTGCATGACCCGTTTAGTCAGGAAGCAGAACAAATCAGGCGTTTGCGTAGTGAGTTGGTACTGCGTTTTGACCGTCAGAGCCGCATTAAACTGGCGGTGCTTAGCCCGGC
This sequence comes from uncultured Oxalobacteraceae bacterium, assembly GCA_903914535.1. Taxonomy (GTDB): domain Bacteria; phylum Pseudomonadota; class Gammaproteobacteria; order Burkholderiales; family Burkholderiaceae_D; genus Solimicrobium. Next base: position 729 of record CAIWPG010000247.1, read on the forward strand.
TCGCGGTGAAGGTAAGAGTTATGTCGCTGCCAGCCTGGCAATCGCGCTGGCACAGTTAGGGAAGCGGACCTTATTGGTTGATGCCGATTTACGTACATCGTCACAGCATTATTTATTTGGTTTGGGTGTCCGGGACGGATTGTCGTCGGTGCTGGTCAATCGTTTGTCATTAGAGCAGGCGGTGATACAGGTGATGCCTAAATTGCAAATATTACCGGCAGGTCCGCAACCACCTAATCCGCTGGAAATTTTGCGTGCACCGAATTTTCATGCTTTGCTGGAAGGATATGCCGATCAATTTGATGCGTGTATTGTTGATACGTATTCATCTAATCTGGCGTCCGATGCGCAGATGGTTGCGAATCAACTTGGCTATGCGGTGGTGGTGACTTTACAGAATCAGACCAGTCTTAGTGGTTTGCGTCACACACTGGATGATATGCATGCAGCCGATGTGCACGTTCTTGGTACGGTGCTGAATCACGGTTTGTTATTGCCGTTAATGGGGGAGGAGACAGCAGATCAACCCGCTGCCGGCAAAAAGAAAAAATCCTGGTGGCAACGATTTACCCGGTTTATAACACGGAGCTCCGCCGAATTACGATGAATTCCTCTAAAAAATTTTGGTCAGATTCAATACTCTCATTAATAGATCAGGGTTTGCTTAGCGCCCTTAATTTTTTAGTGGGAATTAGTTTAATCCGACTGACCAGTAAAGAAACTTACGGTCTTTATGTGCAGCTCTATGCGGGTGGCTTGTTTTTGGTGATGCTGCTTGACTCGTCGATCGGCGGCCCTCTGACGACGGTAGCCAGTGGCGTCAGCAATACCGTTCGTACGCATTTACGGCATGCTTACTGGCGACAGCAGTTAAAAATATCGCTGTTACTCGCCGTACTGGTGATTCCTGTTGTGATAATGGGGATAGGTCAGAGCGATGACGTTGTGACACGCTGGGGTATAGCACTTACGTTTGCTTCGTTTATGTTGGTGACTGGTTTGCGGGAGTATTGTCGTACCATTGGGTTTGTTGAGCATCAGATAAGCTCCATTCTGAAACAGGATGTGGCTTATGTCGTTTTGGTTGTTATCGGATTTGGGTTTATTCACTATTTTTTCAGTATTAACCTGATCGCGATATTTACTGTACTGACCTTAGCGTCGTTCCTGAGTTCTGCCCCAAAAATGTGGCACTTACATGCGCAGTATGGTTTGGTGAAATCAGAGGACACTACTCAGCAACTGGCTGAATGCCGGACGCAGATCATAGCGTATGCAAAGTGGGCCTTGCCCGGCGCAATGCTGGCGTGGATGTCGAATTACAGCTATGTTTATTTATCCGGTTTGTGGCTGGGTGTGGTTGCGACTGCTGACTTGAATGCAGCACGTTTGTTACTGATGCCGATACCGCTGGCAGTAGTGGCGTGGTCTCGCATAGCACGGCCCACTGCCGGACGGCTGATTGCCACGCAGGATTGGCGGGGACTGAATCGGTTGACCCTGCTTTCTATTCTGATGGTTGAAGTCGGTATTTTATTTTATGTTTCCGCATTAGTTTTTTTTCTGCCTTGGCTGAACGGACATGTTTTTGGTGCAAAATATCAGGGACTGGATGCATTAATCTCGATTTGGGGTGTTTATTTTGCGTTTAATTCAGCGCGTTGTATCGGTACCGTCTGGCTGACCAGCGGCGGCGCTTTCCGTGCGTTATTGTTTATGAGTGTGAGTGCCTTTGCCCTGGTGCTGGTTGTTTCTAACCTGGCGATCCCGCACTGGGGACGAGTCGGTGCGATTATGGCATTGATTGTTGTTGAGTTATATCAGTTGGTTTTGGTCTGGAGTGTGACATTACCCCGATTGCGTCGTACGAAAGCGGATGAAAGTGCCAAAGCCGCAGAGCTGGTCGCGACGCTGGCACGTGAATCTGATCAGACAGAAAGTCAGCATGCCTGAACTAACGATCTGCATTTGTACTTTTCGGCGGCCTGAATTACTGGAGCAGTTGCTTGCTGTTTTGCTGGTGCAATTGCCTGTAGCGGATGCTAAAGCTGGTGCCGGGAACCGTAGTGTGGAAGTTATCGTCGTGGATAATGATCCGCACGGATCAGCGGGTGCTGTACTCAATGCGGCACGTATCCGCTGGGGAGGGCGTCTTACCAGTTTGCATGTATCTACTCCTAATATTTCATTAGCAAGAAACAAGGCGGTACATGCTGCTTCCGGCGAATGGCTCGCTATGATAGACGATGATGAAATTCCTTTGCCTGGCTGGATAGAGCATCTGACGGAAGCGCAGCGATGCTATCAGGCCGATGTGGTATTTGGCCCGGTGCTGGTACATTATGCTCCGGAAGTAAGTACATGGTTGCAGCGCGGCGGATATTTTGAACGGCGGCGCCTGGTTACTGGTACGGCGGTCGGTTCACGCGATGCGCGAACCAGTAACGTATTGGTGCGCCGTTCGGCCCTGTTAGCGATGTGCCCTTCTGAAAAGGCAGATGGTCCTTTTGATGAGAGTTACGGTCGTACCGGTGGCGAAGATTCGATTTTGTTTCGTGAACTGGCGCGTCGCGGGGCGACTATGGTGTGGTGCGACGAAGCCCCGGTGTCCGAGCTTGTGCCGATGGATCGTGCTAACCCGAGGTGGTTGCTGGCGCGTTCCTTTCGTACCGGGCAACTTTATCTGCGTACTGAATTACATACCCTGCGCGGTGGTGCCATGTTAAAAAGGTTGATTTTTTTATCGGTGCGTGGTCTTGCCCAGGGCGGGTTAGCGCTGCTGCTGAGTTTATTATGTCTGCCGGTATCACGTCGCCGCTCGTTTTTCTGGTTGCGTGTAGCCAGTTCGCAAGCCGGCAAACTGAGTGTGTGGTGGGGTGGTGTCGTCAATGCATATGGAACGACACCCTGATACAAAAAATTGCTTCCCCGGAAGTGTGCTTGTTTGTGTTTGCAGCGCGTTTCCGGGGGGAGTGTCTTAGTGCGTCTGATCCGGGTCCGGACTGACTTTGATATCTGCCGGTAAAAATAACTGGGCGCAGTCTACCGCATCGAAGCTGTAAGGTCTGCCACAAAAATCACAGTTAATATCAAGCTTGCCTAAGCTGGCTACGGCTTCGGAGACTTCCGCTTCACCCAGCATAGTGAGCATATTGCCGACTTTTTCACGCGAGCATGAGCATGAGAATGTGACGGCGAGAGGCTCAAAAATACGTAAAGTTTCTTCCCAAAACAGCCGGTGCATCAGTGTTTCTATGTCGGTACTCACCAGTTCATCGTGTTTTAAGGTAGTGCCGAGTACACTGGCACGCTGCCACGTTTCTTCTTCATCGTCATCTGCCCCGGTGTGTATATCGTGTTCTGTCCGGCTAAGCTTTCCGCCGTGATTCGGTAAACGCTGCAGTAACAGGCCACGGCTTACATGACCGTTACAGGCCAGCCATAATTTGGTGTCCAGTTGTTCGGATTGTTTCATGTAGGTTTCAATGACTTCAGCAATGCTGTCACCCTCCAGAGGTACAATACCTTGGTAAGCCTGTTGCCCAGGCATTTTGTTATTCGGGTCTAAGGTAATGGCAAAGCGTCCGCGTCCGTTTGCATTGACCAGCTCAGACAGACTGGCGTCATCACTGATAACGGCATCCTCAGCCAGCTTGGCCATGGCGCGCATTTGCATCGTGTCATTACATTCCACCACCAGTAATTTGATCGCGCCATCGCCGTGAATTTGCATAATCATGCTGCCATCAAATTTCAGATTTCCGCATAATAATGCTGCTGCCGACAACAGTTCGCCCAGCAAATTTTGTACGGGAAGCGGGTAATCCTGATGTGCCAGAACGTGCCTCCAGGTCGCATTAAGCTCCACAAATTCACCACGTACAGTCGCATCGGGGAACATGAATTTTTGTAGTATGTCAGTCATAATGAAGGAATTTCGGTAAGTTGATTTTTAAAAAGCTGTCCGCGAGTAATGTAATTCGCTGTGTTTTTATGTATTTTTGTGATTTCTTCTTCGGTCAGTGTGCGTAAAATCCGCGCCGGGGAGCCGACGATTAATACGTTCTCCGGGAAGTGTTTTCCTTCGGTGACTAAAGCGCCTGCCCCCACCAAGCTGTTTTTACCTATCACTGCACCGTTGAGCACGATGGCCTGTATGCCAATGAGTGCGCCATCATGGATAGTACATCCGTGTAACATAGCCTGATGGCCGACGGTGACGTTTTTACCTATGGTCAGTGGTGAACCCATATCAGTATGGAGTATGGCATTTTCTTGCACATTACTGCCTTCGCCTACCGCGATCAGTTCATTGTCGCCGCGAATCGTGACGCCAAACCAGATGCTGGCTCCGGCGGCAATATCGACTTTACCGACAACGGTAGCGGTGTTAGCAATGAACGCAGAAGGGTCGATTTTTGGTATGGCGTCATTTAATTGGTAAACAGGCATAATAGTTTTGTAAAATGGAGCTATTAAAAACCACATTTTACTCCCCATCCGCATGCCGAACACGTACAACGCACAAATGCAGCACGAATTACCCCATGCAGAGTTGCGCCAGTCAGCATTAATAGCACTGGCTGCAACAGAGCCCGCCGATAAAATGGCTCAGGTACGGACTGCACTCCATCGCTGGCAGCACGGACAACTGACTGTAGATACGCAAGTGCAATTGGATAATGATCTGATCATACCCGGTCGCCCGGATAAGCCACAACTGGTTCCGCCGCTCCAGGTGCAACGTCGTACCATGCGCACACCGGAAGGACGTGCGGTGTTATTGCATGCATTATGTCATATTGAATTTAATGCTATTAATCTGGCTTTGGATGCCATCTGGCGTTTTAGCGGTATGCCTGTTGACTACTACACCGACTGGCTGACTGTAGCGGCGGAGGAGGTCTTGCATTTTTCTTTGCTGAGTGAGCATCTGGCCGGGATGGGATATGCTTATGGTGACTTTACCGGGCATGACACGCTTTGGGAGATGGTCGCTAAAACGCAAGGCGATGTGTTGGCACGTATGGCGCTGGTACCACGCACCATGGAGGCGCGCGGTCTGGATGCGGCACCCTCCACCCGTAATAAACTGGCACAGGTCGGCGATCATGCCGGAGCCGCGATTATTGATATTATTTTGCGTGATGAAATAGGCCACGTCGCTACCGGTAATCGCTGGTTTAGCTTTTTGTGCGCGCAGCGTGGTCTGGAGCCGGTGGCCTGTTATGCCAGACTGGCTGCGCAATACGCCGCTCCCAAATTACGTGCGCCGTTTAATCTGGAAGCCCGTCGTGCTGCCGGATTTACCGAGGATGAATTGGCTGTACTACAGAATGTGATCAACCATCCTGGCTGAGTGACGTTATAATTGCATTAAAATTGGGCGCAGCAGGTATTTTCAGGCAGGCGACCAGGCAATAACATACAACGAACACGTGATTATCCTGCAGTTCTGCCATCGCATCCGACGCAAGACGGGCGAGGTGCTGTCTGCGGAGGACACTGAATACAACAAACGCGGTCAGCA
>CAIWPG010000248.1 GCA_903914535.1 uncultured Oxalobacteraceae bacterium
TAAAATTTCAGTTAGTTTGTTATACGCATCATCCCAAGTAAATAATTTATTTGAAAAATGATTATTTGTTGTATATTCAAACGAATGTATCCAATTTAATATTGATTCACTTACATCATCAGAAGGTGAGTTAATAAAATAGTCAATTTCACTACCTGCTATTTCACGGAAAATAGGCAGCTCTCTGGCAAGCACTCGTTTATTATGCCCAAGCGCCTCTATCAAAGGCAAACCAAATCCCTCTGCAAATGAAGGGACAATTACGCCATCACACATTTTGTATAAGTGTAGTAATGCTTCGTCACTTAAATTCTCAAACCAAAAAAGATTTGTATTTTTTTTAATGTGTTTACGTATTTGCATTTGCAGTTCTTCAGTTTTCCAACCTGGCTTACCGACAATCACAAGATTGTAATTATTTCCACTACTCCATAATTTTTCGAATGAATTAATTATTTGCGCATGACCTTTACGTGGTTCAATTGTGCCAACAATTAATATTGTTTTACGTTTTTGCAGTTCAAATAAAAAAGATGAATAATCATTTGGAAAACCACTAGTTGGCATTGTATTTTCGACATCCCAACCCATTGGAATTACGCTCGATGCAACTTCATTTAGTTTGAAGCCGTAATTTTCAGCAAGCCACACAGATAAATCTTTTTCTGTTGTCTTAGAAATACAAATAACGTTATCTGCTAATATTGCTATTGATTTAACCCATTTTTTAAATGCGGTAACTAATTTTGGAGAAAACCATTCGGGATACCGTAAAGGTAAAATATCATAAATAAGAAAATGAAAAACGACCCCCCTCTGCTTCCACCCCTCTAACTGCCTAAGATGGTTAGGAATAATGTGGGCAGACAAATCAAGGCCAAGGAAAATATCACCTTGCGATATTTCTATTTTTGTGAAATCAGGACTTCCATCCCAGTTAACATAACGATATGGCCGTTTACGGGTAGCCATAATTGGTCTGACCACGTAGTTTTTAGGAGGGGATAATAACAAACGCCCTAACAACGCTCTTACAACCCGTTGAATACCCGTCTTCGCATCATCTCGGTATATAACCGATACATCCACAAACAACTGATGCTCTTTTGGCTCTGTTTTTAAGTTTTTTAAACGAAAAAATAATCTATTTCGTTTTCTAATAATTCTTCTTTTACTGAATAATTGTAGGAATTTTGAAATAATGGTCTTAAGCCACATCCCCATCATGAAGATTCTTTCAAATAGTATGAATATGCCTCATCTATATCATTAAAAAAATACATTTTTCCACTTATCAAGACACCAACACGATTGCAATGATCTCTTATATTATGCATTTCATGAGAAACAATAATTAAAGCTTTGTCAGCCCTCTTAACAAAAAGCTCTTCTTGACATTTAGCATGAAAACGGGCGTCCCCTACCGAAATGACCTCATCAATTAAGAAGCAATCAAAGTCAATTACCATTGAAATCGCAAATGCAAGCCTAGCTCTCATTCCAGATGAATAGTTTTTAACTGGCTCACGCAAATACTTACCAAGTTCAGAAAATTCTTGCACATAATCAATTTTATCTTCAGTGCTTTTTCCATACACACGACAGATAAATCGTAAATTATCTAAGCCAGTTAAGCTGCCCTGAAATGCGCCACCAAATGCTAACGGCCACGAAACACTTAACTCACGAGAAACGAATCCACTTGTTGGACGCTCTGCTCCACTTATTAAACGAATCAAAGTGGATTTACCTGCCCCATTTCGTCCAAGAATTCCAATCTTCTCACCGGCACTAACAGTAAAACTTACGTCATCTAAAATAGTCCTTAAACCTTGTCGTGTAGAGTATTTTTTAATAACATTTTTAACAATAATCATTCTGGTGTGACCTGACGTGAAACTACTCTCTCTTGTGAAATACCAACGAGGGTCAAAATCAGACAGCACATAGCCATATAACTCAAACTGTAATGTGCTTTTACCGCATATCCAAAATATCCTTCTCGCAATAATTCAACACCATGCACTATTGGAATCCAAAGCACAATTTTTTGAACTGATTGTGGGAGCCATTCAACCATAAAAACTGAACCGGACAAAGGAAACATTAAATAAGCCAAAGGATGCCAAATTTTCTCTACTAATTCGGATCGTTCACTCATAGCACCAATAAACACGCCGAGGGCTGCACCAAACCAGGCAATCATAAACCAGCCAAAAATTACTTTAAACATATCCTCTGGGGGTCTCATTGACCCCACACTGATGAATATTAACGATAAAGTAAAAAATGACATTGTAGTACCTGCCACCTCAAGTAATATACGAGATACAAGAATGTCCATGACCCGTACATTTCGGTGATACATCAATGATAGATTGGGTGCAATCGCACCTACACATCGCGCTGGCATATTTCGCCAGAGCAGAACAGACGAGTACCCAGTAACTGCGAAAGCTGTAATTGGCAAATGTGATCCATGTGTAGCTTTTGACATATTCCACAATACAGTTATGCCTAGCGTAAAAATCATTGGTTCTATAAATAACCAAAGAAATCCAATATTATGCCGACCATACCGAGTTATTATTTCTCGCATAAGAAGTGCTCCAATAACACGCATCTGAATACGACACGAACGTAGAAACGAATCATGCATATACATCAATCCTTATGCTCTCGTATCCCTGCAGCAAGCATGGAAAAAATCCCCCACAAAACCATACCAACCAAAAATGTTATAAAAATATTACGCAATCTTTTGGGCTCAATAGCTATGTCAGGTAAATTCGGCTCGGCAATACGCTCAATATATAGTTGTTTACGTAACGCCTCATTTCTAGCTAATTCCAACGAAGCTAAAGCTGTGCTCAACTGCTTACTTGCATAAATACGGTCTAAATCAAGTCGTTCAAATTCAATAGATTTTTGAGACAAAGAATTCCCATCGCTAGCGACCTTAGACATTTGAATATCTATTTCTGCTTGTAACGTCACGACACGTTTTTGAAGCGCAGGAATTTGAGGATTACTAGGAGTGAAGGTTCGCACTTGATCTAATTGAGTTTTAGTGGAGATCAACTCGTCTTGAATCTTTGAGATGAGTTGAAGTTGCAAACCCGATTGTTTCTCTGGATTAAATACTGCTTGCTGGTTCCGAAATGTTGAAAGTGCTAAATTCGCCTCTTTTGCTTTTGCTTCAGATCTCTCTAATTCTGCTGAAGCAAAGCCAATCATATCCTGACGGCCCCGCTCACTTAATTTATTAACTTTATTCTCAGCTAACTGCAGAATGGTTTCATTAATACGTATAGATTCGTCAGCAGTAAACGCACTCGTTTTCAGTGTCAAAATATTTGAGGTAGAATCCGTCTCAATTTCAACTCGCCTTGGATAATAACGGTACAACGCCTCAAAAGATTTTTCTCTCTCTAGCCCTGCAAAACGGACAAATAAATCCAAATGTGCATTACCAAAGAGTTGATAAAGTGGAAGTTTAGCATTTAACTGCTTTAATGCATCTCGCGACATAATAAATGATGCGACATTATTATTATCATCTGAAGCATGTGACATTCCAGCACTTTGAAGCATAGATCCCAATCCTGAAACAGATTGCTCTTGTTTTGGACTGCGCACAGTAAAACGAGATTCAGAAATATAAATATCCGAAGCGATGAATCCGAAATATATAACGGATCCCAACGTTGGAACAATTACCGTTAAGAGAAATAAACGGTTCATGTTTAAAATACAAAGTTTTATTTTTTTTGTCCACATAGTAAATGTCGCTTGCTTACTAGGTATAGATTGAATTTCCAATGAAGGTTCCTGTTATATAAAATTCTTCAATTACATTATTATCAAATTATGCTCAGGCACAAATCTAACACCTGAAGTACATATCATCAAACCGGACAATATCATCCTCACCCAAATACTCGCCGCTTTGTACCTCTATCATTACTAAACTCAATACACCGGGATTAATAAGACGATGTTTGTGTCCGGCCGGGATATAAGTGGATTCATTCACGCCGACCAGTAGTTCTTGCTCGCCATTGATGACCTTGGCCATACCCTTAACGACGATCCAGTGCTCACTGCGATGATGATGCATTTGCAGGGATAAGGATGCGCCCGGTTTTACTTCAATGCGTTTAATTTTAAAATTAACGCCTTCTTCCAGAACGGTATACGTACCCCACGGACGATGTGAAGTAACGTGCAATTTGTGCGCATTATTTCCCTGCGCTTTCAGCGTGGCATAAATATGTTTTACATCCTGCGCACGCGACTTATTCACAACGAGAAGAGCGTCCGGTGTATCAACAATAATCAGGTCATGTACGCCAACAACACCGACCATACGTTCTTTACTCTGAATATAGCAGTTCTCTACATCATGTAAAGTGACCTGACCTTCAATGCGATTACCTTGCTGGTCCGGAGTAGTTAAATCACCTAGGGCACTCCATGAGCCAATATCACTCCAGCCGATATTGCACGGTATAACGGCAACATGAGAAGACTTTTCCATCACGGCATAATCAATCGAGTTATCCGGCACCTGAGCAAAAGTATCCGAATCCAGATCAAGCTGCATAAAACTGCGTGCTGTGGCGACCCGTGATTTTTCCAGGCAGAGTTTCGTTGCGGCTAAAATATCCGGGCAATGCTGTTGCATCGCCTGCAGCATCGTGCCAGCCATAAAACAGAACATGCCTGAATTCCACAGGAAGTTTCCTGATTTCAGATACTCTTCAGCGATCTCTTTCGAGGGTTTTTCTACAAAGCGCACCACTTTATTGCCACTGGCTTCTATATAACCATAGCCGGTCTCCGGCGCATCCGGCTCAATACCAAAGGTGACTATTTTCTCTTGTTGTGCAAGCGTAATTGCTGCATCAACTGCGTTAGAAAAACTGGTCTGATCGTCGATCAGATGGTCAGCTGCCAGTATCAGCATCAAGGTGTCAGGGCCATATTTTTCTGCGATATGCAGCGCAGCAGTAGCAACAGCCGCAGCAGTATTACGACCGAACGGTTCCAGGATAAATGACGTGGCCAGCTTCGCGCCATTAATTTCACGATATTCGTCTTCTGTTTTAAAAAACAACTCGCGATTTGCCACCGTCAGAATCTCTGTTACGCCAGTGAGTGCGGCACCGCGCAAAAATGCCTTTTGCAGCAAGCTTTGTCCGTCAGCCAGCCGAATGAAGGGTTTTGGATGCATTTCACGTGATACCGGCCAAAGCCGGGAACCGGCGCCACCACAGAGGATGGTAGGAATTAAACGCATAACATATCCTGAATTAAAGAAAATTTAACTTTGATAAAACTTATATTTCCTTTATCAAAACTAGTTGTTGTCACGCATTTTACAACATAAATTACATAAGCTTAAGCAACAAACAGGCAGTAAATTGTATCATTTCATTACTCAAAAGAATTATTTACAAATGACAATTAATTTTTTTACACCAGCTATATCATAGTTTTTTTTAAATTTTATCGAAAAAAAATAATTAATTAACAATAGTCAACTCTCTTAAAACTCCACATAAGATAAATTGCAGAATAACTACAATAGGATTGGTCGATGTTACTATGCAGGACGCCAAAAACAATTCTCAACGTCATCAATTTTAACAATACATTAGGAAGTTACGTGCAAACTGCTTCATCCCGGTTAAGTATTAAATACAGGCAAGATTCCCTATGACGTTTGGGCTTGATCTGTTAATGCACATTTATTACAACGTCGCTGATCCGCTGTTGATTCGTTTGCGTAAACAAAAACGGCTGAAAAACTGGGCTGCTGAAGATACCAGGCCGACACTGGATCTTTGTCTGCACGAGCAAGCATCCGACGGTAAATCTGCCGTCATCGCATTAAAACGCTTTCGGCGTATCGCCCTGCGCTACGATATGCGTTTTTTTGGTGAAAACGAGCAACGGGCAAAGCGGCGGGCCACGCCCATGATGCTCGATCTTGGCGATTGCGGCGATCCTGCCGCATTTGAACGCCTGCTACGGCGCCACTCAACCCGGACTTTGCCAAAAATTCGTAAGGCGCAACGATTGAATTACTCGGTCAGACAGTTTGCCTTACCCATGCATGTACATGATCTGTATGAAGTTAAAACATCCATGCCGGTTCGCAGCGGCGGTCCCGTCATTGCGCACTGGTTGCTCAAACCGGACGATCTTGCAAAACCGGCACAAACACCGGTAAGCGCCGATGTTCCGGCGTGTCCGACCCACTGGACAGTCTGGTGGGGCGTATTTCAACCCGAACCGGGGCACATGAACGGGCCGTTACAAACCAATGAACGCCTGGTCGCTTATATCAAGTTAACGCGGTGTGGCGATGTCGTTCATTATCTGGATATCATGGGACATAAAGATCATCTTGAGAATGGTGTCATGCTGCTGATGCATGCCAGCATTGTGACGTGGTTACAGCAAAGCAGCGAACCCTGTGTCACCGGCGTTAAGGCTATTTGGTACGGTGCTCTGGAGCATGGTGTCCCCGGCCTGATCACCTGGAAGAAACGTGCCGGATTTGTACCGGTACGGGCCAGATTACATGCCGTATCCGCTACGCTGGCAGAACGTTAATGTATCGTGCGTTTTTCCAACCCGCGCTCCAGCACAAAATCCACCAGTGCTTGCTCACGTTTATTGGCGCGCTGGCAGTGTCCTTTCTGAACATAATCCGTTACCTTAATAACGAACTTTGCCCAGCGCTTTTCACGCATACGCCAGGCATGGGAAGAAATTGATTCCCATGCATAACCATTAAATACAGTGGCATTCACAAAATGATCCAGCGCCCGGACTCCGGCACGGGCGCGGGCAGGCTTACCGGCAAAACCAACAAACACAATAAGTAAGTAGCCAGCAATTGCCATAGGAACGATGGCACACATCAGTAAGAATCCGGCTAGTCTTTCTTTCACATTAAGTTCCTTGCATTTAATTTCATGATTACAAAAAAATTCACTACCCGCTCCCGCCACCATTATCCGCGCTTATGTACCACGAGATTAACACCGTTTTCAGAACGTATGGTCAGACGGCCCACCGGTATCGGACTGTACCCGGGTAATGCTTCAAAACGATAGCGCCGCACCAGCGTGGCTAAAATCAGATTGGCTTCCTGTAGCGCGAATGATGCCCCCATACAAACACGCGGGCCAAGACTGAATGGCAGGTAAGCGCATTTTAACGATTCTTTAGCGCTGGCTGTATGGTAACGGTCCGGATCAAAAATATCCGGGTTTTGCCACAGTTCACGATGACGATGAATTAACCAGGGGGAGATGATGACGGAAGCGTGCTCCGGCACGATCTTATCGCGCATCTGTTCGGTTTTTACGGTTTGCCGGGCAAAAAATCCTACCGGCGGATAAAGCCGTAAGGTTTCGCGAAACACATTACGAGTCAGCTCCATGCTGCGCAAGTCAGAAAATGTCGGTTCGGTGGCGCTATCTGTTCCCAGTACTCCCGCCACTTCGGCATGCATACGTTCCTGAATATCCGGACTATTGGCAAGCAGGTAGAGCGACCAGGATAATGAACTGGCTGAGGTTTCATGACCAGCCAAAAACAGCATAGCAACCTGATCAACCAGTTCATCAAAACTAAAACCCTGACCGGTTTCCGGGTCAGTTGCGGCAAGTAATGACGCTAAAATATCCTGTGCTTCGTTTTTTACCGGGCAGGTGTATGGGCTTTTATCCGCATGAAACGCATCAAAGCGTGGCCGGATGAAGCGCTCCAGCACAGAACGTATCTGGCAGGCTGCCTGTGCGCTTTTACGTTTGGTAAACCAGGGAGAAAGCCAGCGTGGCAAACGAAAAATAACCGGTGTAACCAGTTTAGGAGCAAGCTCCTGAAAACGGGTAAATGCATGAAAAATCGCCCGCGCATCTTCACCCTCTAACGGAATCGACAATATAGTACGAAAAATAATATCTGCCGTCACATGTGTCATTTCCATATCCACATCATAAGGGCCACCGTCAGGAAGCGTATCCATGCGCTGTTGCATGGCAAGAGCGGCGGCCTGCATTAATGGAAAAACAACTTTTAAACGGGTGGCCTCAAACGACTGATCCATCATGCTGCGCTGACGCTGCCATTGCAGCCCGTTGGTGGTAAAAATACTTTCGCCAAGCAGTGGTTTGAGTGCCTTGCCCAACATAATATGTTTTGGAAAATCATTCGCTTCATCGACCAGTACCTGACGCACCAGTTTGGGTTCATTCACCATATATAAATCCAGCCCTGGCAAATGTATTTCGCCCATTTTCATGTGATAGCTGCGCTCAAATAAACCATCCAGCCAGGAACGGCGTTTACCAAAAAACATAGAAAGAATGGAAGAACGATTTTTTTTTGGTTTAGGATAAACCGGGCAAAATTGACTCATCAGAATGGACTCGGCCGTTGGTAATGTTGAACAGAGGGCTGGGATTGATGCCGCGCACGTAAAGTCGCCGCACCGGCGGTTATGGCAAAATAATCGTATTCATCGGCACGTTCACTGGCCATAATGTATTGAAAATGCTGACGATACCAGTTGCGTTTTATCCCGGCATAGCTTGCCGGGGAAAACAACCGGGCAAAACGCGGAGATAATAATTTGGGCTTAGGGTCATGCGCATTAGCCTGAACCAGACCGGAGACCCCTATCGGATCAACCAATGCAAAACAGGCGCCATCGGAAGGGGCGGTAAAATCAACCCAATCGACTATACCAGACTGATTAATCCTGGCCAGGTCATCGCGATAGCGCTGCGCTTGCGGCAACATACTGACAATCGGAATGCACTGCCCCAGTGTGAGCAAGCTGATGCGATACTGCTGCTGTGTATTCGCCGCAGCATTCAACGCCATATCCGGCGGCAAATCCGTTTTAAGCAATACCAGTACTCGCCCCACAACACTGCTTGCCATAATAGTACCGGTGCTGTGACCGACAATCAGAATCTCATCCGGGATATCTCCTGCCTTAACGGCAGCATTAATCTGGCTGACAATATGCTCCGCAAACTTGTCCAGACGCGCTTCCAGATCGGATAATTGCCCCAGCCCCTGCTGTGCGGAAAAAGCATAAATCCGTAACAGCCAATAACTGTTAATGCGCTTCTCCAAAGCACGCCCGGCTTGTAGTACCCCGGCAAAACAAACTGCTCCGGCCAGCCAGCCAGCCCAGCCTGACAACAGCCGCACGCAAGCCAGCATCCCCCCCGATGCCAGAGCGATCAGCGCTAACAAGATCGCCAGCGGAAACAGAGAGGTCACAAACGGAGGCCAGGATGCCTGTAATATTCGCTCTAATGTACCGCTGCGCAGGTAAATCCATGCTGCCTTGAGATAGTTTCGCAAAATGGCAACTTCATTGCGACTCCAGTGCGCCCGGATAAGATCATCCCATTGTAAATACTCATACGTAGTTAACACGGCTTGTCCGTCAATATGCGCCTGAATTGACCAACTGCTGGCAAACGAGGTTACCCGCCGCCGCGCACCAATTTGTAGCGTTATTCCGCCAACCGCTGATTGTTTTGCAGCTTCGGTCTGGTACAGTCGACGATAGAACGCAGCTCCGCGGGGATCAAACCCGCTAATGTAATAGACATGGCGTTTTTTAACAGTCAAAGCGCAACCTTATGTTATTTCATAAAAGATTTTATAACAGACAACTCAGCAGAGTGGGTAGCACAGAGTCATGCGATCTCTATAAGCAATAGTCAGGACATACGGAATTTAAGCATGGCCGAAAGTCCATTATAATGTTCTTTCTTGCAAATTAATTTACATTAAAACAATATTAAATTATTAAAAATAATCATAAAGCACCATTATGGTGCAAAAAATATCCTGCATCACATCCTTTGTGGATGGCCTAAAAATTGCTTTAGAGATATATTATAAATGAGCAATACCCAGAAACCTAATACCATGAATGCGCTCACCCTACCCGCTCCGTCAACTTACACCAACAGCGATGTACTGATCGCACCATTGTTGTGCGCTGCGTTAACGCAGGCATTGACTCCGGACCCGACTGAACGCGCCGCCTCTTTCGGGCGCTGGTGGCATGACACGCTGAGTGGACAATGGGTGTTATCACCGGGCGCGGCTGAATTACTGCATGTCGCCGCTGGCTGGCATGCGACAACAGAGAGTTGCTTCGGACAATTAATGCCGGAAGATTCAGCTCTGCTGGCTGCTACGCTAAGACCCACTGATCACATCAAAAAATACACTCAAGAAAAAACGCCATGTGAATTTCGCGTTATTAATGACCGCATTGGATTACGCTGGTTACGCATAACACCACTGACACTGGCCATAAAACAGACTCCGCTTGTCTCTGGCATTATCGTCGACATCACCTCTGCCAGACATGCTGAAATACGCGAACGGCTCAGCTTTGAATTGACCCAATATTTAGTGGGCATGGATACACTGGGTGAAGCTGTCACCAAAGTGATTCAGTTAGTCTGTAAAAATTTAGGCTGGGAATGGGGCGCTTATTGGGCTGCGGAACCCGATAAAAACGGCGTTCCCATGCTTGCCTGCAAATACTTTTGGCAGGATGAACAAGCCGGACTCTCTGTGTTTACCCAGGCCAGCCGCTCATTACAATTAACAAGCGGAGAAGGCTTAATCGGGCAGATATGGCAAAGCGGTGAAGCACGCTGGCTGGATAACATCGTCGATGATCAATTTTTTTTACGTTACCACAGTGCTCTGGAGTCTGGATTACGCTCCGGCTATATGTTTCCGGTGGTATATACCCGAGATGACGGCCTGCGGCACAGCCCGGGTGTTCTTGAGTTTTATAGTACTTTGTCGCGCCAGAGCGAAGCACAGCTTCCCAGCCTGTCCGTCACTATAGGCACCCTGATTGCACAAACAGCACTGCGTCATGAACGGCAGGAAGCCATGCGTCAATTGGCGCAGATTGATGGGCTAACCGAGCTGGCCAACCGCCACTATTTTTACCGTACTCTGGATCTGGCATGCCTCACTGCGGAAGCCGATGGTACAGCATTCGGTTTAATGTTCATTGATCTGGACCGGTTCAAACCGGTCAATGATGCTTTCGGCCATGAAGCAGGCAATATTGTGCTGCGTGAATTTGCTAAACGCCTTCAGGCATTGACCCCGCCCGGCAGTTACGTCGGGCGACTGGGCGGTGATGAATTTGCTATCTTGTTGCACGACGGTGGCAGTTCCTGCCCACTCAGTGAACATCTGGATATACTGGCAAAACAGGTGTTAATGGCAGCCCGTCAGCCTTTTTTGTTTCATGAACATGAAATGACGGTCTCGGCGAGCATTGGTATCAGCCTGTTTCCGGAAAACGGCACCACTAGCCCGGAATTGCTGCGCAGTGCAGATTCCGCGATGTACAGCATCAAAAAAAACGGGCGCAATGCGCTGAGTTTTTTTTCAAATAGCACATCCGATACGCTGGCCGCACAGCAATCTGACCTGACACGTCGCCTGACGATGGAAATGGAAATGCATCAGGCACTGGCAGAAGATCAATTCTTTCTGGAATATCAACCAATCTTCGATCAGAGCGGCTACCATATACACGCTGTTGAAGCGCTGATACGCTGGAGAAGACCCAGTGGTGAGATTGTACGTCCGGATGTATTTATACCGCTGGCAGAACAAAGCCGCCTGATTGTTCATATTGGCCGCTGGGTCGTCAGACAGGCCTGCCACGATCTGTCCAGGCTAAACCGGGCAGGATTAACTACCGTGCAAATGCATGTGAATATGGCAGCGAGTGAATTTACTTCTGAAAACCTGGCAGATCAGTTAAGTGACGTTATTCTGGATTCCGGGATCGCTCCCCGGCATTTATGTCTCGAGCTGACAGAAAGCATGTTAATGCAACAAGCAGACAAAGTTATTCCGGTCATGCATACACTGCGCCAGTTGGGCATAGGTATTAGCCTGGATGATTTTGGCATGGGTTATTCATCGCTTTCGCTATTAAAAAATCTCCCGATTTCTTCTATGAAAATTGACCGGAGTTTTGTGCGTGGATTACCTCATCACCATGAAGATTGTGCCATCGCACGTACCGTTATTGAACTTGGCCGCAATCTGCACCTTGATGTTATTGCCGAAGGCGTAGAAACTACGGAACAACTGGAATTTCTTCGACAATATGGCTGCACATTAATACAGGGTTTTGTATTAAGCCGTCCTCAAGCTATTGAAAAACTGATTACCGCGTATGGGAATCAATCCGGACAAAAGACACATGAATAAGCACGCTATCCTTTTTTATAAGGCGCTATAACATGAACCCGACAGAGCCACTCCCGATCGACACTTTTCTTCCGCGTATGCGTGATGTCATCCGCTGCGAACAGTCATTACACGAACTCAATCTGATGTGGCGCATGATTGAGTCTTCGGCCAAAATGAATTGCCCGACCGAAGCCAAAACCATACTGCCCACTATGGCAGCGACACGGGCTAATTTTAATCGTCTGGAAGAAGAACTTGTAACCGGCCTGGTTCGGGAAAAAGTCGCTACCGTGCAAAATGCGCTTGGCGCCAAAGCCCAGTACGTCATTAATATTCTGGTACGTAACCTGTATGAGCGTACCGCAGATGTTAATTTTTTAGCGACCGATAATGAATTATGTGCCTTTGTTGCAGGCACAAAAGAAAGTACAGGTAACACGCAGAGCGACGACCAGCAACGAATACGTGCCCGCTTACTGGCCTATCGCAGCAAATATACCGTTTATGATGAAATTATCCTGCTGGATGTTGCCGGTAATGTACTGGTACAGGTCGATGAAGCGACTCCGCTGGAAGGCAGTTCTGATCCGCTGATTGCACAAACACTGGCTGCTGATAACTATATTGAAACCTTTCGGGCCAGCAGTCTGCGTCCCGGTAAAAAACAGGCTCTTATCTACTCACGCCGCATGCTGCACCCCGAGACCGGTGCTATTGTGGGGGTGCTGTGCTTGTGCTTTAACCTGGAACAGGAAGGTGCCGGTATTTTTCTGACACACCGTGATACCGCAGGCTGTTCCATCATGCTGCTGCTTGATAACGATAACAGGGTTATTCTGAGTGCCGATGAATTATGGATTCCGCTGAATACCGTAGTGCCGACCAATCACAGTACAACGCCAACGTTAAAGATGCTGGGTGGGCGTGAATACCTGGTACGTACCTTTAAGGCGGAAGGATATCAGGGTTATATGGGCCCTCCCGGCTGGCAGGGACAGGTAATGATTCCGCTGGAAGTCGCTTTTAACGGTATGAAAAGCAGCTACCTTGCCGGACTGGACAAAGAAATTTTTGAGGGACTTTTGTCTCACGCACATTCATTCTGTCCGCCACTGTATGAAATCATGACCGCAGCAGAAACCATACGACGGGTGGTGTGGAATGGTCAGGTGATGACTGCAGGTCAGCATGGTGAGCTGATGAAATTAAAAACAATATTGGATCAAATCAGCGAAACGGGAAATCGCAGCAATGAATTATTTGCCAAATCCATTAATGATCTGTATGACACTGTGCTGGCATCCAGCCTGAATGATGCTGAATTTGTTTCTGCGTTATTAATTGACCTGATGGATCGTAACCTGTACGAACGTTCCGACGACTGTCGCTGGTGGGCACTCACGCCAGAGCTGCAAATCACGCTGGCCAACCCGGAACGGGACTGGGAATCCATAGCAAAGCTCAATAACATACTCAATTACATCAACCGTTTGTATACGGTCTACACCCGCATTTTTGTTTATGATAACAGCGGGCGTATCATTGCCAGCTCGGATACCCGCCATACCGGTAATACACCGGATAATATCCAGCTCATTGGTACTCAGCTCATCGGAATGCAAATCGATGATGTCACCTTAGAGCAGGTACAAGCACTGCGTACTGAGCAGGATTATTATGTATCACCCTTCAGCCCGAGTGCACTATATGACGATGCGCCGACCTATGTTTACCATGCTGCCATACGAGATCCGGATAATAACCGGCTGGTGGTAGGGGGCATTGGTCTGGTGTTTGATTCAACACCGGAATTTTCTGCCATGCTGGAAGGGGGACTGAGCGAGCAGGCAGACTGTACCGCCTATTTTATTAACCGTCAGGGCGTCATCCTGTCCAGTACGGATGCCAGTCGTCCGGCAGGAACACACCTGGCCCTGAATGCCGATTTACTGGCATTACCCAATGGCGACAGCGCATCGCGCATCATCATTCATGATGGAAATTACAATATTCTGGGGTGCACAGCATCCAGTGGTTACCGCGAATTCAAGGTAACAGACGGCTACCACGAAGATGTACTGGCCGTTCTGCTCCATTCATTTGGCAGCGTGCGCGAACGAAAAGAAACCGGCAATAAATCCCAAACCACCCTGATTGCAGCATCAGCCGAATCAGGCGGACACGAATTTGCCACATTCTTTATTGATGGCTCGCTATATGCGTTACCGGCGGATTGCGTTCTGGAAGCACTGCCGGCCAGCGCCATTGCTCCGGTTTCGATGGATAGCCGGATTGAACGTGTTGGTCTGCTGGCACAACAACACGACTCTAAAGAAAAGAAATATGTATGGGTGTTTGATCTTGGTTATCTGATGCACGGCAACCGTACCGTTACCGACAACGCCAGTCAGGTCATTATTGTTCGCTATAACAAGCAGACATTGGGATTATTGGTCAGTGAATTACATGGCGTGCCGCAATTTACCTCAGAACAAATTGTCCCTAGTCCATTTTACGGTGATACCAGCCGTAAAATGGTGACACACGTCATTAAAGCAAACAATGGCCAGCTACTCATACAATCTGTCGACGTTATTTATTTATTCGACCTGCTGATGAGTCAGAGACCGGAGATCCCGGCAGAAGATATCGCCACAAGCTGAACAACAGGGAAAAATATCGCTGTATGCCTGACATGATGCCGGAAACCTGGCTTAAATGTCAGGCTTAAATGCAGACCTGAAACACGACTTAAGCCTGACGTTTCGGCCACGGCGTAAGAATTTCAGCGCCCTTGTCCGTAACGACCAGCATGTGCTCCCACTGTGCCGACAGGGAGCCGTCTTTCGTCACGACAGTCCAGCCGTCGTCCAGATTATCAATTTCTTTAGCTCCGGCATTGAGCATGGGTTCTATAGTAAAAATCATGCCTTTTTTTAGCAAAGTGCCGGTATTGCGTTTACCATAATGCAGTACTTGCGGGTCTTCATGATAAATTTGTCCTATGCCATGTCCGCAATATTCACGCACCACAGAAAAACCGGCAGCTTCAGCGACAGTCTGAATCGCATGCCCCACATCCCCTAATCTGGCTCCCGGCTTCACGGCATTCACTCCGGCCATCATGGCATCAAATGTCGTTGCGACCAATCGTGCCGCCTGCGGACTTGGCGTGCCGACAAAGTACATCTTACTGGTATCGCCATGCCAGCCATCTTTAATCACCGTCACATCAATATTCACGATGTCGCCGTCCTTCAGAATTTGTTGCTCACTGGGGATGCCGTGACACACTACACTATTCACCGAAGTACACAGTGTTTTTGGAAAACCGTGATAACCCACATTGGCAGGAATCGCTTTTTGTACTTTGGTGATGTAATCAAAACAGCGTTTGTCCAATTCTTCGGTCGACACGCCAGGCACGACGTACTCAGCGATCATGTCCAGGACTTCCGCAGCCAGACGTCCGGCAATACGCATGCGATCAATCTGTTGGCTCGTTTTTAATACTATAGTCATTTTTTTTAATTTATTTATTCAGGGCTTACGTAAAATTGCACCAGCGATATTATTACGACCTTACCGGGATAGCTTTGCGTAAACTCTGCTGGTAAAAAGCGGCGTTATCCGAACTTACGCCGCGCAACGTGTAAGCCGCATTATACTAAAAATGACCACTTGCCATGGTTACAGGAGTAAATAACACCGAAATTACAGCTCATTACAGCTCGATTATGTGATGAAAGCAATTTACTGCCAATACTTACCTAATAATTAAGAAAATATCGTCTCCTTTGAAATTTTCTAACTATCTGCTTGTCCAACTGGTTCACTAATCAAGTTGGAGGATATTTAACGTGGCTTGGCATGCAACCCCCATCCGGATGTCGGCAAGACAACGGAATATTTTAGAGCAAATCAGAGCAGCACGAACCTCAAAACGCGGACACGCGGAACGTGCATTAATTCTTCTCATGAGCGATGAAGGTCACTCCATTTTACGTATTAGCCGCTCTCTGGCAATTTGCAGAGAAAAAGTAGCACAATGGCGTAATCGCTGGCTGGCGCAGGAAGTCAGCCTGATTAAAGCAGAACAAGAAGGTATTTCCGACGCCGATTACGCTAAACGTATCGTTGCTATACTGAACGATGCACCCCGTTCAGGCTGTCCCAGCAAATTCAGTACCGAACAAATCCGCCAGATTCTCGCCGTTGCCAGAGAAGTCAACGCTGAAGAAGAAGGAGGAGGATCAAAACACTGGAGCCTGTCATCGCTCACCAAAGAAATCATTGCAAGAGGCATTGTTGACAGTATTTCAGTAAGCCAGGTACAGGTGTATTTAAAAATGGAAAATATCGAACTTCTCCCGCGAAGAGAACCGGAACGTATTACCGAAGAAAGTGAAAGTTAACTACGCGCGTTATTCGCTGAGATCAACAATAAGACTCCCACAGAATGGGGTCTTATTGTTTTCACCGGCTTCCCGCTGACCGTTTCTCTGCACGACTCCCTGCAATCCCAGGCTCGCACGCCCGGCGACTGTCTGTGTTTTTTTTGCGCCGGCTCTGCATTTCTCCCCATTCCGCTTTTTAACACCACAACAAAATTAAGGAAAAACCGCAAAGCAGATCAATTATGCTGAGTTCTGTATGATTACTCGAAGTAACAGAAAAAAAATCGCACATTTTACAAATTATTTAAATGCAATTCAGGCGATAATGCCAAAACAGTGGCTTAAACCCAGGTGAAAATAATTCCTATGTCTACTCAGC
The DNA here is from genome assembly GCA_903914535.1 of uncultured Oxalobacteraceae bacterium. Lineage (GTDB taxonomy): Bacteria > Pseudomonadota > Gammaproteobacteria > Burkholderiales > Burkholderiaceae_D > Solimicrobium. The sequence goes on from CAIWPG010000248.1 coordinate 17,071, forward strand.
GTCCCAGCAAACCTATTGAAATAAAAATATCGACGATAGTGGCAATTGCCGTTATTTTGCATGACAATCAATTATCCGTATTAGAGGCTGCCCTACAAGACTTAACGCGCAATGCAACGGATTTTTTTGCTGGCGAATGTGCCGTAATTGATGTAATGAATATAGAATGCGCTACGCTGGATTGGACTGTATTGATCAATTTACTGGAAACGTATGGTATTCATCCTGTGGCAATACGCCATGCGCCGCGAGAACATGAGGATCAGATTGAACAACTTGGCCTGAGCATTGACCTGGGTACATCAGGCCAGATTCCCGAAATAGCCGTGGCAGCGACACCGGTTGCGGCAGTACCGGATGAGGTGGCAGAGGCAAAAACAACGGAGATCATTCCTGCCTGTGCCCCTGTACCAGTACCAGTTTTACATGTACATCCTCTGCCGCCCATGATTATTGATACGCCGGTGCGGGGCGGACAACGCGTATATGCCCGCGATACCGATTTAATTATTACTGCGGTAGTCAACAGCGGAGCGGAAATTATTGCAGATGGAAATATTCATGTGTATGCCCCTCTGCGCGGACGTGCCCTGGCTGGGGCAAACGGTAACACGTCTGCACGCATCTTTACCACCAGCCTGGAAGCGGAATTAGTGTCAATTGCCGGGATTTACCGTACTTTTGAAAATGGATTCCCGACACTTGTCCCGCACGCACCGGTACAAATCAAGCTAAATGGCGATAAAATTGACGTAATATCGACGCATTCCATTAGTTAATATCAGTTAATAACAGTTAATAGCAAGATTAACTATGAGTTAGCTACAAAATTCGTTGCAGCAATATATACTGACACAGACAGTATTAGTGTATATCAACCAGAATGCGTTACCTGAGAATGTCACCTTAAAAGGAGTAACTTGTGGCAAGAATTATCGTTATCACTTCAGGCAAAGGTGGTGTAGGAAAAACCACATCCAGCGCCAGTTTTTCAACAGGACTGGCATTGCGTGGTCATAAAACTGCCGTACTGGATTTTGACGTAGGTCTGCGCAATCTGGATCTGATCATGGGCTGTGAACGACGGGTAGTATACGACCTGATTAATGTCATCAGCGGTGAAGCCAACCTGAATCAGGCCTTAATCAAGGACAAACATTGTGACAACTTGTTCATTTTACCAGCATCACAAACACGTGACAAAGACGCACTGAGTGAAGAAGGTGTGGAACGGGTTATTAACGATCTGGTCAAGATGGGCTTTGAGTATATTATCTGCGATTCACCCGCCGGTATCGAGCACGGCGCCGTCATGGCGTTAACATTTGCCGATGATGCCATTGTTGTCACTAATCCGGAAGTCTCATCCGTGCGCGACTCTGACCGTATCCTGGGTATTATTCAGGCCAAATCACGACGTGCCCTGAACGGTGAAGAACCTGTCAAAGAACATTTACTGATTACACGCTATTCAAGCAAACGTGTTGAAGCTGGTGAGATGTTGTCCTATCAGGATGTCCAGGAAATTTTACGCATCCCTTTAATCGGTATTATTCCCGAATCTGAAGCTGTACTGCATGCATCCAATCAGGGCAATCCGGTGATTCACCTGAAAGGCAGTGATGTATCACTTGCTTATGAGGATGTAGTAGCTCGTTTCCTGGGTGAAGAAACGCCATTGCGTTTTATGAATTACGAAAAACCAGGCCTGTTAAAACGTATTTTTGGAGCAAAGTAAGATGGCTTTACTCTCTTTTTTATTTAATTCCAAACCAAAAAGTGCTTCTGCTGCCAAGGAACGCTTACAAATCATTATTGCCCGCGAACGCAGCGGACGTTCCGGCTACGACTTTCTGCCGGCACTGCATGCAGAACTGATTGCCGTTATCTCAAAGTACACCAAGGTGGATGCCACCGACATCACCGTGTCGCTGGACCGGAAGGGTGACCTGGAGATACTTGACGTCAATGTGGTTTTACCGGATGCAGAAGTCCGTTAATTGTACAGCGGGTTCATGATTAGTTTCCAGTCAGTCTCATCATCACGCACTCTTCCGCTTGCAAAATCACAGACTGAAGCCTCCCTGGCCAACGTCGTCAGATACTGATCATCAAACAAGTACGACCTGCCGGGCGGCACAAAAATGTAGAATCAGCTTTTTACAAATTAATCACTTTAACAACAATCAACCTGAGAAAATTTTACATGAACACTGCCTTCTAGGTAAAATTCCGGGTTGCGCTAGTTAAAAAACTACTTTACATTTATTCAATCTTATACAAAATCGCTTTTCGGATGCCCTCCTTATGAGAATAGCAGTACTTGACGACGACAACAACTTACTGGAACTGGTGTGTACCATACTCAATTCCGCTGGTCATGCTTGTCATCCGTTTGTCAGCGGCAAAGACATGTTGCACCACCTGCGTCGCGAAAGCTATGACATGCTCATTCTTGACTGGCAGGTCCCTGATCTGAGCGGCACGGAAATACTGCACTGGGTACGAGAGAAACTGTCACCGACCTTACCTGTCCTGTTCATGACCAGTCGTTCAGGTGAAGACGACATCGTCGCAGGCCTGGCTGCAGGTGCAGACGATTACATGATCAAGCCAATACGTCGCAGCGAAATGGTAGCCCGGGTACAAGCCCTGTTACGACGTGCTTATCCGTCACAAAACATGCCCGAGCATTTACAATTTGGCGAATATGTTTTTGAAACAAGAGCAGGACGACTGACCTTATCCGGTAAACTGATTGAACTGACACAAAAAGAATTTGACCTGGCCTTGCTGTTGTTTCGCAATTTAGGCAGGCCATTATCCAGGGCTTACATTCTGGAAGCCGTATGGTCGCGCGATATTGAAATACCGTCGCGCACCATGGACACACACATTTCCCGGGTGCGCAGCAAGTTGCAGTTACGTCCGGAAAATGGCTTTCGTCTGGCTCCCGTATACAGCTATGGCTATCGTCTTGAGCAAATGACCGAGTAAAAACAACATCGGCAACTATAATAGAGATACTATTAAATGATTGCACAATGAAACCTGCGCCACACATAAACCGACTCGCACGCCATGAATGGTTAATACTGGTGGTCGCTCTCGTACTTTTAGCGGCGACACTGGGATTAAAAAACGGATTAGGCCGGATAGACCTGACTCTGTATGACAAAGCAGTGCAACTCCATGCAACCATGCCGGCTGGTTTGCCGGATACCCAAAGTATCATCAGTGCCCCGGCCTGGCTGACCGCCATGCTATCCATTATTCCTGCGTTATGTGCACTAATTGCCTATTTGTGGTTATCGCCACGCTTGTCTCTGGTATTAACATTGTTTTTACTCGCGCTGACAGGCAGTGCGAGTTATCTGGCATTAAAATCGGGCATGTGGATTCCACCCGGTGCCGCGCTGCTGACATTGGCGCTCGCCTATCCTTTGTGGCGCTGGCAACGACTCGAGTCCGTCGTCCGCTATCTCGGCAACGCATTTTTACATCTCGACAGTGAGCCTTATCCTTTGCCTGAATCAGACCGGCTTAATTTGTCCGGCAGACTTCATTTTTTTGATGACCCGCTGGAAACGCACATCTGCGCGATGGAACGCGCAACCCAGCGAGTGCGTGACTTACGCCAGTTTGTTACGGATAGTTTACGCAGCGTGCCGGATGCGACCTTAGTTTCCAGCGTAGATGGCCACGTCATTTTGGTCAATCAGGCAGCCAGTGATTATTTTCTGAGTATAGGATTTCCGCAATTAGCAGATGCCCTGCTACCCTATTTATTTTCCACCATGACGACCCCGCGACGGCTACAGCAAACCGCCGACACAGAATTTACCTGGTGGGACTTGTTGGATCTGAATCACACCGTTACTATGCAAAGCGGCGTTGAAGTCTGTGACATCAATGGCCGTAATCTGATTATTAAAAGCACCCCCTGCAGAGATGCCGGCGGCGAGTTGACGGGCTGGATTGTCGGCGTGGCTGATATCAGCGTCATTCGCAATGCCGAGCGCAGCCGCGATGAAATACTACACTTTATTTCACACGATATGCGTTCGCCTCAGGCATCCATTCTGGCATTAATTGAATTGCAACAATATCCTGCTTCTGCGCTGCCGCAGAACGAGTTTTTATCCCGTATTAAAAAAGCTTGCCACATTACTCTGGATCTGGCTGATAATTTTGTCCATCTGGCCAATGCAGAATCGCAAAATTACCATCTTGAGATTACCGACTTCAGGGAAATGCTGCTGGATGCCTGTGATGAAATGTGGTCCGTGGCAAAAGCCAAAGAGATCATCATCAACACCGATATTCCCGGAGATGACTATCCAGTTAACGTCAACCGTGTCTTAATCACACGGGTTTTAAGTAATTTACTGTCCAATGCCGTTAAGTATAGCCCGCACAACAGCACCATCAATGCATCATTAAAATTTAAGCACGATTCAGCAAATCCACATATAGTCTGCACTATCAGTGATCAGGGTTGCGGGATTGCCAGGGCTGATCAGGCCAGATTGTTTCAGCGCTTTCAGCGCTTCACGGGAGAAAGCCAGCCCACAAACGACGGTGTCGGACTGGCAATGCTATTTATTAAAGCGGTTCTTGACCGCCATAATGCCCAAATTAGTTTTGTCAGCGTACCAAGTGAAGGCACTACGTTTTCCATCACTATTCCGGTCAGCGATGCAGCAGAATTGCACTGACGACGACGATCAGACGACCATCTGCAAAAAAAAGGCACGATTAAATAGTGCTTTTCAGCTAGTGAACTTAACAGGCGCGTTATAATGACCGGCCTTGCGCATCCGGTCTGGAGCTTATGCAAAACAGTTCTGCTCATATTATCAGCACTTTTGTATGACCTTTCATGTGGTCTCTGATGATAAGTTTAACCGAAACCAATGTGCGTAAGCCCTAAATAATTACTTTTTTGGAAATCATGCAACTGCTTGCCGTTGGCCTCAATCACACTACAGCGCCACTCGCGATACGTGAAAAAGTCGCGTTCGCACCCGACAAAATCGGCCAGGCGGTGATGGCTGCGCGTCAATGTCTGATACGCCTGGATTCAACCGATAGCACTACTGAAGCGGCGATTTTATCTACATGCAACCGAACCGAGCTGTATGCTGCCAGTAAATTAAGCAATCCTATTGACGCTACCGCCCATTTTTTAGCGGATTACCACAATCTCCCTTACGCTGAATTACGCCCTCACCTGTACACGCTGCCGCAAGGGGAAGCGGTACGCCATGCTTTCCGGGTGGCCTCCGGTCTGGACTCCATGGTATTGGGTGAACCGCAAATTCTGGGACAGCTCAAAGACGCAGTCCGGCAATCCGAAGCGGTCGGCGGATTAGGCACTTACCTGCACCAGTTATTCCAGCGCACATTTTCAGTGGCCAAAGAGGTACGCAGTACCACAGAAATCGGTGCACACAGCGTTTCCATGGCAGCGGCGGCAGTACGCTTATCACAACGTATTTTTGACACAATTTCCGGGCAACATGTGCTGTTCATTGGCGCAGGCGAAATGATTGAGTTATGCGCAACACATTTTGCCGCACAAAACCCCAAATCCATCACCATTGCCAACCGCACACTGGAGCGCGGTGCAGCATTGGCGCACCGCTTCAATGGTAATGCTATCCGTCTGGCTGATTTACCAGAACAATTACCGCAATTTGATATCATCATTTCATGTACCGCCTCCACCCTGCCTATCATCGGCTTGGGTTTGGTCGAACGCGCCATTAAAATGCGCCGCCACAAACCCATGTTTATGGTTGATCTGGCTGTGCCGCGCGACATTGAACCGGAAGTGAGCCGCTTAAACGATGTATTCTTATATACGGTTGACGATTTAGGCAGCGTCATTAAATCCGGCATGGAAAGCCGTATGGCCGCCGTGGCACAGGCCGAAGCAATTATTGAAACCCGTGTACAATCTTTCATGCATTGGGTGGATGGACGTATTGTAGTACCTGTGATTCAGGAACTGCAGGAAAATGGCGAAGCACTACGCTTACTCGAACTGGACAGAGCACGCCGCATGCTTGCCAAAGGCGATGATATTGAGCTGGTGCTGGAATCCCTGTCTAAAGGATTAACGGCCAAGTTTTTACATGGCTCACAACAGGCACTGCATCAGACTCAGGGCGCTGACCGGGCACATCTGGCGGCATTGCTGCCACAATTATTCCGCAGTAAGCGTTAGCTGCCCTGCCTGCCGCACGACCCGGTCAGGCATTCACTGCCTGATCAATACCAGACACCCCCAACCCAATAACAGTTACGCTGAAAAGTAGTCATTACATCAGTCACATTAAGTTTTAATGATAATGATTGATTGCCATTACAGTCATTACTTAATGACGGCAATGACCAGTAATGGCTGCACTATTGCAGACAAAATCAATAAAAGGAATTAGCTTGAAGCCTTCGATGCTGACCAAACTCGACCATTTGTCTGAACGACTGGTTGAAATCAATCACTTGCTGATGCAAGAAGGTAGTACATCCAATATGGATAACTACCGCAAGCTCAATCGCGAGCACGCCGAACTCACCCCTGTGGTAGAACTTTACCACCGCTATCAGCAAGCCCAGACCGATATCGGGTCAGCACAGGAAATGCTGTCCGACCCGGAAATGAAGGATTTTGCCCAGGATGAGATTAATGCGGCAAAAGTGACCATGACGAATCTGGTTGATGAGTTACAAAAAATGCTGTTGCCGAAAGACCCTAACGATGAGCGCAATATTTTGCTGGAAATTCGTGCAGGAACCGGTGGCGATGAATCAGCACTCTTTGCAGGCGACCTGCTGCGCATGTATACGCGTTATGCAGAACGCCAGCGCTGGCAAATCGAAATGATGTCGGAATCACCATCTGACTTAGGCGGTTACAAAGAAGTTATTGTACGTATTGCCGGTGCGGGTGCCTATTCCAAACTCAAATTTGAGTCGGGCGGACACCGGGTTCAGCGGGTTCCCGCTACGGAAACACAGGGACGGATTCATACTTCTGCCTGCACGGTGGCTGTAATGCCGGAAGCCGATGAATTAGCGGATGTGATCATCAATACCGCCGATTTACGCATTGATACATTCCGGGCTTCCGGTGCCGGTGGTCAGCATATTAACAAAACCGATTCTGCCGTGCGACTCACCCACTTGCCTTCCGGGATTGTGGTGGAATGTCAGGATGGCCGCAGCCAGCATCAAAATAAAGCTCAGGCTATGCGTGTGCTGGCAACCCGCATTATGGACGGACAACTGCGCGAGAAACAGGCAAAAGAGGCGGCTACCCGTAAGAGCCTGATCGGTTCCGGTGACCGCAGCGAACGTATTCGCACCTATAATTTCCCGCAGGGTCGCCTGACGGATCACCGTATCAATTTGACGCTTTATAAATTAGACTTCATCATGGATGGCGAATTAACGGATCTGACCACTGCCTTGCTGGCAGAACATCAGGCTGAATTATTGGCGCAACTGGCAGACAGCAATTAATGCAATAACAATCGGGGCAACACACGATGCCCCGGCCGTAACATGAATGAAACCCGATGAAATTACTCTAGCGTTATGAAAAAAAAACAATTCGCCTTATTAACCATTGCCGTTACCAGCCTGGCTCTGGTCAGTACTGCCCTGTATCTGCAAATTGTTGAACGCATGCTGCCCTGCCCTTTATGTGTGTTGCAACGTTATGCATTTATACTTCTGGCAATGAGCTGTTTACTGGCGATGACACGCCCGGCTATAGCACAAAAAACAGGGCTGATAACAGGCATTATTGCATCGCTTTCCGGTGCCGGAGTCGCACTGCATCAGCTGTATGTTATTGCACATCCATCCGTTTCATGTGGCAGAGATCCGCTCCAGACCGCCGTTAACCAACTGCCTTTTGCACAATGGTTTCCTACCGTCTTTGTGGCGGAAGGCATGTGCGGTACGCCTTACGACCCGATACTGGGGCTATCCATTCCCCAATGGTCACTCACGTGGTTTGTACTGTATACCTTAAGCCTGTTATTTATAATAATCAAAAAACCGGACTAATCCTTGCCCCCCCAACGTATGACTACTTTTAGCATTGCCGACGTACTGCGCACTTCACCGCTGGATGCAACAGATACCCGCATACTCGTCATGCATGCATTAAAAAAAACACGCATTCAGCTTATTACCCGGTCGGACTACCTGCTGAACGAAACCGAATATCACGACATCCTCACTCTGTTTCACCGGCGGGAACAAGGTGAGCCTGTCGCTTACCTGACCGGCGAGCGTGAATTTTTTGGTTTATCCCTGCGTGTCAGCCCCGATGTGTTAATACCCCGGCCAGATACAGAACTACTAGCGGAGCTGGCATTACACTACGCACTTCCCGATACACATCTGCTTGATCTTGGCACCGGATCAGGCGCAATTGCGATTGCGGTCAGCAAGCAGCGTCCCGATCTGCACGTATGGGCGGGAGATGTCAGTCAGGCAGCGCTGACCGTCGCACGCGGCAATGCAGAAACACACCACTGTACTATTCATTTTATTCACAGTGACTGGTACCGGCAGCTTCCTGACATCCGGTGGCATACCATCGTCTCTAACCCGCCTTACATTGCAGACAACGATCCGCACCTGAGTCAGGGAGATTTACGTTTTGAACCCATCAATGCACTCACCGATCATGCCGATGGATTATCGGCCTACCGCATCCTGATTGCAGGTGCCACTTCCCGGCTACACGCACAGGGCTGGTTATTACTTGAACATGGCTACGATCAGGCAGAAGCCGTGCGTCATTTACTTCTGGAATACGGTTTTGAACAAGTACAAAGCTGGCGTGACATCAGCGGAACCGAACGTGTCTCCGGCGGGCAACGATGCGTGCTCACGGATGGACAAATTTAGCAAAAATCCGCGATTCAGCCACGCAATAACAATGCAGCGTGAGAAAATAATCCTCAGATAAAGTGACTGCCCGGTGTGTGATCACGCAGCCATGTTACTTGTATCGGCTGATCTCAGCCGGGCTGAACTGATTCTGCGGGTCGTTTTACTTTTTTGTCATGCGCCAATTTTTATTTGCCGTTTTACTCTTTTCAAGCGAACTCCTTTGCTGTGCTTCGCATGCCGCTTCCCTGCTTCCCGCACCTGAAAAACGTCCCAGAATCTGTGTTGTATTATCCGGGGGCGGTGCACGTGGTTTTGCGCATATCGGTGTACTGAAATATCTTGAATCCCAACATATTCCCATCGACTGTATCGCAGGAACCAGCATAGGTGCCGTCATTGGCGGGCTATATGCCGCCGGGCTGCCGGCCGATGAAATTGAACGGCGTCTGGAAAACATTCAGTTAGATCAGGTAGTGCTGGATATCGTAGACCGGCGCCACATTACCCAGACACTGCGCAATGAAGATAACCAGTACCCGATTGCAGCCACATTTGGTATCAGTGATACCGGTGTCAACCTGCCACGAGGCGTTGTTCAGGCCAGTCAATTTTCAGAACTGTTACACAATTGGACTGCACACATACCGCCGGATATTTCTTTTGATGCACTAACGATCCCGTTCCGGGCTGTGGCGACCGACCTGGAAAATGGCAAAATGGTGGTATTTGATCAGGGCCCCTTACATACCGCAATACGTGCCAGCATGGCAACGCCGGGAGTATTTGCTCCGATAGAAGTCAATGGACATCTTCTGTCTGATGGCGGACTGGTGCGTAATCTTCCTGTCGATATCGCACGCAGTATGGGAGCAGACGTGATTATCGCCGTGAATATCGGCACCCCTCTGCTGGCCCGTGAAAAATTACAAACAATACTCAATATCAGTGAACAGACCGTCACCATTCTGACTGAGCAAAACGTCATCGCACAAAAAAAAACTTTACTCCCCGGTGACGTTTTAATTGAACCGGATCTGGGCGATATCAGCTTTATGGACTTTACCCGGGCAAAAGATGCAGAAGCAATTGGCTATCATGCAGCAAGCACACTACAACAGCAGTTACTTCCGCTGTCCATGGAAAATACCGCCTACCTGAATCACCTGCAACAACGACCTGCGCCCAAACTACCTCCGATACGAATCGCTTTTGTCGATGTAATCACCTCAGGTAAAATTCCTGCCGATGATATACGTCGCCAGCTACACATACAAATCGGCTCCGTTTACGATGCGGCCGACATCAACCGGCGTATTACACCGCTCATCAATTCACGCCAGTTTGATCACGTGCGCCACGAACTCATTACACGCAACACCGGGGACAAAGTCGACTATGGCGTACAAATTACCGCCAGCGAACGCAATTGGGGGCCTAATTTTATTCGGGCAGGATTAAGTCTTTCTACCGGATTTGATGGTGTCAGCGGCTTTAAGCTGCAACTCGGCCAGCGTCGCCCCTGGCTCAGTGACAGTGGACTGGAATGGCGTAATGACCTCCAGTTTGGCACCACTTACGGATTACGTTCCGAACTGCGGCAACCACTCCTGGAGCGGAATAGTATGTATCTGGCGCCGTACATTGACATACAAATGAATAAACGCAATCTGTATGTCGCTGACACCCGTATTGCCGAATACGTACTACAAGATAATCAGGCCGGCCTTGATCTCGGGATTCCCCTGGGTGACAACGGTAACCAGGGTGAAGCCCGCTTGGGAGCATTCGTTGACCACTACAACATACGCCCGGGATTGGGCGAAATTGATATGCCGCTAAGTAATAGCAACCCCCAGCTGACTTCATTTCCGTCAGTACAAATTGATGATTTTGGCTGGCGTTCCCGCCTTGTCGTTGACCAGCTTGACGGAGCCGTCTTCCCGCATGCGGGCTATCAGTTTGAAAGCGAGCTATTAATAGGAATGAATCGCAGCACAAGCGATTCAACTCAGCTTGTCACCCACGATGACTTTCGCAGTTTTCAGCAAATGACACTGAATACCAAATGGGCGAGCAGTATTAACAACACTAACAGCATCAACATCAGTGCACGTCTCGGAGCCAGATTTCAATCCGGCGACCCCATCCCCGGTTTTGGTATGTCGCTGGGCGGATTTCAATTACTCTCGGCCTATCAGCCGGATCAGTTTATCGGTAACTACTTAGCATACGGTAATGTGACGTACCTGTTTCGTGCATTAAATTTAGGACTGGCTGATGAAGCATTATTTTTTGGCACTTCTCTGGAAATAGGGAATGCAGGTAACAGCAGCAGTGATTTCACACTCAACAACACAAAAAAAAGCCTGACTTTTTTTATCGGCGCGAGAACATTTATCGGCCCTATCCATATCGGCATTGCCATTGCACCATCCGGAGCGCGTAATCTCTTTCTGCAAATGGGACACCAGTAATTGCGCACCTACAAAAAATTAAGTCATTTATCAGCGATTATCCCCCACCACCGGTCCGGCACTTAATCAGATATACAGCCCGGTAAATTGTAAAGTAATTGATACAATTTACAGCCTGCGGCGCTGACTGCAGCGTTAAAATGCAACATCGTTCCCGGAGAAATCAATGAAAAGAATTATTGCAGCTGCACTCAGCCTGCTAGCACTCTCTGCCTCCTGTGCAAGTAATCCACAACTCGATGTTTTATTCGAATCCGACTGGCAATGGACATTAAGCCATGCACCGGAAGCAGCAACCATAGCAGGCGATAATCGCTACAATCACCGGCTCAGCAACACCAGTCTGGCAGCCAGCCGTGTCAGCAACATCCACCAGCAAGATATGCTCAAAGAAGCGAGAAAAATCAATCGCGACACTTTGCAGGTACAAGAACGGCTTTCTTACGATCAGTTTGTTCTGGAAAAAACGCAACTTACACTCGCTGCAAGCCTGTATCCCTATGCGGTACAGCCCATGACCCGGTTTGACGGCTTTCAATTGACCTTCCCGCAATTGGTCACACACACCCCCTTCAATACCGCCATTGATTACCACAATTATTTAGCCAGACTGCATGCTTTTCCTGTTTTTATCGACGGTATTATTGAACAGATGCAGGCAGGTATGAAGGCAGGCTGGGTCGCCCCCGCCCTGATCATTGCCCCTCTGCCACAGCAATTACGTGAATTTCGCCTGAATTTAATGGAGAGCGAACTGGCCCGGCCATTCAAAAACATCCCCGTTACTCTGCCGCGCCCGGAAATATTTGCACAACGGGGCAACAAAGAATTAAGCAGCCAGGTAGCACCCGCTTTATTAAGGTTAGAGAATTTTATTACCACACAATACCTGCCGGCCTGTCGCGACAGCATTGCGGCATCAGGTTTGCCCGCAGGAATGCCTTATTATGATTTTTTAATTAAAAAAAATACTACAAGCAATCTGAGTGCGCAGGAAATACACGAACTGGGGTTAAGCGAAGTGGCACGACTACAGGCGGAATTACAGCGCGTCATAAAACAAGCCGGCTTTAAGGGGAGCCTGAATGAATTCAGGCATTTTCTTGCAACCGATCCGCATTCTTTTTATACCAGCTCCGATGCACTGTTAGAAGGATATCGTACCTTGGTTCAACAGGCTTATCACAAACTGCCTGAGCTCTTTGCACGGTTGCCAAAAACACCGCTTGAAGTACAGGCTATGCCATTAATAAATGCAGAAAACCGCGCAGACAGCGACTATCTGCCGCCCAATGATTACGCTGGCGGAACCGGCATTTTATCCATCAATATATCCGGCATTCCGACACGGGAAAAATGGAAAATGGAAGCACTGACTTTGCGTGACAGCATTCCCGGCCATCACATCCGGAACAGCCTTGCCAATGAAGCCAGTGAACTCCCGGCTTTCCGACGTAAAGGAAACTTTGAGACATTTAGCGAAGGATGGGCTCTGTATGCCGAAAGTCTGGGCGAAGATATCGGGTTTTATACTGACCCGTATTCAAAGTTTGCATACCTGAACGATGCCCTGTTCCGCGCTGCATGTCTGGTTGTCGATACCGGCATTCATGCGCTCGGCTGGAATCATAAACAGGCGATAAACTATCTTAACGAAACGATCGGTATTCAGGGGACGGCTAACCAGACCACCGTTGACTACATCATTGCCCGGCCGGCTCAGGTACTGGGGCAACAGCTGGGCTTGTTAAAGATCAGGGAATTACGTACTAAAGCCAGTCTCGCACTCGGGGGGAAATTTGATGTGCGTACTTTTCACAACGCCATTCTGGACAATGGCCCGCTTTCTCTGCCACTACTGGAAACACAGATTGATGTATGGATTAATCAACAACAAACAACACATTAAACACGCTGTATTGACGCGTTCACGATACGCATATCAGATAAAACCCAGGGGAATCCGGTAAAGTTCCAGACAAGTTACCGGGTCTACTCTTTCCCCGACACACTGTCAAGACTGGCGTAATTACACAGAATCGGTATCATCTGTGCTTGTCTTATTTCATGAATTGTCTTGTATGCTGCCTTCGATTGAACAACGTTTAGCCCTTGAGTTACTTGCCAGGCCGCAGCAAGTCGCTGCCGCCATCACCCTGTTAGATGAAGGTGCCACAGTACCATTTATCTCGCGCTACCGAAAAGAAGCCACAGGAGGACTGGACGATACGCAATTACGTCTGCTGGAGCAACGTCTGGCTTACCTGCGCGATCTGGAACAACGCCGCACTGCGATTGTCAGCTCGGTCAGTGAGCAAGGTAAAATGACACCGGCGCTGCTCAATGCCATCATGCATGCTGAAGATAAAACCGGATTAGAAGATTTATACCTTCCTTACAAAGTAAAGCGCCGTACCAAAGCGCAGATTGCACTGGAAGCCGGATTAGCCGCTCTGGCTGATGCACTGCTCGCCAATCCGGATCTGGTGCCTGAGCAAGCCGCTGCCAGCTATATAATCCCCCCATTCAGTACCGGCCAGGGCGACAACCCCGGCGTGCCTGATATCAAAGCCGCCCTCGATGGTGCCAGACAAATTCTGATGGAACGTTTTTCTGAAGATGCGACTCTGCTGCAACAATGCCGGAGCTATTTACAGGAACACGGTGTAGTTGAATCCAGAGTCATTGAGGGAAAACTCGATGAAGGTGCCAAGTATGCGGACTATTTCGCCTACTCCGAAGGCATTTTGAGCATACCTTCACACCGTGCATTAGCCATCTTGCGTGGCCGCCGCGAAGAATTTCTTACTGTGGTATTACGTCTGGATACCGAGGAAGAAAAACCAAAATGGGATGCCCCGCTCAATCCGTGCGAAGCACGCATTGCCCGTTTTTTCAACATCACTAATCAGGGACGCGCTGCCGATAAATGGCTGACCGATACGGTTCGCTGGAGCTGGCGCGTCAAAGTGTTTATGCACCTGGAAAGTGAATTAATGGGACAGTTACGCGAACGCGCCGAACTGGAAGCGATCAATGTCTTTGCACTGAATTTAAAAGCACTGTTACTGGCAGCACCCGCCGGACCCCGCGCTACTATGGGACTGGACCCGGGACTACGTACCGGTGTCAAGGTCGCGATTGTAGATACCACCGGCAAAGTGGTGGACTACAGCACCATCTATCCGCATCAGCCGCGTAATGACTGGAGCGGCGCATTGCATACGCTGGCTCAGCTGGCGCAAAAACACCAGGTTTCACTGATTTCTATCGGTAACGGCACCGCCTCGCGCGAGACCGATAAACTGGCTCAGGAATTAATCAAACTACGCCCTGAATTAAAACTCACCAAAGTTGTGGTTTCCGAAGCCGGAGCCTCAGTATATTCTGCCTCGGAATTCGCATCCAGAGAATTGCCGGACCTGGATGTAACTATCCGTGGTGCGGTCTCCATTGCCCGACGCTTACAAGACCCTTTAGCTGAACTGGTCAAAATTGATCCGAAATCCATCGGTGTGGGTCAATACCAGCACGATGTCAGCCAGAGCCAGCTGGCCAAATCGCTGGATGCCGTGGTCGAAGACTGTGTCAATGCAGTCGGTGTGGATGTCAATACGGCGTCTGCGCCCTTACTGGCACGCGTTTCGGGCTTATCCGCCAGTGTGGCACAAAGCATTGTTACTTACCGTGATGTACAGGGACGCTTTAACTCTCGTTCAGCATTACGTAAAGTACCGCGGCTTGGTGATAAAACGTTTGAACAGGCCGCCGGTTTTCTGCGTATTATGGGCGGTGAATCACCATTAGATGCCTCCGCAGTCCATCCGGAATCCTATCCGCTGGTTGAGAAAATTCTGGCCGATTTAAAACGCGATGTACATCATGTTATCGGCGATGCAGGCTTACTGAAAACCTTGAGTCCGGCACGCTATGCTGATGAAAAATTTGGCATTCCGACGATCACCGACATCTTAAAAGAATTAGAAAAACCGGGACGTGATCCCCGTCCTGAGTTTTCTACTGCCACTTTTAAAGAAGGAGTGGAAGAAATTCGTGATCTGCGTCCCGATATGATACTGGAAGGGGTAGTCACCAACGTAGCGGCATTTGGCGCATTTGTCGATATTGGCGTACACCAGGATGGACTGGTTCACATTTCCGCACTGGCTGACACGTTCGTTAAAGATCCGCATACTGTTGTCAAAGCGGGCCAGGTTGTTAAAGTGAAGGTGCTTGAAATCGATGAAAAGCGCAAACGTATTGCACTGACCATGCGTCTGAGCGACAGTGCGCCACAGCCCGGCGCGCAGCCGCAACAACGTGCTGACCGCAATGATGCCGCACGACTGGCGCAACATCAGAAACAACCTGCCAAAGCACCGGCGGCCACCAACAGCGCCATGGCAGCCGCATTTGCCCGGCTAAAAGCATAAGAACGCAACTTCCGGCATCCATCCAGACCGGTTGCCGGGAGTGCCGTCTGACTGCACTACAGTGCATTTCTCTATATAATGACGAAATACTTTTTTCAAGAGGCAATGATGAGCGACGTACAAAGTTGGATTAAACAAACTGTTAGCGATAACGAAATCGTATTGTTTATGAAGGGAACGGCACAATTTCCACAATGTGGATTTTCTGGTCGTGCGATTCAGATATTAAAAGCCTGTGGTGCTGAAAATCTGGTGACAATTAATGTGTTGGATGACGCTGAAGTTCGCCAGGGTATCAAAGATTTTTCTAACTGGCCAACCATTCCACAGTTGTATATTAAAGGCGAATTCATTGGCGGCTCTGACATCATGGGTGAAATGTTTGAATCCGGCGAATTAAAAACACTGATTCAGTCTTAATTTACACCGATTGACTACACTTCCCATGACACCCCATGCCAAGCCAGGCAAAACTGCTCCGGCACGTCTGGTTATTGCCATTACCGGTGCCACGGGCGTGGTGTATGCAATACGCTTACTGGAAGTATTGCGCGCAACAACAAGCATAGAAACCCATCTGGTGATTTCCCAGGCGGGCCTGATGAGTCTGCATCAGGAAGTCGGTTTAAAGAAAAAACAGGTCGAAGCACTGGCAGACGTGGTATACAGCGTACATGATGTGGGCGCAGCCATTGCCAGCGGCTCACACCATACCATGGGTATGATTATTGCGCCCTGCTCAATGAAAACACTGGCATCGGTCGCACTGGGATTATCAGAAAATCTCATCAGCCGTGCTGCTGATGTCAGCCTGAAAGAACGACGGCGACTAGTGTTAATGGTACGGGAAACGCCTTTCAATCTGGCGCATCTGCGCAATATGACCGCCGTAACAGAAATGGGGGGTATCATCTTCCCGCCATTGCCCAGCTTTTACCAACACCCGGCCAGCATTGCAGAAATGGTCGACCACAGCGTAGGACGCGTACTGGATTTATTCGGTATCCCGCATCAGCTGGGACCGGAATGGATGGGACTGACAACGCAGGATAGTTCCCACACGCCGTAACTGCCCCGCCGAAAAATCAGCCCGCACAACGTAAAACTGATTAACTGCCATACAGCACAACCTGATTCCGTCCGTTGGTCTTAGCTTTGTACAAAGCACTATCCGCCATCCGGATTAGCATATCGGCGGTTTGATACTCATCTGGTATCAATATCGCAACACCACAGCTAACGGTGACACAACCAAACCGGGATGCCGCATGCGACAAATCCATGGATTCCAGCGACAACCGGATTGTTTCTGCCAGAACCATCGTGCTCTCCACATCAGTTTCGGCAACCAGAATGACGAATTCTTCCCCCCCGTAGCGAGCCGCCATATCTCCGGCACGCCCGGCGTGCAACTGGAGTAAATGTGCGACTTCACACAAACAAATATCACCATCCTGATGCCCGTAGTAATCGTTGTAATTTTTAAAGAAATCAATATCCAGCATGATGAGAGCCAGCGGCTTTTTAATACGGGCTGCGCGTCGCAACTCGACACCCAGTGCCGTATCAAAACAACGCCGGTTGGCAATTCCTGTCAGACTATCTGTCATGCTCAGCTGTTCCAGCTGACGATTGGCTTCTTCTAACTCGCGGGTACGTTGTGCAACACGCTGCTCCAGCTGCTCACGGTCCCAGGCAAGCTCCATAGACATTTCATTAAATTTTTGCCCCAGCTCGGTCAGCTCATCGTTCCCTTCCTGTTCCGAATAACGGGAAAAATGACCAGATTTGGCATTACGCATATCGGCAACCAGCTTACCAAGCGGGGTAGAAATACTGCTTGAAATGATAAATGCGAGAATGATAGCAACTAAAAAACACACAAATCCGACCAACACAATTTTGTTGCGCGCCGATTCAGCTTCAACTAATAAATTACTGGATGGAATAGAACTGACCACAAACCAGCTGGTGTGAGGAATGGGTGCAAATGCAGCCAGAAATTCCATGGTTTTTTCATCCGGCGAGCCACTCTGACGCATCGCAAGATAGGAAACAAAACCGGTCTGCTGCCCCTGCTTCAGATGATCCCGGATCGACTGCAGCAACCCGCCGCTAACCAGGCTAGCCCCTGACTGCGACAATTTATCTTGCGGATTAACGATGTACTTACCCTCAGCCAGATCAATGATGCACAACTCACTGCCAATGCCTAAATCCACATCAGACAACATATCAGAAAAATACCTGGGGCGAATACCAAGGAATAAACTTCCGGCCAGCCGGTTATTGTCTTTAAAGTAAATTTCACGCAGCATCACGATAGCCCTGCTACCGCTGGTTCCGGCCACACTACTCCAGTAAGGATGATTTTTACCGTGCCCGGCCTGACTGGCTAATTGTTCCACTCCCCGCCCAAGCCGTAAAAACACCTGTAAATCAACGAGATGATCATCTTTATCAAGGAAATATTTCTGATTAACTAAATCAACCGAACCATAAGCGTCCAGCAAAATTTTAGTCATGGCTGTACGTGCCAGTCCTTTTTTTTCCGGATCGGCACTTGCATAATTTGTCAGCTCCGACTGCACCCGGTCCGATAGCACCAGCGACTCGCTGTCGGTTTCAATCTGTGCCATTTGCAACTGTATGTTTTTTGATACCTGTTTCACCATTTCGGTGAAAAAAACACGTGTTTTAATATTGATGGCCTTGCTGGATTCACCATAAGCAATGAATCCGGAAATCAGCAGCGGCGACATAGACAAGAAAATGAAGGCGCCAATCAGCCGATAGCGAATTTTCATTTGCCTGAGAATAGACATCAACAAAAAATCAATACATTTATACATGGCGGGCAACTATTAGCATCACTACGAAATAAATACCTACAATTTTCTGCGTGCCTCATTCTTAACAGACGCGTCCAGCATCTTTGCAGCCTGTTGCGGGCTAACATTCCCAAAAAGCACATTTTGTAACAATGGGTGCAACATTTCAATTGTGGACGCAGGCAAAAATGCATAATACGGACTGCCTGTCACGGGAGCGTGACTGATTACATTCACATAATCAATAACCTGCTGATCACCAACTTCCTGTCCTTGCATCTTTTTCAAAGGAGAAATATTTTGTCGCTTATTTTGCTGAATCTGAAAACCTTTCCCGTATAAATAATCGAAAAACAAAAAAGCAGCTTTTTTATTTGGCGTTTCACATACAGCAAAACCGGTTTCGCTGCCAATTACAGGAACCACTTT
Organism: uncultured Oxalobacteraceae bacterium; assembly: GCA_903914535.1. Classification (GTDB taxonomy): domain Bacteria; phylum Pseudomonadota; class Gammaproteobacteria; order Burkholderiales; family Burkholderiaceae_D; genus Solimicrobium. The sequence continues at coordinate 36,157 of CAIWPG010000248.1, forward strand.
TTCTCCGGCGGCATTCCAGGGAGGAGTAAAAATACCAGTCTTAAACCCCTTACCCTTCATCAGCAGACCGGATGCCCAGGTACCATGAAATGACATTGCAGTTTTACCATCAACAAACAAACGAATACCGTCATCGTAACCGGTATGCATGTATTTTTTTTGTACATACCCACGATCCGCTATCAGCTTAATTTTGAAGAAAATATCCGCTACTGCGGATGTATTTAAATCCAGACTACCGTCGTTCAACTTTAACTGCCAATTGGCATCATTTGCAACAACATTATTAGCAAAACCCGTACTAAACGGACCATTCCCCAATACATTGGGAAAGCCGCCATTCCACATAATCGGCGTAAATCCTGCTTTCTTCAGCTGCTCACAAATCAATAAGAATTCATCAAAATTTTCTGGCAACCGGGTAATGCCGGCGCGCCTGAACATATCCTTATTATAATAAATCAGTGGCGCAGCAACGCCACCGGCAAGTCCGAAATGCTTATTACCAGGGCTAGTCCAATCTGCTTTAAGGCTATCGAGCATATTGCTCCAGGCCGCACTGTGACTAACATCGGCCAACACCCCCTGATCGGCCAGCGCAGCAGCATATGTGTTTGGATTAATAGAAATAATATCTGGTAATTTATCAGATGCAATTCTTGGTTTAATATTCTCCTCAACCGAGTTGCCTATCATCAATTGAATATCGACGTCAATTTGCGGATGTTCTTTAGTAAATTCATATGCAATCTGGCGCATCTCTTCTGACCAGTCCGGAGCCCAAACCAAAGCCGTAATAGTCGTTTTAGCCAACTGCTCTGCCGGTGCTTCGGTACTTTCACTTTGACTGCAACCAGACATGAAAAATACCAGTCCCAGTATAGAAACAGCCATTTTTTTTAGCGAATCGGATCTCATGACAACCCCGTAACAAGACAAAATTTTGTCTTATCCTATTCTAAATACAACAAAAAAAAACGGAAATTCTTTTCCAGATAGAAATCATCTAACTCAATATACAAGCATCCCCAAACTTTATAATCTCAATTAATAATACACTGACTGACAATGTTATTTACAAGAAATTACTTAATTCGAAGAATGTTTCAGATTAAGATGAAATAATATAATTACATTTTTTATACAAAATAACTTTAAAAAATAAAGCACAATACACTAACATTTGATTAGCCTGGCAGAGCAGGAAAATTTGACAATATCACAAAATTATTTGTAACAAAGATGGAAAGTTATTCAAGAAAAATCTGCCTCACTTGAAAATAACTCTGCTGTTTTATCTAAAAATTCAGTAAAGTCATCCAATGGAATCGGACGACTAAATAAATACCCCTGATAAGCACGACAACCATAACGCTCTAAAAATTGCCTTTGTGCTTCAGTTTCAACGCCTTCTGCAATGACCGACAAATCCAGGCTTTGTCCAAGAGAAATAATTGTTTTTGCGATAGCGGCATCATCAGGGTCAGTTAACACGTCCCTGACAAAAGACTGATCAATTTTCAATTGATCGAGCGGTAATCGTTTCAGGTATGACAACGATGAATAACCAGTGCCAAAATCATCCAGTGAAAAACAAACTCCCTGTGCTTTCAGCGTCATCATCGTGGCAATGACACTTTCAACATTATCTAATAATAAACTTTCCGTTAATTCCAGTTTGAGTTTATGTGGATTAGCACCCGTTTTATGAAGCAACTCTTGTATTTGCTGCACAAAATTTGTCTGCCGGAACTGACGCGAACTTACATTCACCGCCAGAACAAGATGTGCAGTTTCAGTATTCGCACCCCAAATAGCTAATTGCTCACAAGCTGTTTCCAGTACCCAATAACCCAGTGGCAAAATTAAACCGGTATCTTCAGCAAGAGGAATAAAGGCGGAAGGAGAAACCAAACCTCGCTCCGGATGTGCCCAACGCAACAAACACTCGGCACCAATCACACCGCCTCTGTCGTCCATCTGAGGTTGGTAGTAAAGCAGGAACTGATTGTCTTGTATGCCTTTACGAATATCGGTTTCCATCGTGGCACGGTCAGTGACGGCATCCTGCATTTCCGGATTAAAAAAACGTAAGGTATTGCGACCCGCCACCTTGGATTGGTACATAGCCAGATCAGTTTGTTTTAACAGTTCTTCCACCGTAACATGATGGTGTCCAAACAAACTGATACCAACACTGGCGGTAGAATGATGTTGCTGGCTCCCGAGAATGTAGGTGTGATTCAGATCGGCGAGAATTTTTTCAGCGATTCTCTCGGTCTGCAAAAATGCTTCTTGCTCGTCACTACTAAGTTCTTCCAGAACCACGACAAATTCATCGCCGCCATGACGTGCCACCATATCAATATCACGAACACAGTCAGACAAAATTTGCGCGGTTTGCTGTAATAAAAAATCACCTTTATCGTGGCCGAGAGTATCGTTGAGCGTCTTAAAATTATCGAGGTCAATAAATAACACTGCTCCTGAACGCTGATTGCTCACAGCAGACAATAATGCTTTTTGTAAATGATCATGCAAAAAACGACGATTCGGGAGTCCGGTCAAAAAATCATACTGTGCCAGGTAGCGAATTTCATCTTCCGACACTTTTTGATGCGTAATGTCCGTTACCGTACCAAGATAACCTGTCACGACGCCGGCATCATTACTCATGGCAACCGACTGACCGTAGACCCAGGCCAGTTTTCCATTCTGGTGCTGAAAACGAAACTCAAGACTGAACGGGCGTGATTCCACTATGGCGCTCTGCCATGCTAAACGGACTTTTTCTCTATCCTCACTATAGATACCCTGCATCCAGCCATCGCCCCTGGCTTGCACAAAAGACTGACCGGAAATTTCACACCAACTCAAATTAACGAAAATGCAATTTTGATTAATATCAATACGAAAAATACCGACCGGATTAATTTTTGCCAGGGTATGAAAAAAATTTTCACTGATACGTAACTGTTCAGTACGTTGCCGGACTAATCGCCGCAACATCACCCCCCATAACATAAGAAAACAGGCAAACAGAATCGCCGCCAGTATGCTGTAACCAAGATAGCGGTAGTAGGGCGATCGCTCCATCGGCGTACCCATCCATTTATCGTGTAAAACTTTATTTTCCTGAGGGCTGATATCGGTAAAACCACGCTCTAGTAAAGCAAAAGTTTTAACATCACCCTTATGTACGCCGCGCCGGAACTGTCCGGTATATAGCTGAAAGGCTTTATTAAAACTTCCTTCGGCACCATCACGGGATAAAAGAAAATTAGCGGGCGGTTCAGCAAGGCAAAATACCTTAACTTTTCCAGATTCCGCCGCATGGATCAGTGCTTCATAATTGGGATAACCCACCAATGTGGTAATACCGGATTGCTGCAATTGCGTCGCACATGCATCACCTTTTTTCACACCGACCAGAAAACCTTGCAGAGTTTTGATATCGATAATGCCGCCGATACCGGCAAGCGTATAAATAGACACCGGTATATCAACATAGGACAAAGAAAAATCCATTGTTTTAAGACGCTCAGGTGTGCTAAACATAGTATCTATCACGTCCGCACGACCCGATGCCATGTCCTCCTGCGCTTTAGCCCAGTCCGAGGCCATCAGCTCAA
>CAIWPG010000249.1 GCA_903914535.1 uncultured Oxalobacteraceae bacterium
AGATTGCGCCAGCTCCTCTTCTGCCCGCAATTTTTCTTGTAATAACCCGGCTGCCTTCTCTTGGGCTGCTACATTTTGACGCTCCAGCTCCAGTTGCTGCTGCGCCTGCTCTTTTAACAGTACTTGCTGCTCTGTTAATTTTTCCTGCAATTTAACTTGCTCTGCCTGTGCCTGAGTACGCTCAAATTCAGCGTCTTTTTGCGCCATAGCGGCCAGCGTCTCCTCAGTTTCCAGCATCAGGCGTTGCTCTATCAGGGCTAAGGCCTGCTGCTCAGCTTCGACGCGCTGTGCAGCCTGTGCCGCAGAAGCAAGCTCGGCTTGTTCCCTCAGGCGTATTTGCTCAATCGCCAGCGCCTCTTGTTCGATACGCGCCTGTGCAGCCTGTGCAGCCTGATGCTCCAGTTCAATCCGCTCCCAGGCCTGCTCTTGCAAAGCCCGTTCAGCATTCATACGAATATCAGCGGCTTCCTGCAATTTTTCTTCGGCCAGACGCAATTCTTCTGCTTGCGCCGCTGCTTTAGCTTCACTCTGTTGACGACGATTAGCTGCCTGACGTAACGCATTATCGGCAGATAAACGCGCCTCCAGCGCTGCATTGGCAGCCTGTTCTGATTCAGCGCGTGCTGTCACCATAGCTTGTTGTTCTTTTTTTAATTTAATATGTGTAGTGGCATCGCTTACCGGTTGCGGCGGCGATTTCTCATCTTGCAATTCAGTCGTATCGGAATCTGTCTGCCCGCCCGGCGGCGCGGAGGAAGCAATGACTTCAGAGGACGGATAAGAAACATCCGGCAGTGAATCTGGTGAAAATTCCCTATTCTGACTGCGGCGCTGTTCCTCTTCCTCATCAGCAGCTTCTGCTTCCATGCGGGCACGCTCTTGTGCATAAGCCAATTTTTCTGCATCGGCTACCGCACGCGACTCGGCCTCCACCCTGGCAATGGCTGCACGAATTGCCTGCAAATCCATCACACGCTCATCCGTATCAGGCTCAAAAGATGCCATAGAAGACTGTTGCTGGTATGGCGAATCCATGTATTTCTCCAAAAGAATTTTCAGGCCACGCCCTGAACATAGCTACGCTCAAAATATTTCCCATAATTATCACATTATTTTGACCATATTTTTACTTTACCATCAGTAAAACAGAAGGAAAAAAAACTTTCTATTTAAAAAACACAGCAGTGCCGCTACAATTTTATACATTTCATTTGTCATCCAATAACGACCTTAAAGAGCTAATAGCTATAAGGTGCAACATCCGCCGCACCATATTTTCATTTAACAGGACACAATTATGAAAAAAATATCCATCCGATCCGGTGCATTGCTTATCGCAGCAACTGCGCTGGTTTCAGGCTGCATCGTCGCTCCGGCACCATATCACTACCAGCCTGTCCCTGTTTACCGCGCGACTGCACCGGCTCCGTATCAGGCCGGAAATGAAGTCTACCCTGACAGCGCACCGGCTCCTGTTGTCGCATACGCAGCACCGCCGCCTGCACAGGAAGAAATGATGGGGGTGGCACCAGCCCCCGGTTATTTCTGGATCAGTGGTGTCTGGCTGTGGGAAGGTGGCCGCCATATCTGGCATCCGGGCCACTGGAATGCGCCACGCGCCGGTTTCGTCTGGGTTCCGCACGCATGGCATCAGGTCGGTAATGCCTGGCATCTGACCGGCGGTCATTGGAACAGACGCTAATTTCTGTATAACCGGGAGCCTGTCAGATTTGATATTTATAACAACAAATCCGGCAAGTTCCCAATCGGAGTTAATCCCTGATGAGTATAAAACTGAATAAAGAAACCGAAGAACGTCTGATCGGATCCATACAAGGTTTCTTTTCAACTGACGCACTGGCACTACAAACTAATAACAACGCAGCCAAGATCGTTTTGTGTAAATCCAGTTAACATCCAATAAATTTTACCCAACACTGCCAGCAATGGTAGACTTTGCGGTTCCGGGCAATCCGGTTGTAATTTTTATTAGAATTGATTATGCGTTTACATGACATACGAGCAACCTGGCATTTAGCCTGGCCCATCGCCATCGGTCAGATGGCATCCACCGGCACCGCCTTCATTGATACTGTCATGGCAGGACACGTCTCCGCAGGAGATCTGGCTGCTATTTCGGTCGGGGCATCCATTTGGATAACACTCATGGTAACGCTAATGGGCTATCTGCTGGCAACCAGTCCGCTGGTGGCACAAAAAATGGGTTCAGGCGACCATCAGTCCATACCGGCATTGCTGCAACAGGCATTATTACAGGCATTAATTCTGTCCGCTGTAGTATGGCTGCTTATCCGCCTGCTGCTACCGGTATTTTTTCAGCTGGGTTTACAAACCGACGTTGCGCATAAAGCAGCCGAGTTTCTGATTGCCATCAGCTGGGGCTTACCGGCGTTCACCTGTTACCGGGTACTGTATAGCTACAGTGCTGCACTCAACCTGACCAAACCGATGATGGTCATGTCCGTACTTTGTTTATTACTGAATATCCCCATCAATTGGATGCTGATTTACGGCCATTTTGGCTTTCCTGCCTTTGGTGCGATAGGGTGCGGATGGGCAACGACATTTTGCATCTGGGTCAATTTCCTATTGCTGGCTGGCTGGATCAGAAGCAATGAACAGTATCGGCACACCCACCCGTTTCATGCCTGGCTGGGGTGGAAACCGGCCATTCAGCGTCAGTTATTTAAACTTGGCCTCCCGATAGGCATGATGTTTTTGATTGAAGTCAGTGCATTTAGCGCCATCGCACTTCTTATCGCCAGATTGGGTACCGTCAGCGTTGCCGCGCACCAGATCACTCTTAATTTTACCTCCCTTACCTTTATGGTTCCGCTGGCACTGGGTACCGCACTCACTGTACGGGTCGGACATGCCGTCGGCGCAAATAAATTCGATGAAGCACACTTCATCGGTCAAAATGGTATCCGGCTCGGACTAAGCATCGCTGTTTTCTCTGGCTGCCTGATGATTTTCTGTTCGAACTGGATTGCCCGCTGGTACACACAAGATGAAAAAGTGCTTGAATTAGCGGGTGAATTAATGGTATTGGCAGGTATTTTCCAGTTTTCCGATATCACACAAGTGGTCACAGCAGGTATTCTGCGCGGCTATAAAATAACCCGTGGCCCAATGATTATCCATCTGGCGTCATTTTGGCTGATTGGAATGCCGCTGGGATATCTGCTCACCTTTGGCACCCTCTACTCGGCACCTATGGGCGTACGCGGTTACTGGATAGGTTTAATTGTTGCACTTACTTTCGCCGCGCTGGCATTGCAATTTTTATTTCGCCGCACAAATCGGGCTATCACACTTGAAATGGCTCCGCACGCATGACAAGCCGGCCATTACCCATCCGTGACGGTGTCGCACCCAGTTATCTGTGGCTGCAAAAGGGCAACTGGGACACCCTGCTGACTTTTTTGATCCAGAGATTCCCGGATATCAGTCGTGAAGTCTGGGTGGCACGCATGCTGCGAGGTGAAGTCGTTGATGACACCGGTCGCATGCAACTGCCCGATAGCAGCTATCGCTGGGGAGGACGAATTTTCTATTACCGGGAAATTGAATGCGAAACACCCATTCCCTTTGAAGAACATATCCTGTATCAGGACAATCACATATTAGTGGTCGATAAACCCCACTTTCTGCCGGTTATTCCTACAGGTCGTTTTTTGCACGAAACATTGCTGGTCCGATTAAAAAACAAACAAAACCTGCCTCACCTGACACCTATCCATCGACTTGACAGAGAAACAGCCGGTGTCATTATTTTTTCCCTCAATCTGGCCAGCCGTGGTTCCTACCAACATTTATTTCAGGAACGCGCGGTGGAGAAGCACTATGAGGCACTGGCTCCCGGACGGGCAGACTTAGTACTGCCAATGGTATACCGCAGTCACATGGTTACCGGCACTCCTTTTTTCCGCATGCAGGAAATTCCCGGAAAACCAAATTCAGAAACGCGTATCGAATTGATCGGACAGTCTGGCTCAGTCAGTCGCTACCGCCTTGACCCGCTTACCGGCCGCAAACATCAGTTACGGGTTCATTTGGCGGCGCTTGGCATTCCTATTTTAAATGATGCATTTTATCCCGATGCCCTGCCATGCAAAGCCGGCGACATGTCGCATCCCTTACAATTACTGGCAAAATCAATCGGGTTTAAAGATCCGGTAACCGGGCAACAACGTTATTTTGCAAGCCAGCGTATATTAACGGGCTGATATGCCCGCAAACCGCAGGAAAGCCGGAAATTATTTATTGTCAGTTTAGAATCAGCAATCCCCGGGGCCGACCAGTTCCTGACCATGTTTAATTATCGCAACACTCTTAATCTGGGCATACAAACGCATCCCGACTTCCAGCTTCATCTGCACTACCGACTTATACGTTATACGAGCAAGTAAGGGGAAAGACTTTGCCTCCAGTTCCACCATCACCAGACCGGGACTGTCTGACGACATCGCGCGTATGGTCACATTCAGTACATTCAATATACTGGAGTCGGACTGAGGAGTCAGGCACAAACTCACATCCCGTGCTGCTATCCGTATCCGCAACGATTCTCCTGCCTGACTGCGCCCCAAACCCGCTTGCGGCAACCACAGGGACTCACCGGAAAAATCCAGCTGGCTCAGTTGATAACCGGCATCATGCGCAACAACAGTAACAGTAATAACGGCTGCCGCCTGCTCACCATGCGCAAATGGCAGATCCATACGCGTCAGCAAATCAGAAGCTGTGCCGTCGGCTCTTATACGTCCGGCTTCCAACAACACTACCTGATCGGCTAATCTGGCTATTTCATCGTGTGCATGAGTCACATACAGCATAGGGATATCCAGTTGATCCCGCAAACGCTCAAGATAAGGTAAAATTTCCGCCTTACGCTGCTCATCCAGTGCGGCCAGCGGCTCATCCATCAGTAATAATTGCGGACTGGTTGCAAGCGCTCTGGCAATACTCACCCGTTGCCGCTCGCCACCGGACAATCTGGCCGGCCAACGCTCCATCAAATGCCCGATGCCCAGCAACCCGACCACCTGCGACATAGAAATCCTCCGTAGGGCAACAGGAACACGCCGCAGACCAAATTCAATATTCCCCTGTACGGTCAGATGCGGAAATAAACTGGCTTCCTGAAATACCATTCCTAACGCACGCCGGCAGGTCGGCAAAAAAAAATCCTGTCCACTGTCCTGCCAAAGTAGCTCATTGATAACAACCCGGCCACAGGCACCAGACTCCAGACCGGCAACAGCGCGCAACAAAGTGGTTTTTCCGGAACCGGAAGGGCCGGTTATCACACTGATTCCATGCGCGGGCAAAGCCAGATCCACCGCCATAGTCAATCCCGGATAACTCAGACTTAACTGAATGTGCAGGCCCTTCATTTTTGTTTATCCGATGAATTAAACAGATATAACAGCAATAATATAACAAATGAAAATACCAGCATACCGGCAGACAGCCAATGTGCCTGCCCGTATTCCATCGCGTCCACATGATCATAAATTTGCACGGAAACTACCCGGGTTTTATCCGGGATATTCCCCCCTATCATCAGCACCACGCCAAACTCGCCCATAGTATGTGCAAAGCCCATCACCGATGCGGTCAGATACCCAGACCGGGACAAAGGCAGCACAACATACAAAAAAGTTGACCAGGGAGAGCAACGCAAGGTTGCTGCCACTTCCAGCGGGCGCGAACCTATCGACTCAAAAGCGCTTACCAGAGCTTGCACAACAAAAGGCAATGAATACAATACCGAAGCCAGTACCAATCCGGGGAAGGTAAAGGGCAATCCGCCCAGACCAAGACTACGTGTCAGTTGCCCGATTGCACCATGTGGCCCCATCAGCACCAGTAAATAAAAACCAATCACAGTCGGCGGCAATACCAGCGGTAAAGCAAGCAGTGCACGCAACGGGGTTCTCCAGACAGAAGCGGTACGCGCCAGCCACCAGGCCAGCGGCGTGCCCAATACCAGCAGGATCAGGGTAGTAAGCGTGGCCAGCTTTAACGTTAATCCAATGGCACCAAGATCAGCAGCATCCATTAAAACGTATACCCATAGGCGCGGATAATACGCCGGGCCGATTCAGTTTTTAAATAATCCAACAACGCTTGCGCTGCCTTATTATCTTTAGCCCTGGTCAATAACACCGCATCCTGATACAAGGGACTATACAAATTATCCGGAACCACCCAGACAGAACCACGTATAAGCTGCTTATCCTGCCAGACCTGAGACAAGGCCACAAAGCCGATTTCAGCATTACCGCTCAGCACATAATTATATGTCTGCCCTATACTCTCCCCCTGTACCAGTTTCGATGTCAGCCCAGGCAGTAAATTCAGCTTGATCAGGGTTTCCATTGCTGCGGCTCCATACGGAGCCAGTTTGGGAGCTGCAATGGCGATATGCATAAAATCCCCCCGCTTCAATACGGCACCTTGTGCATCCACAAAACCGGGAGTCGCCGACCACAATACTAATTTTCCTGTAGCGTAAGTGAATTGACTGTCTGCCACAGCGGTATGCTCCGCAGTCAGCCGGGCCGGCGTAGCCTGATCCGCAGCCAGTAATACATCGAACGGTGCCGCATTGCTGATTTGCGCGTAAAATTTACCGGTCGCACCAAAAGACAATACCACAGTATGTCCACTGCGCTTTTCAAACTCAGCAGCAAGCCGCTTCATAGGTACTGCAAAATTAGCGGCAACAGCAACGCTCACCTGTTCCGCCTGAACAGACGTAACAAGAAATAAACTCAGTACCAGGCCAACAGACAGATAAACATACCGGCAGAAAAACAGAAAAATATTTCTCATCAAAATCCAGTGAAGAATGAGTGCCACCCATTATTTTTGTTCAATTTTATTTTTTATACTTGTCATTCAAGGCGTATAACGTACCACATGTTTCCGCATCCATAACACCATCATAGCAATCCTGACGAAAATGCAACTGAAACGCCCGCACCAAAACAATATAGTCCTTATCGCTCATTTTCTGACTTGCATCATACCCGTAACGCCGGAATGACGTCACGATTTCCTCTTTCGGCGGTAAACCATTACAGGTAAACTGCGCAATACGTTCTTTTTTCGTTTGCGTATCCGGCCATGCCCCTGCTCCGCGCAAATAGAGTGCGTACCACGGAAAACGGGGACCGGGGTCACTTTTCCGGTTAAATGAGATATCCGAATGCCCGACTACGCGCGTTGCCGTAATAGTGGGATAGCGCTGAAGAATATTAATAACTAATTCAATCACAGCCTCTTGCTGCTTTTCATTGTAGTCGGGAAAAATAAATTTTCCGTCATCGTCCTGAGCCAGATTAACCAACTCGATACCAATAGAACTGTCATTCAGATTAGTCCGGCCTTCCCAGCAACTAAAACCGGCATGCCATGCCCGCTCTTTTTCATCCACCAGGTTAAATACAGACACATCTTTATAACCGGCAGCTATATAAGACGGATCAGTCGGATCAGGCACAAGATAATGCGCACTCACCGATTTACCCGTCAGGGCATCAATCGATTTTTTAAAATCAATTGATGTGTAATGCAAAACAAGAAACCTTACCCGGCTATCGTAAGATGCAACAGAACGATAAGCAGAATAATCAATTGCAATCATAATAAATGTCCTTATTCAAATAAAGAATAAAAAGGCCAACGACGGCGACTGCCCCCCCGAAACCATTCTGAGAAACGCCTTTAAATCCAGGGCAGAATTGCATTTTAATTATAAAAAACAATAATTTATTGGCTTTTCATCGTTAGCACTGTTCATTATGTCAAAAATCTTGATCAACATCATTTAATTTGCAGAATTAACAGATTAATATTCTTAACCAAAGACAGGCTCAGAATAGAGCCGTAGCCCAGACTCCGGCTTGCAGGAACGGGTTTGTGTAAATCATGATCAGTACCATCAATCAAAGAGACGAAATCACTATGAAAACCGAAATACTCCAAATCACAGGCATGAACTCGGAAGAGTGCTGCGATATTATCAGCAAAGCATTAAATGATCTTGCCGGCGTAAACAACGTTTGCGTCTCCCTGCTACGTGAACAGGCCACGGTGCAGTTCGATCCTGCCATAGTCAGAATAGCCAGCCTGGAAAATGCCTTGTCCGGGATCGGTTATAACGCACAACTGATCAAATCCGAAAAGGATAACAAAGGTCACTGTTGCGGCGGTTGCGGCGGCTGATAGTCAGCACAATTGCCCGGTCATAACGCCCGCCCCCTCCGCCCCACAGCGATAAATCAGGGGGGGGGAGGTTGAGTGCTTATTTGACGGGAATAAGCTGGGTAACAGGAATAGGAACGGCAGTCACACTATTTTTCGGACTGCCTTCCACCAACTTATCCGAATACACCAGATACACCAGCGTATTACGACTGCTGTCTACCATACGCATAACCCGCACATGCTTGAATAAAAAAGAAGAACGGGCATTAAATACTTCTTCTTGCATTGCAATCTTATTTTTAAAAGCAACCGCACCCACCTGACGACAGGCCACAGAAGCGTCTGAGGTATCTTCCGCCAGACCAAGAGCGCCTTTGTATCCGCCGGTTTTAGCATGCGATAAATAGCAGGAAATACCTGCCACAGAAGGGTCATCAAATACGTCAACGATAATTTTATCATTGGGACTGAGCAGTTTGAAGGTGGTACTAACTTCACCGATAGTTTCAGCAAAAGAGGCACACGCAGCAAGCGACATCATAAACAGGGTAACTAATTTCTTCATTAACTCTCTTCAGTGACGTATTTTTTAATCAGGGCTTACGCAAAATCACCTTCACAGCACAACAATCCGCTTACCGGAATAATATTGCGCAAACCCCATACAAATAGTAACAAGCACCTTGCACACAAATCAGCAAAACGCGGGCGGTTTACTTAAACAACTTATCGTACGCTGCCAGTAAAGTCTGATGCATGGCGCTACCTTCCATATCTGCACCCAATGTACACAAACCAAAGAAACGTTCACTGCGGTCAAGCAAAGCTTCCGCCTGGCGGAAATTCTCTTCACCATAAAGTAAAATCAGTGCACGCAAATACTCTTCCTTGTCATCCAGTTTCAGCATACTCTCAATACAACGATATACCAGACGGCGATCCTGGCTTAAATCGTTAAAATGATGTATCCAGTCACACCCTTCCAAAATACCTTCTTCATCACCGATAGCCAGCGCCAGCAAGGTTTTAAGCTCACCAATACGCAATTGCTTCCACGCCGTGCCAGCCGGAATAGCCAAACCAAGGATTTCCCACAGCGGACGCTCTTCACTGACATTCATCGTTTGCAGGTCTTCCAGCAACGTAGTGCATTCCTCTTCCGTTAACGCGTTCAGTCTGAGCAACGCGGGACGAATATGATTACCTATGCTATTGTTTTCCCACTCCAGGTCTTCGACCGGATAAATTTCTGACATACCAGGCACCAGAATACGACAGCTGTATGCGCCCTGCTCTTCAAAATCCGCAATGTATAAATCAAAACCTTCACCATGCACTGCATCGCATAACCAGGCGTAATCTTCCGCCGTACTATTACTAAAGTTCCAGTCTGCAAACGGGAAGTCAGGCGTATCGCCTAAAAACTCCCAACTCATCACACCACTGGAATCAACAAAATGAATTTCCAGGTTAGCGACAGCATTAATTTCATCCATATCAAATAATAAAATCCATATTTACTAGAATTGGAGATCTAGTTCACGTAGATTTTGTTTTAAAAATAAATAAC
>CAIWPG010000250.1 GCA_903914535.1 uncultured Oxalobacteraceae bacterium
ATTGTAAATATTGTTTTAGTAATTTTGTGGGGTTGAATTGAATCAATATATATCAATAAATAAAGTACATCGGGGATTCACGCTGATTGAGCTGTTAATCGTGATTACTATCGTCGGTATACTTGCTGCAATTGCAGTGCCTCAATATACGTTTTATACGCAAAAAGCAAAATTTACGGAAGTAATTACTGCAACAACGCCATTTAAAATGGGTGTTGAAGTCTGTGTCGCTTCACAAGGTCTGGCATTAGGGGCTGCTATTGTTAATTGCAGCAATGGCTTAAATGGGGTGCCTAACCAGGTTACTCTGACAGCGGCGGGCAGCGTGGTTGCTTCTATCTCTGCCAGTGATGCGGGTATTATTACCGCGATGGGGACGGCTTCGGTAGGAAGTTATAGCTATATCCTGATACCTTTAATAGGGACAGAAACAGGGAGTGCCCTGCTGACCTGGGATGACTCAAGCGGTACATGCAAACCGGTTGGCATGTGTTAATTCACTTTATTTTTTAATTCTTTTTTACTACCAGTTGTGGGCGCATGTGATACATCACTGTCGCGCCTGTCTGATTCTATCTGAATTTCCCTCCTTTTTTTCTGCAAGCCAATATCCTATACAGCCGCGATCTTTGGTATTATTGCTGTCAGAAAATGTCACAAGGTGACGTGAATGTCAGTTTCTGACATTTATTTGCAGATCGCACCGTTTTTTGTACTAATTGACAGCTTATTTTTTTATCAAAAACGGGTATAAATATTGCTTTAATAAAACAATGTAGAAATAATTCTACTTTTCTGGAGAGTAAATTGAAAACACCACGCTCGCAACACGGTTTTACCTTGATTGAATTAATGATAGTGATCGCTATTATTGGTATTTTGGCTGCGGTTGCGGTTCCTCAATACCAGACTTACACGAAGAAAGCAAAATTCTCTGAGGTGGTTGGTGCAACGGCGCCGTTTAAGGCTGGTATTGAGTTGTGTGCAGTAGAGCAGGGCGTAGCGGCAACAGGTACTACTTTAACCTCAGCATGTGCTACCACCGGTACTAATGGTATTCCTGTCGCACCTGCGGCCAGCGGTAACATCGCTTCTATTGGCGTTAGTGGCGCTGCAGTTATTACTGCGACGGCAGTAGGTACTTCTGCTGCTGCGGTCAATGGTCTGACTGGTGAAACGTATATACTAACACCGACATTGAACGCTGCCGGTTCTGCAACATTGTTGTCCTGGGCTAAAACTGGTACTTGTACCAATGATGCAACTTGCTGATTAACGGTACTCACAAACAAACAGAGTACCCCTTTGTTTGTTTATGAACAGGATGTTAACCGTTGGTGAGAAAATGAGCAGATATAAAGCATCGGCCTTACATTTATTTGGTAGTGCTTGTGTGTTAATGCTGGCGTTTTTGCTGATTTACCGGGTATGGTTTCCCGGTAAATTATTTTCTGCCGTTGGCGGTTCTGATTTATTGCGTTTATTGGCGGGTGTGGATCTGATCCTCGGCCCGCTGGTTATGCTTATTATTTTTGATCACAAAAAGAAGTGGCTCAAGCTCGATATTGCGCTGGTGTTGTTATGTCAGCTGGGTTTTTTGGGCTATGGCTTATGGACGATCTTTTCTGCCCGCCCTGTTTACATTGCCTTTGTTGAAGATCGTTTTTATATGGTCAGAGCCAACGAAGTTGATGCGGCCGATCAGGCGAAGGCCGGTAATCCTGTTTTTAAGTCACTGCCGTATCTTGGCCCTGTTTACGTTGGTACCCGGCAGCCGGCGGATCAGAAAATCAGAAATGAGATCGCACTCAGTGGTTTGGCAGGCATGGGGATACAAAATCTGCCACAATATTTTGTTCCGTATACTGATGTGCAACAGCAGGTCAAATCAATGGCCAAAACCAGCGCGCAATTACTCTTTCTTGATCAGGCCAGCCGGCTGCGTTTGCAGGAAGAAGAAAAAAAATACGCAGAGCATCCGGTGTTGTTCCTCATGTTGGTCAGAAAATCCGGCCCGCTGGCGGTCGTGATACGGCAAAGTACCGGTCAGGTCATTGATATTATCTAAGCCGTCTGGTGTTCCAGGCATTGATGCTTTTTCTTTTTTTATGCGATTTTAACCAGATTATGCCTGATCAAAAATACGGCACGCGTGCCCTGATAGTGTTGGGTTCTCTGTTGTTTCTTAGTTTTATCTTTCCGCTTCATATCCATCCTTACCGGTCTTTTTTTCATGACATGCTGGCTTTTTTAGCGGTGTCGTGCAGTATTGCCTGCCTGTTTACTCAGCCCCGGGTTAAGGTGCGTTTTCCTCTGTCATTGTTACTGCCTGTTTTTTTAATTGTCATCATTGCTCTGCAAACCTGGAATGGCCTGGTATTAATGCCGGTAGATAGCTTGTTTCCTGTTATTTACTTGTTGGGTTTTGCTGTCGCGATGGTATTAGGTGCCAGCCTGGCGGATATGGAAGGGGGGCAGGAAAAGTTGTGTCTTACTTTGGCCTGGACATTTATTGGGGCAGGGCTTGTATCGGTATTATGTGCACAGGTTCAATTGCTGGATTGGAATAATATCCCGTTGTTCGTCATGCCGTTAAGCGATAAGCTTATCCGTCGCCCTTACGGCAATCTTGGGCAGCCCAATATGCTGGCTTTGCTGCTTTGCTTTGCCATGGCCTCTTTATGGTGGTCGTACCTGACTTTGCATATCGGGCGCCGGAGTGGCTTGTTATTGGCTGTGCTGTTTTTATGGGGTATCACACTGACACAGTCACGCATAGGCTGGGTAATTTTGCCTCTGTTTACGGTGTTATGCTGGAATCCGGTGGCACCATATCGCGCCGTTCCTAAAAAAATTATTGCATTGCTGCTATTTATTTATATAGCGATGGTCGTGTTAACGCCGCATCTGCTGGCATTGAGCGGAATAGCGGTACAAAGCGTGCAGGAACGTGCCGGGCAAACTGCTTTTCGTCTGGTGTACTGGAAACAGGCGTTATTTATAGGTTCACAGCATCCCTGGCTGGGAGTGGGGTGGTTTCAATTCGGTCCGCAACAGGTCATGCTGGCCAGTTTGTTTGGCATCACGGAGTATAGCGAGTACGTGCACAATATTGTGCTGAACTTTGTGGTTGAATTGGGCTGGCCTGCGACTTTGTTAATTTTTTCCGGTACAGTTTATTGGTTCTACTGTTGTTGCGTGCGGCGCTGGGGCAATGTACAGATACGTTTTGCCAGCCTGGTCTTTTTGGCGATTGCCGTACATAGTCTGGTTGAGTATCCGTTGTGGTATGCAATTATGTTGCTGCCGTTCGGTATACTGATTGGCGCTGTTCATGATGACAAAATGGGCGGGCGGGTGCTACAGGCTGCCGGCGCATCGCGTCGGTGGGTACTCGCATTGTGTCTCGGTTCTGTGCTATTTATGGGGGGGATGACGTGGGATTACCGCAGGCTCATGATAGGTTTTGGTGCTCTGGTTCTGGAGCAGCAGGGCTTACATAGCAGTCAGGGTAACACTGATAAACCAGAATTCTCCTTATTTCCCCAGTTTTATGATTATCTGCACATAGCCAAGGTAAACATTTTTCCGGGTATGCCTGCGAAGGACATTCAATTTCTGGAGAAAATGGCAGTACGGTTTGGTTTTCCTCCGGTTTTACAACGACTGGCAATGGCTTATGCCTATAATCAGCGCGCTGCTGAAGCCTTGCAGGTCTTGGTATCGGTGCAACGGCTGCATAATGATGAATACACAGGGGTATATGCGACCTGGGTCGATTATGCTAAAAAAGATCCGCATTATTTTGCAGAGATAGTAAAGCGCTTGCCCGTACCAGCCCCCCGCTGAATTTGCGGGTTCGGAACCGGTGGCAGCTAACGCAGCCAATAAGACTGGTAAAAAAGCCGCTGAATAGCGGCTGGAAATTATCTGGATGCACCTTGTTTTTTCTGTTAACGAAAAATAGCTTTTTGAAGCCAATAACTATTTTTCATTAATGAAAAATTAACGCCCTGTCATTTTTCCTGTCGTGCGGCGTTGCGGCGTACTGGTATTTTTTCCTGCGCTTTTGCCCGTGCCAGATTTTCCGCTGCCACTGCCATTGTTACCATTACCCGCGGCACGTACTGCACCGGTGCGATTGCCGGCAGCGGTTGCGCTGGCTGTTGTCTTCACTCCCATTGGCAACTTGGCTGCACCAGGTATGCCGGCTACGGTCTTCGTGGTTTTTCCTGTATGGTTTGCCTGAGTTGCTGAGCGCACTATGCCGGGCTTTTGGTGGCGTTTGACCGCCGCCAGTTTTACCGCCAATGGTGAGTGCTCGGACGGAACCAGTTGCTTCTCGCCACTGCCAATCAGATCACGCCTGCCCATGCGAACCAGTGCTTCGCGAATAACAGGCCAGTTATCCTGATCGTGATAACGCAACAGGGCTTTATGCAGACGACGTACCCGGCCGGTGCGCACGGTTTCTACCGCTTCGGAGTCTTCGGTGACTTTTTTCAGCGGATTTTTGCGGGTATGGTACATAGTGGTTGCCAATGCCATTGGTGTTGGCATAAATGTTTGTACCTGATCCAGCTTGAAATTATTTTTCTTGAGCCAGAGTGCCAGGTTCAGCATGTCTTCATCCGTCGTACCGGGATGTGCCGCGATAAAATAAGGGATCAGATATTGTTGTTTGCCAGCTTCCCGTGAATATTTTTCAAACATGAGTTTGAATGCATCGTAAGTTCCCATGCCCGGCTTCATCATCTTAGATAATGGACCTTCTTCGGAGTGTTCCGGAGCGATTTTCAACAAACCACCAACGTGATGCGTGACCAACTCTTTGACATATTCCGGCGAACGTACTGCCAGATCATAGCGCAGGCCCGAGCTGATCAAAATCTTTTTAACACCGGGCAAAGCACGTGCTTTGCGA
>CAIWPG010000251.1 GCA_903914535.1 uncultured Oxalobacteraceae bacterium
AGTGCGTTGTACTTCAACTGTTGCTTCGCCTAATGGCAAAGCAGACAATGCCGCTACGTCAGCAGGATTGTGCTCAACAACTAACTTAGCGCAATCGTTAACCAATGCAAGGAATTCATCGTTTTTGGTGACGAAATCTGTTTCGCAGTTAATTTCGATCAACGCACCAACATTACCGGAAACATAAGCAGCAATCACGCCTTCAGCAGTAACGCGGGAAGCCGCTTTGGATGCTTTACCGCCTAATTTGACACGCAAAATTTCTTCAGCGCGATCCATATTGCCTTCGGCTTCAGTCAATGCTTTTTTACATTCCATCATTGGTGCATCTGTTTTTGCGCGCAATTCACCTACCATCGCTGCTGTAATCGCTGCCATGTTTTTCTCCTGGGTCACTGAACCCGTTTCCGGGTATATTAAATGTAATTACCTTAAAAAAAAGGGGCTAAACCGCCCCTTTTTTCACGAAACCATCATAACGACAGCTTCTTTAATCCAACTTATGCTTGCTGTTCGCTAACTTCAACAAAGTCATCGCTGCCGGCTTTAACTGCTTCGATTACTTCGGTCAGGGCGTTTGCACGGCCTTCCAGAATCGCATCAGCCACACCACGAGCGTACAACGCAATCGCTTTAGATGAATCATCATTACCTGGAATGATGTAAGAAACGCCGTCTGGTGAATGGTTAGTATCAACCACACCAATAACAGGGATACCTAATTTAGCCGCTTCAGTAATAGCGCCTTTATGGTAACCAACGTCTACCACAAAAATTGCATCAGGAATGCCGCCCATATCTTTAATACCACCAATTGCTTTTTGCAATTTGATGATTTCACGATCAAACATCAACGCTTCTTTTTTGCTTAATTTTTCAACTGAGCCTTCTAAAACGTGCGCGTCCATGTCTTTCAAGCGTTTGATTGAAGTTTTGACAGTTTTAAAGTTAGTCAGCATACCGCCCAACCAACGTTGATCAACAAATGGCATACCTGCACGCTGAGCTTCTGAAGCAATCAGTTCACGTGCCTGACGTTTAGTACCAACCATCAGAACAGTACCGCGGTTTGATGAAATTTGACGGATGAATTTCATTGCTTCCTGGTACAGACCCAATGTCTTTTCCAAGTTAACAATATGAATTTTATTACGGTGACCGAAGATGTACGGAGCCATTTTTGGATTCCAAAAACGAGTTTGGTGACCGAAATGGACGCCGGCTTCTAACATTTCACGCATGGTTACTGACATAATTTTTCCCTAGGGTTTGGTCTGGAATCCCATCAGTGACCCGGACAATTTTGCCGGGCACCCTGTTTGACAGGATTCGCGTTTTCATTTGCATAAATACAGAACTTTACTGCCGCATTACAACCGCGGCTTACCGTAGTCACTGACACTTAGTAAAGCGGCAGTACATTTTCGGCAGTACATTTTATCTATGCCTGCTTTTGATTTTACTTCCTGACTTTAGCCGCGTGTCGCCTGAAACATTTTCAGTACAACACATTAACTCTTGGTCAGCGCAATATCTTACACTAAAATCATGTAACAACTCAAGTTCAACACGGGGTTAGCGATGAATAATTTGTGCACCCGTCGATAAATAAGCCATAAAGTGGATTGAGTGCAACAAAAATCTACTCGCCGAGGCAAAGACCAACTATGCTCAGATGGTCTATAATTTAAGCTGATTACTAATATTGTATTAATTTTAAGTTGGCACCACATCCCCAGCACAATACAGACATAATAAAGTGGCAACGTCACCGTCGGGGCAGGTTTACATACCCTTCACTATTTTTAAGAAACCCATACACTATAAATGAGTACTATTTCCATCAAAACAGAAGAAGACATCCGGGGTATGCGCATTGCAGGTCGCCTGGGCTCAGAAGTTCTGGATTACATTACGCCGTTTGTCAAAGCAGGCGTAACGACAGGTGAGCTGGATCGCCTCTGTCATGAATACATGATTAACGTGCAAGGCACTATCCCTGCCCCGCTAAATTATTGCCCGCCAGGCTACACACCGTTCCCTAAAGCAATTTGTACATCGGTGAATGAG
>CAIWPG010000252.1 GCA_903914535.1 uncultured Oxalobacteraceae bacterium
ACACTATCATTCTGACATTATCATCCCGACATTAAATACCATCCCAGCCACGCTGGTGGCGGCAAAATTACGCAGCCATCGCTTACAGAACAAGGTATAGTAGCAACTTAATATGATAACCTACTAATAAATTACCCCTCATATGAAGTTTTTTGCCTCCGCCCTGCTATTTATCGCCATACAGTGCTCCGCAGCAGAACCCCGCTTCGGGGCCTTTTATTTTTACCAGAATGAAGCCACTTTGGCTGAAAAACACGCCAGTCTGGAAGATATGGCGCGTTTTTCCAGAAATGTACAATCGGCTATCTGGAAAGTACTCAAACCGGCCAGAATCAAATCAAGTACAGGCTACCTGATTGTTGCAGTGCGCAGTGATCAGAGTATCGCTGTCTGGCTGGATATGGACCCTGCCGTACACCCTTACTACGAAGCAGCCATTTCCGACGCCGTATCGGATCTGCGGCCTTTTTCCGTCTCGGATGGCTCTGTCGTATTTGCCTTACAAATGGCTATAGACACCCCCAAGTTCACAACAAAACTCAAACCGGCACCCAAAGCATGGGAAGCCGCACTCAAAAAATGGGGCGATGATGATATGGATCGCCTGATGTGGGCAGTATGGCCAAAGCCGGATGAATAAGCTGCGGGGTAATAAACCGGCAGCTTGCAGGAGTGCAAGTTACCGGGATTGTGAGGGCGGGCTGACATGTGCCCGGCTCACATTTTCACCATCACCGGCATGCAAAGTACTGAATGTCATCGCAGAAAAGGCCGTAAGCACCCCCATGCTGATAAAAGCATAGTGTAATGCACCCAGCACCGCCTTCTGGTCAGTCTGGGGCAAACCGCCCAAAAACCAGCCGGTAATAAGCAAGCCGCACGCTAAGCCAAAGCTCATGGACATTTGCTGCATAGAGCTGGCAATCGTGCTGGCCATGCTGGAATCCGGGCCGGGAATGTCGGCATACGCCATCGAATTCATACTGCTGAATTGCAGCGAATTAAAAAAACCCATAGCAAATCCCAGCAGCACGATCACCACAACAGGTGTACCCGTCCCTACCAGTGAAAAACCACAGATAGTACAACCTATCATAATGGTATTAATGAGCAAAATCCGGCGATAACCAAATCGTGCCAGTAAGCCGGGGGCAAACATTTTCATGGTCATCGCAGCAGCAGCAGCCGGCATCATCAGCAAACCGGACTGCCACGCAGGTAATTTCAGACCGAGCTGATACAATAAGGGCAATAAAAATGGTAGCGCACCAATACCCAGTCGCGTTACAAAACCGCCCGCAACAGAAACACGAAAGGTACGCACTTTAAACAAACGCATATTAAGCAAAGGATAAGCGTGATCTCTGGCGTGCCATAAATAAGAAGCCAGTAACATCAGCGATATAGCCAGCAACACGGCAACGGTCAGCGGAGGAAGCGCATACTCACCAAAAACTTCCAGTACCCAGGAAAGCAGCGCCACACCGGAACCGAATAAAATCAGGCCGGACACATCCAGCGGCCGGGGCGCATCACCATGGTAATCCGGCATATAACGATAGCTCAGACAGAGTGCCAGCAAGCCCACCGGCACATTAACAAAAAAGATATCACGCCAGGATAACCAATGCACAATCAGACCACCCACCAGCGGGCCGAGTAACGGGCCTATCAGCGCCGGAATAATGACAAAATTCATCGCTGATAAGAGTTCTGATTTTGGAAAAGTACGAATAATAGTCAGTCTGCCGACCGGCATCATCAGCGCCGCCCCCATCCCCTGCAAGATACGGGAAAATACCAGCATAGGCACGTTTACCGACAAGCCGCACAACACGGATGCCACCGTAAACGTCACTATTGCCAGGCCAAATAC
>CAIWPG010000253.1 GCA_903914535.1 uncultured Oxalobacteraceae bacterium
ATTAGTGTCAATTGTGCTTGTTGTGCATTTTGTTCAATAGTCCATACGCTTTGCGGGCTGACATCACCCAGTGCCAGCTGACCTTGAACGATGCTTAGTGTTTTACTTGCGGCTTGTGCTGATTTTTTTGCTGCCTGCAATGCCACTGTATCCGATTGCAGTGCCTGTAATGCATCAGCTACATTTTGAAAAGCACCGATCACGGTAGCGCGATATTGTGCGTCAGCTTCATCGTAAGCTGCCTGAGCTGCTGATTGGCGGTGCCTGAGTGTTCCGCCGTCAAAAATCGGTTGTACTACGTTACCAGCCAGGTTCCAGAACATGGTGCCTGATTTAAATAAATCGGATAACTGATAGGCGGATGATCCGTAAGAATTGACTCCCAGACTGATATTCGGTAAACGGTTGGCGATGGCGACGCCCACTTCTGCACTTGCGGCATGTAATTGTGCTTCCGCTGCCAGTATGTCGGGACGGTGTTCCAGTAGTGCTGATGGCAGAGTCAGCGGTATTTCTGCAGGCAATGTCAGACTGTCCAACTCAAATTGGGCAATATTCCCGTCATTCGGGAAGCGCCCGGCCAGTGCTTTGATCTGATCGCGCTGCAATGCCAGTTGTTTTTCTAGCGGAGCTATATTGGCTTCGGCGGCAGCAAGAGCGGCTTGTTGTGCTGCAAGATCAAGCTCGGATGCGTCTCCCAGTTTGTGCTGACGTTCAGTCATCACCATTAATTTTTTCTGGCTTGCTACGATGGCAGACAGTGCCGTTAACTGCCCGCGCAAAGCCGCTTCCTGTATGGCTGCATTAACCAGATTGGATGTGAGTGTTAAATACGTTGCCTGAAGCTGGTATTCCAGTGTGTCAGTTTGTGCCTGTAATGACTCTACCTGCCGGCGATTGCTGCCGAATACATCCGGTGTATACGCAATATTTAATTGTGCTGTATGCAGGTTGTAAATACTGGCATTGCTTGACACAGGGCTGGACAGTGCATTCGCTACCCGTTGTCGTGTTGGCGTGAATGAGGCAGATACCGTCGGAAAAAATGCGCCTTCTTGGGCAGAAACATTTTCTTTTGCTCCACGTAAGGCTGCCTGGGCTGCCAGTACTGTCGGGTTGTGTTTTAAGCTGTCCAGGATCAATTCGTTAAGCGGTGCGGAATGAAACAGCTCCCACCAGGTGGCCGGGATATCGCGGTTAAGAATAAATTGTTGTGCCGGTTCATCCTGTGGTGCCTGCGGCAGACGTAGCATGCCTTGTGTCTGCTCCAGATGGCTGGCGGGCAGTGCGATTGCGGGGCGGACATAGTCGGGTCCTGCGGCACAGCCTGTCATGAGTGCCAGACTAAGCAGCGTAAAAGGGTATAAGCAGTTTTTCATGAGGAATAAGGTCTCTTTTTTATCTGCGAAGCAGGCAAGCTGGTTTTACCACTTACCTTGCTGTCGTATCTGGCTATCCGGCTTACCGGGCCGGAGCGGGTTGTTCCGGTGGCGCCGGTAATCACTGACATTAGCGGTCCTGTCTGCGGCGAACACCCCACGATTTGGTTTCAACAAATCGCTCCATCGCATAATAAAAAGTCGGCAAAATAAATAGTGTTAATAAAGTCGAGACAACCAGTCCGCCCACGACTACGGTAGCCAGACCACGCTGTACATCCGTGCCTACGCCGGTAGCTAAAGCTGCAGGTAACATCCCAAATGAGGCGACGGTGGCGGTCATCAGTACCGGTCGCAGGCGCTCGGTGGCACCTGCGATGACAGTTTGATCCAGAGACAAGCCTTCACCGCGTACCCGTCTGAAATTGGCGACCATAATAATACCGTTTTGTACTGAGACACCGAACAGCGCAATGAAGCCGACAGCAGTAGCCACATTCAATGTTTCTCCAGTGATATGCAGTGCAATTAATCCTCCCAGTGTTGCCAGTGGTACTACGCCTAAAATCAGTATGGCCTGGCGTATTTTGCCAAACTGGAAGTAGAGAAGTACCGCCATCAATAACAACATAATGCCCAGGATGATAATCAGGCGTGCCTGGGCACGTTGTTGATTTTCAAATTGCCCTGCCCATTCGAGCCGTATATTTTGCGGATCAAATTTGACTTCTTTGTCGATACGTTGTTGTGCTTCTGCCAGATAGGAAGTCAGATCGCGTCCGCGGTTATCGATGCGGATGGTAATCTGGCGTTCGCTGGTTTCATGCGAAATCGTGCTTTCACCATTTTTCAGCTGAATACTGGCAAGTTGCGACAACAGCACCCGGGTACCTGACGGGCTGTTCAGGAATAAGTTTCCTATCGATTCAGGACTGTTCTTATTTTGTTTCGGAAAACGTACCGTCAGATTGTAAATGCGCTCGCCGACATACACTGTAGTCACCGGAGCGCCACCGGCACCGGTCTGGATGACGTTAGCAATGTCGTTAACGCTGATGCCAAAACGCGCGGCGGCTTCTCGGTCAATTTTAACGACCATTTGCGGAATCGGCGGCTCCTGAAACAGTGAGGCAGAAGCGGTACCGCGTACTGTATTCAAAATATCGACAATATGGTTGGCGATACGCCGGTCTTCATTCAGGTCACTGCCATAAATACGCAACACCAGCGGGCTATGCGCACCACCGATAGCATCGTTGACGTTATCAATAATAGGCTGGCTGATACCGATAGAAAATCCCGGCATGGTTTTAAAGCGTTCATTTAACCGGTTGATCAGCTGGTCTTTAGTTTCGCCCTTCGGCCATTGATCGTAGGGCTTTAATCCGACCGGTACTTCGATATGAGATGGCGTCCACGGATCAGTGGCATCATCATTGCGGCCGACTTGCGTAATAACGTAAGAAACTTCGGGAAATGATTTGATGGTGCGGCGTAGTTCACTTGCCATGTCGCTGGCTTTTTCCAGCGATAATCCGGTAGGCATTTGTACTTGCAGCCATAAGGAACCTTCATCCAGTTCCGGTAAAAATTCACGTCCGGCCGTGGCGCCCAGAAATGCCACGGCGACCAGTGCCGCACAGGCGGTGGTATACACGATATGGGTATTTGCCAGTAAATAAGCCAAGGCATTGCGGTAACGCTCAGTGAGCCAGACGAGTGGCTTATTGTGAAACACTTTGCGTGGCATACGTAATGCAGCATAAGCCAGTCCCGGGATCAGCATTAAGGTACACAGCAGGGCACCCAGTAAAGCATAGGAAACGGTATAGGCCATCGGTGTGAACAACTTGCCTTCAGCGCGCTCAAAGGCAAACAATGGCAGGTAAGCCACGATAATAATCAGTGTGGCGAAAAAGATCGGCCGTGCTACCTGGCTGGTGGTTTCTAAAATATCGTTTTCAGTGAGTTCTGTTGTGGGTTGTTCTTCACGTCGCCGTAAAATCGCTTCCATCACCACAATGGCACCATCAACAATGATACCGAAGTCAATGGCTCCCAGCGAAAACAGATTGGCGGGCATTTTGGTGGCACACATGATGATAAAGACGGTGACTAAGGCGATAGGAATAGCGACAGCTGCAACAATCGCGCTGCGTGGACTGCCCAAAAATAAAATTAATACGATACAAACCAGGCCGATACCTTCCAGTACCGTGTGGGTTACTTTATGTACTGTCAGTTTAACCAGATCATCGCGGTCAATAATAGGTACGATTTTAACGCCCATGGGGCTTAATTTTTTCTGCAACTGATCCAGCTTAGCGTGGACACCTTTCAGAATAACTGAGGGATTTTGGTACTTGAGCATTTGCACGATACCCTGAATCGTATCCGGGTTAGTGTCTTTGCCTAAAATACCTTCACGTTCCTGATGACCGAACTGCAGCTTGCCCAGATCGCGCACCAGTACCGGGTTGCCGTTAGTCGTGTTGACGGCAATCGAGCCCAGATCATCCAGTGAGTGAATCTGACCTATGCCGCGTATCACATAACTTTGTTCACCCCGTGAAATGCGTCCGCCGCCGGCATTAGCGCTATTCGCATTAATAGCGGTGAGCACGTCTGCCATAGCGAGGTTGTAGTGTTGTAGCTTGAGCGGGTCGAGTTCCAGCTGGAATTCTTTGGTAAAGCCACCAAAATTACCTACGTCAGCAATACCGGGAACTTGTTTAAGTGCCGGAATGACTATCCATTTTTGGATTTCCGATAATTCCATTAAATTTTTACTGTCAGATTCCAGCGTATAGCGGTAAATTTCACCCGCTGCACCGCTGATCGGATCCAGCGAAGGCTGAGCGCCGTTTGGCAAGCTGACTTGTGCTATGCGCTCCATGATGCGCTGGCGCACAAAATAATCTTCCGAGCCGTCTTTAAATACCAGTGTAATCAGGGACAGAGCAAAGGTACTGCTGGAGCGTATGGTGACCAGTCCTGGTGTATTGCTCAGGCCGCGTTCCAGCGGAACGGTGATTTGCTGTTCAATTTCTTCTGCCGCTAATCCCGGTACCTGAGTGGCAACTTGCACGGTAACATCACTGACATCGGGGTAAGCTTCGATGGCCATTTGGGTCCAGGAAATATAGCCATAGATGATGATCAGAATAGCGATCACCCAGGCCAGATACCGGCGCCGGAAGCACAGTGAAATAATTTGATTAATCATTTAACAGCACTCCGCCGCGTACAATAATACGTTCACCAGTCGACAAGCCGGAAAGAATGCTGACTTGTTCGCCATCTTCCTTATCCAGTTCCACTGTGCGGCGTACAAAAACCCACGGTGCGACTTCAACAAAGACGGTAATGCTGTCGTTATTCATCAGTAATGCTGAAGTTGGAATGACGATTTTTTTGGTTTGTGCCACAGCCAGTTTAACGTTAGCAAACATATTCGGTTTAAGTTTGCCATCGGCATTGGCAAAGCTGATGCGCGCTTTGTTGCGGCGTGTATCCGGTTCAATGATGGCGCTGAGGAAGTCGATTTTACCTTTGAGGGTTTTTCCTGCATAGGCAGCTAAAGTGACCTCGGCAGCCTGTCCTTTTTGTACAGTCGCGACCAGGTCTTCAGGAACGTTAGCTGTCACCCACACGCTATCTAAGTTGGCGATGGTCATCATGGTTGCAGTCGCATCGTTAATGTAGGAGCCGGTACCGTTATTTAGTACGGTTACGGTTCCGGCTATGGGTGAAGTGATATTGAGCAGACGCGTTTTTTCATCTGTCTCACCACGTACTCCCAGGGTTTTTAATCTGGCAGCAGCACGATTGTTTTCTGCTTCTGCCTGTACGTAGGCGCTTTGAATCTGTTCCATGTCTTTGCTTGCATTGGCACCGGTTTTATTGACTTCCCGGGCCCGTTCCAGTGCACGCAGCGCCAGCTCACTGGCATCACGTGCTTTATCGGCATCGGCGAAGGCTTGTGCCAGATCGGGAGAACTCATGGTGGCAATAATTTGTCCTGCCTGTACACTATCGCCCAGTTTTACTTTTAGGGACATCAACCGACCGGTTAGTGGCGGTAAAATATTGACAGTACGTGCCGGATCGGCTTCTACTATGCCAGGTAAAGAAAGCGTATGATCCGGTTGGGACGGGGCAATTGCCTGTACGGCCAGACGTGCCCTTAGCGGTGAGTTTAGCGGAACCAGCAGTTTGTCTGCCTGTCTGGTTACTGCCGGAATATCGGCATCATTTCCGGCTTTATCAACGGCCTCGGGCCGGGAGCGGATAACATAAACAAGCATTGAGAAAATAACAATAAGAAAAACTAAGCCTAACCAGAAGCGTTTTTGCCGGGAACCTGGCGGAGTTGGTGTATTGTCGGACTTTATTTTGTTATTCATGTTATTACTCTCACTGTGCTCGATAGTCACCGCTGACGGGTGAATTTGTTCAACGATAAATTTTGGTGAAAAATGGGCAAATTGAACGAATGTATATGTGCAATTATGGCAAAGCTAGCTGACAGTGGCATGACACCAGTCTGACAATTTGCTTACAAGAAAAAATTTAATGCATGATAATGCAAATTAAAGATAACAACAATTATGATATTTGCAAAAATTGTCAGTTAATTTATTACTATGGTCGATTAAACCAAACTGGAATGTTCTTATGTTTGAAGATAAAATTTGTTTGAAAAATGTATTGCAGCAACGTTTGGCTGCATTGCCAAAACCGCTTGTATTGACCAATGGTGTGTTTGATATTCTGCACCGTGGTCATGTTACCTATCTGGCACAGGCACGCGCATGCGGTGCTTCACTGGTGGTGGCTGTGAATACGGATGCTTCGGTGCGACGTTTGGGCAAAGGGGATGACAGACCGGTTAACACCTGTTCTGATCGCATGGCGGTACTGGCAGCACTGGAATCAGTAAGCCTGGTGATTGAATTTGATGAAGATACCGCTCTGCAGCTTGTGGAAGCGGCCCGCCCGGATATTTATGTCAAGGGGGGAGATTACCAGATGGACGCCATTCCGGAAGGCCAGGCTGTACTTGCGTATGGGGGGCTAGTTAAGGCGATTCCATTTTTGCATGACCGTTCAACCACTAAATTGCTGGCTAAGGTGCGTTCTTAACCGGTCTGATTCTTAATAGAATTTATGTGAAATTATCCACGCAGTGCGATGGCCACTTTATGTGGCCCTTTTATTGTTTGGCTAGCAAATTTTGCCAGAATAATTTTGGTTAAGTCTTGTTAAAATAGATGACTAATTTCTTGTTTGAACCGTAAATTAGTTTATAGTAAGCGGTACAGCGATTTTAATTGTATCAGTTAAAATAGCAAAATGCAGTCAGGTAACAAGCAGAGATGCGAGCTTACTGTAGTAAATATAAATTAATGCTCATAAGGCGCTGATTTATACGGATTTGAAAATAGTAAAAATTTACCCCCAATATACCAAATACTTGCTAAAAAAATAGCAGTAACCGCACCCAAACATGGCACGGAGACACACATGAATGACTTGAGTAAACCTACTCAGTCCGAACTTGCTTTAGCTTCGGACATTATTTCGGACACTATTTCGGATACCACGCCGATGACTGTTTCTGAAACTATCTCTCTCAACGATAAATACACTCTTAAGCGCGGCCGGGCCTTTATGACTGGCACGCAGGCATTTATTCGTCTGGCGATATTACAACATCAGAGCGATGTTAAAGCTGGTCTGAATACTGCCGGGTACATCACCGGATACCGTGGCTCCCCGATGGGTGGGGTCGATACGACGGCGGATAAGGCTAAAAAATTCCTGGAAGCCGATAATATTAAATTTCATCCCGGTTTAAATGAGGATCTTGCTGCTACTGCCGTGTGGGGTACGCAACAGGTTAATTTATTTCCTGGCGCGAAATATGACGGCGTATTTTCGATGTGGTACGGTAAAGGCCCCGGCGTGGATCGCTGCGGCGATGTTTTTAAGCATGCCAATATGGCAGGTACTTCGCAACATGGCGGGGTATTGGTTCTTGCCGGCGATGATCACGCTGCTAAATCGTCAACCGTTGCACATCAGAGTGAGCATATTTTAAAAGCTTGCGGTATGCCGGTACTGTACCCTTCATCGGTACAGGAATACCTGGATTACGGCTTGCATGGTTTTGCCATGAGCCGTTACACCGGGTTATGGGTAGCGATGAAATGCGTCACAGATATTGTTGAATCCGGTGCTGTTGTTGAACTTGATCCTGATCGTGTGCAACCCGTTATTCCTACCGATATTGTGTTGCCGGCCGATGGGCTGAATGTGCGTCAGGGTGATGAGATCCTGGCACAGGAAGCACGCATGAATAACTTTAAGTGGTATGCCGCTCTGGCGTACGTGCGTGCGAATAAATTAAACAAAATGATTTGGGATAGCCCGCATGCCAGAATAGGTATTATCACAGCGGGTAAATCTTATATGGATACCCGTGAGGCACTGGCGGATCTGGGTATTGATGAGCAGGTGGCGAATGATATCGGTTTGCGCTTATATAAAATCGGTATGACCTGGCCGCTGGAGTCGGAAGGCGTCCGGAATTTTGCTATGGGCCTTGAAGAAATTCTGGTTGTGGAAGAAAAACGCCAGATTCTGGAGTATCAGCTCAAAGAAGAGTTGTACAGCTGGGAAGACAAAGTACGACCACGGGTAGTCGGTAAATTCGATGATACCGGCGAGTGGAGTAATGTACAGGGAGCCGGGCATGGTGAGTGGTTGCTGCCTGCCAGTTATGAGCTGAGTCCTGCACAAATTGCCCGCGCTATTGCTTCGCGTATTTCACGTTATTTTTCCGGTCATCCGGTAGCTAAAAAAGTGGCGGAGCGCATTGCATTTCTGGAAGCGAAAGAAGCATTGCTGACTGTCGCTGCTAAACCTGACCCGAATAAAGACCGGGTACCGCATTTTTGTTCCGGTTGTCCGCACAATACCTCCACCAATTTGCCCAAAGGCAGCCGTGCTTTAGCCGGTATTGGTTGCCATTATATGGTGACCTGGATGGATCGTGAAACGACCAATTTTAGTCATATGGGTGGCGAAGGGGTAAGCTGGGTCGGACAAGCACCGTTCACCACCGAGAAACATGTGTTTGCTAATCTGGGCGATGGTACGTATTTCCATTCCGGTTTGCTGGCGATACGTGCAGCAGTTTCTGGTAAGGTCAATATTACTTACAAAATTTTGTATAACGATGCAGTTGCCATGACCGGCGGACAAGTGGTGGACGGGCCGATCAGCCCTGCCATTATTTCACGTCAGGTTGCGGCCGAAGGTGTGAGCACCATTATTGTCGTGACAGATGATCCTGATAAATATCCGGCGGATTATCCGTGGGCAGAAGGGGTGACAGTCAGACACCGTAGCGAGCTGGATGCCGTGCAGCGTGAGTTACGCGAGGTTCAGGGCGTTTCATCCATGATTTATGATCAGACTTGCGCCAGTGAGAAGCGTCGTCGCCGGAAACGCAATGAGTATCCGGACCCGGCAATACGTACCGTGATTAACGAAGCGGTGTGTGAGGGATGCGGTGATTGTGGTGTTAAGTCCAATTGTTTATCCATAGAACCTCTGGAGACAGAATTTGGACGTAAGCGTCAGATTAATCAATCTTCGTGTAACAAGGATTTTTCTTGCGTTGATGGTTTTTGTCCCAGCTTTGTCACTGTGGAAGGCGGAAAACTGAAAAAACCGGCACGTGTTGGCAGCAGTAATAGCGGGGGAAGCAGTACCGGTGCGACACCGTTGACTATGCCGGTCTTGCCACGTATAGCGGAGTCTTACGGCATTATTGTTACCGGGGTGGGTGGTACCGGTGTTGTGACGGTCGGACAAATTTTAGCTGTAGCGGCACATTTGGAAGGTAAAGCGTGTTCGGTATTGGATATGAGCGGTCTGGCGCAAAAGGGCGGGCCGGTATTATCTCATGTTCGTATTGCTGATAAAAAGACTGATATTTATTCCACCAGGGTTGGTACCGGGGCAGCTGATCTGGTAATCGGATGCGATGTGATCGTGACTGCCGGACGTGATGCGTTATCACGTATGGGAGAGGGGTATACGTATGCCGCAGTGAATACCACCAGCACGCCGACTGCAGCATTTGTGAAAAATGCAGATTGGCAGTATCCCGGTGTTAAGGCAGAGCAGGAAATACAACAAGCATGTGGTACTGACCGGGTAGCTATGATTGCAGCAGGCGAACTGGCTACGACGTTAATGGGGGATAGCATTGCGACCAACATGTTCATGCTGGGTTATGTATGGCAACGCGGATGGGTGCCGTTATCGCTGGAGGCATTGATGCGTGCGCTTGAATTAAATGGCGTATCCATCGATTTTAATAAAACTTCGTTTGAGTGGGGGCGGCGTGCTGCAACGGATTTATCCGCAGTACAAAAACAGGCAGCTCCGGCACAGGTCATTGAATTTAAACGTCCGGTAAGTTTAGATAGTCTGGTTGCCAAACGTGTGCAATTTTTAACTGAGTACCAGAATGCTGCGTATGCGGCTCAGTACACTGATTTTATTGCGCAGGTAAAAGCAGCAGAAGCGCGTGCAGGTGTGCCGGGAACCCGCTTGACGGAAGCAGTTGCGCGTTATTTATTTAAGCTCATGGCTTACAAGGATGAGTATGAAGTAGCCCGTTTGTATACGGCCGGTCAGTTCAGAGAAAAAGTAGCCGGCTTATTTGAAGGTGATTATCAGATTCATGTGCATTTAGCTCCGCCATTGTTTGCTAAACGCAATGCACAAGGTGTGATGATCAAACAAAAATTTGGTCCCTGGATGATGAGTGCCTTTGGTGCGCTGGCTAAATTAAAATCACTGCGCGGTACGGCATTTGATATTTTTGGCTATTCCGATGAACGTAAAACAGAGCGTAAATTACCGGCAGAATACCGTGCCATGATCTCCGCTTTGTTAAGCAGGCTGAATAAAGATAATCTGAGTACTGCGCTGGCGCTGGCTTGTGTTCCCGAAGATATACGTGGTTACGGGCATGTGAAAGAGCGACATCTGGCTTTAGCGCAAGCTAAACAGGCAGCTTTGCTGGCGCAGTATTCATAAGCATCTTTGTTGACAGATGCATTGGCTGGTTTGTTATCAGCCCCGGCTCCGGTCCGGGTTTTTAGCGAACTGACCGGTGTACTATTGTCAGCGGTGTCGTGATGACCGGGGTTGATCAGACCCCGGTTATTTTTATGATCGGGTATATCCGGACAGTATGAAACAAAGTCTGTCACTCACTGACAAATATCCCTGCTGCGCGATTTTTCTTGACCTGATTCCAGTTAAAAATTTTCCCATTCATGGCGATATATACACCGTGTGGCAGCGTTTGCGCGACTCCGCAAGCCAGACCAAGATTGAATAGCGCATCGGAATTTGCTATTTCATACGGAATCATGGCCCCGGTCAGGACAATAGTTTTAGCCAGATTGGCTGCACCTAATACATGAGCCGTTTCACGCATGGTATCGGTGCCGTGAATGATAACAATCGCGGTTTCGTTCGCTTGTTTACAAGCGTTGGCAATATTTTCCCGGTCAGTATCCTGCATTTCCAGTGAATCCAGCATGGAAACAACTTCAAGTTCGGTTGCCAGGGTCATTCTGGTCCGTGCCAGCACTGCCGGTAAATGGCTTTCTGCAAAAGTCAGTCTTCCTGCAATTTCATCGTAATGTTTATCAAATGTGCCGCCTGTAGCGAGTATGCGTAAAGTCATGATGCTGGTTTCCGGTAGAGGGTAAACGGTTGATTTAGTGGGTGCTGCGGTGTAATCGTGCTATGTTGCCGGGCGGGGTGTGTGCACCCCCATCATTCCTAATTCAAGTTTTAAATAGGCATAATAAATTGGTGCAGCAACTAATCCTGACAGGCCAAACATGGCTTCCATCGCTAAAATAGCGACTAATAATTCCCATGCTTTAGCATTAATTTGTGTACCGACAATTTTAGCATTTAAAAAATATTCAAATTTGTGTATGAGCACCATGTAAAGCAGGGAGCCCGCTGCAATGTGAATGGAGTGCGACAGACTGACAATAACGATGACGGTATTAGAAATAATATTACCTGCAACAGGTAATAATCCTGCTACAAAGGTAATGATCACCAGTGTTTTTGAAAATGGTAAGTGAACGCCGGACATCGGTAAAATCACGAGCAGATAGATGGCAGAAAGTACGGCATTAATGGCTGAAATACGTATCTGAGCAAAGACAATACGCTGGAATGCAAAATACAGATTGACCGCACGCTGTTGCAGAGCTTGTGCGAAAAGCGGCAGTGGCTGAATGTCATCATCATCATCGTGCAGTGCGATCATACCGCCGACGATCATGCCTAAAAATAACTGAATAACCGAATGACCGGTTTCTTGTCCGAGTATTTTTGCTTCTTCACCATGTTCGCGCAGCCAGTCGGTGACGACTTCTCGTAAGGCATCGCCGCCGTAGGGCAGATACGCATTCAGCCAGGGCGGAACGTCGGCGCGTGATGCGTCAATGATTGTTGCCAGTTGCTGAAATAAAGCATGCACACTACCGGCCTCGCTTTTGGTAAATGAAATAATTCCAAAAATTAAGGCCGCCAGACTACTGATAATGATAATAGCTAACAGTGCCAGTACCACCAGCCTGGCTTTGGGGATTTTGATGATTTTTTCCAGCTTAGGAGTAATCATGTGAACCAGTGAATACACCAGCAAGCCCGAGAACAGTGCGATGATAAGCCCTGTTTTCAGTACGGCAATGGCCGCAAGAGCTGTCAATATATAAGAGCTGATTAAAGGGAGTGGAAACCTGGTAGTCATGTCCGTTTTATGCCAGCACGTGTGTCAGGCCTGCGACAGTACCTGCGATTAATACCATCGTACTTAAGCTGGCAATGCCAAAGCCGATACTACGTTTTTCTGGTGCCTGATAATAGCCCAGTGCGTAGATAATGCGTCCAGCGACCCACACCAATCCCGTCAGTGCCGAGAACTGATCGTTCAGAAAATAGGCACACATCCAAAGTGCGGGAAGAAATAAAACAAGTTGCTCTACCGTGTTGGCTTGTACCCGCAATACACTTAAAAATGCGACCGGGCCCTGGGTTTCCGGGGCATTAATACCAAATTTTTTCCGGGCTAATCCTACCTTTGCAAAAATCCATATATACATGAGCAAACAGGCCAATGTTGTCCAGGCAGTTAATTTCATATGATTCCTTTTTAAAATAAATGAGCATGTGGCAAAAGCGGTAGTAAATCGTTTCTGGCACCAGTCTTTAAGCCGGGCAGTTAAGCCGGCAGTTAAAACTGGCATTTACATTCAAGCCCTAAACTTTGCACTTTAATTCGCATTTGAATTTTGTGCTTTAATTTCGCATTTGAATAAAAAACCTAAGGTGGATGATACAGAAAATTTGATAGCAGTCAGAACTACGCGTTGAAAAAAACGCGTTTTTGAATAAAATAGCGGATCTTGATATCACTTCGGACTGAGTTCAGCATAGCGAGTTTAGCAGAATCAGTTTAGCAGGACTAATTTGTGATTTTGTACTGATGATTTTTCCTAAAGGCAAGTTGCGATAATTTGGATTAGAATTAAGTAACTTATCCATGGACTTTGAACTGACTATGAGCCAATTTTATGCTAAATACAAATTGCTTCTGTTGCTTGGTTTGCTGTTGTTAATGGGGTTCAGTACCGTTAGCATGGTGTCGTTTCTTACTTCACGCCTGGCTTTGCGTCACAACATTGTAGAGCGGGTTTTACCTTTAGCCAGCGATAATTTATTTTCGGAGATTCAACGTGACCTGATACGGCAAGTGGTTATCTCATCGCATATGGCCGGTGATGTTTTTTTGCGTGACTGGATGGTAGACGGCGAAAAAAACAGTGATGACGTGCAGCGCTACCTGGCTTTCATGAGAAAGAAAAATCCGGATATTTCCATATTTCTGGTATCGGACCGAACGCGCAGGTACTACACCAGTGACGGGCTTGTTTCTGTTGCAGATGAAGCAAA
>CAIWPG010000254.1 GCA_903914535.1 uncultured Oxalobacteraceae bacterium
ATAAATTGCTTGATGCCCGTATGCTGGATGTGTCACCTGAGCGACTCCAGGAGTTGGCGATGGTTAAAAATCTGGTGCATGGCTATGCAAAAAAACTTGCCAGATATGAGTGCTCTCATTGCGGATTTAAGGCGCGTCAGTTTTATTGGCAGTGCCCCGGATGTAATCGGTGGGATACTTACCCGCCGCGCCGTACCGAAGAGTTAAATGTTATGAACTGAATTGATTAAGGCAAGAAAATGAAAATTACAATTATTGGCACGGGCTATGTTGGTTTAGTCACAGGTGCTTGTCTGGCTGAGCTGGGTAATAATGTGGTGTGCCTGGATATTGATGAAAAAAAAATTGCGATTCTGAATGGCGGCGGTATTCCTATTCATGAGCCGGGTCTGGATGTGATTGTTGCTAACAATCGCGCTAATGGCCGTTTGCGCTTTACCACTGATGTTGCTGCCAGTGTTGAGCATGGTGATGTGCAGTTTATTGCCGTCGGCACTCCGCCGGATGAAGACGGTTCTGCTGATTTACAATACGTGCTGGCAGCAGCCAGAAACATTGGCAAGACCATGCGTGGCTTTAAAGTGGTGATTGATAAATCTACTGTGCCGGTAGGTACGGCAGATAAAGTAGCTAAAGTCATTGCAGCCGAACTGAAGTTGCGGGACGCTGGCGGTGAGTGCGGTTTTTCTGTCGTATCTAATCCTGAATTTCTTAAAGAGGGGGCGGCGGTGGAAGATTTTATGCGCCCGGATCGTATTGTTATCGGTAATCATAATGATGTCAGCGGTTTACGTGCCCAGGCAATCATGAAGCAACTGTATGCACCGTTTAACCGGAATCATGAACGCACTTTCTGGATGGATGTGCGATCTGCCGAGTTCACAAAATATGCTGCAAATGCCATGCTGGCGACACGTATCTCTTTTATGAATGAATTGGCTAATCTGGCTGACCGGGTTGGGGTTGATATTGAAGCCGTGCGTCATGGTATCGGGTCTGATCCGCGTATCGGGCATAGTTTTTTATATGCCGGTTGTGGTTATGGCGGTTCTTGTTTTCCTAAAGATGTACAGGCACTGGAACGTACCGCTCGTGAATACGATCAGAATCTGTTGATTTTGCGCGCAGTAGAAGAAGTTAATCAGCAGCAAAAGCAGGTGTTGGGTCAAAAAGTAATAGCGCGTTTTGGTGCTGATTTAACTGGTTTGCACTTTGCTGTCTGGGGGCTGGCATTTAAACCGAATACAGATGATATGCGCGCAGCATCGTCACGGGTATTACTGGGTGAATTGCTTAGCCGGGGAGCTACGGTTACCGTACACGACCCTGTTGCTATGAAAGAAGCTGCACGAGTTTTTGCGCTGGATTTTGCTGAGGCACCGGAACAACTGGCTCGCATCAGTTATTCGGCCCTGCCGATGGATGCGACCGTCAATGCCAATGCATTAATTATTGTGACGGAATGGAAAACGTACCGTAGCCCGGATTTTGAACAATTAAAGTCAAACTTAACGTCATCTGTTATTTTTGACGGACGTAATTTGTTCGATCCGCAGGATATGACGCGTTTGGGCATTGAGTATCATGGCATCGGGCGTTCTGTTTTAACCCATGTTGAGTAGTTGCGGGTAATCAGGAGTAAGTACAGGTTATTGTGAAACTGGTAATGCAGGCTGGCTGCGTTGTTATAGTTAAACAGTCAGCCTGGCAGATAATTAAGTACTCATGCGGATGTTTTGTACTGCTAAATAAACATCCGTTTGAATGAAAGGACCGAGAATGATAAAACCAACAATGGAAATTAATCATCATATCAGTCACTCAGTCAGCCAGTCAGTCAGTCGTTTACTTGTTGTGGGTGACGTTATGCTTGACCGGTACTGGTTTGGCGAAGTAAGTCGTATTTCACCGGAGGCACCTGTGCCTGTAGTGCGCATCGAGCGCCGTGAAGAGCGTTTGGGCGGCGCAGCCAATGTGGCAAGGAACGCTGCTGCACTAGGTATACAGGCTTCTCTTCTCGGGGTAATCGGTGCGGACGAAGCCGGTGATACGGTGGAAAGCTTGCTGCGGGATGCTCAGATATACAGCCATCTTAATCGCGACAAACATATTTCCACCATCATTAAATTACGCATCATCGGACGACAACAACAGTTGCTGCGTGTTGATTTTGAAGAGGCACCGACAGCAAGTGTTTTACGCGATAAATTGTCACAATTTAATGCTTTGTTACCCCAACATGATGTTGTCGTGTTGTCTGATTATGCAAAAGGGGCGCTGGTTAACGTGCGAGACATGATTGCCGCCGGATGTGCTTTAAATAAATTAATTCTGGTTGACCCCAAGGGCAGCGATTTCAGTCGCTATGCAGGCGCCTCTGTTCTGACGCCGAATAAGTCTGAATTGCGTCAGGTGATCGGTGACTGGAGCAGTGAGTCTGAGTTAACCGAAAAAGCGCAGAATTTGCGACGCGAATTAAAATTACAGGCTCTTTTGGTGACGCGTTCTGAAGAAGGTATGAGTTTGTATACGGAAGAATTAACTCGGCATGTTCCGACGATGGCACGTGAGGTATTTGATGTTTCCGGTGCCGGAGACACTGTGATTGCCACATTGGCTGCTATGCTGGCATCCGGAAAAAATTTGCTGGAGTCGGTAGAAATAGCTAACCGGGCTGGCGGTATTGTGGTCGGAAAACTGGGCACCGCGACAGTGACACACGATGAGTTGTTTCAACACGCTTTATAATTCATCTGCAATTTAGCCTGTATTGTATGCATACT
The DNA here is from genome assembly GCA_903914535.1 of uncultured Oxalobacteraceae bacterium. Classification (GTDB taxonomy): domain Bacteria; phylum Pseudomonadota; class Gammaproteobacteria; order Burkholderiales; family Burkholderiaceae_D; genus Solimicrobium. The sequence continues at coordinate 2,784 of CAIWPG010000254.1, forward strand.
ATTACCTTGTAATATATCTGTTTTTTTAATTAATTATGGTCGTTATTTAAGGGGATTTTTATGTTCAAAAAAATAATATTGGCTGCTTCATTGATGTTTGCAGTGATTGGCTCATCCTTTGCCGATGTCGATGTGAATAAGGCAGATCAGGCCGGGTTAAATGCTATCAGGGGAATTGGTCCTAAATTATCCAAAACTATTGTGGATGAGAGGGCTAAGGGAGGCAGCTTTAAAGATTGGGCTGATTTTGAAAGCCGGGTTAAAGGAATTGGCGATAAAAATGCGGTGTCATTGTCTGCCGCCGGTTTGGTTGTGAACGGAGCTAAAATTGGCGATGCAGTTAAGCCTGCTCTGTTAATTAAGGGTATGCCAGTGAAATAACTGGTATCCTGGATCGCCGTAGCAGGCATGATGGTGTTTAGTACAGAATGCCAGTTTGTTGTGGCTGATTGCGAAAATGGCGGCCGGCTGATACTGCAAGGGGGTG
>CAIWPG010000255.1 GCA_903914535.1 uncultured Oxalobacteraceae bacterium
ACAATCCACTCTTTGCACAATATCAAAACAATGCAGCTTATCAAAATCAATCGAATAACCTCAAGAGTTCTTAAGTTGAAAATAATACTGTTTTCAGGCAGTGCGCTTTGATCTGGAATCAGGTGTGCACCGAACAGAATATTTTGCGCTTCATTGATGATCGTGCTTTGACTTAGATAAGAGGTAAAACCAAGTTCTGTTAAACCATGATGGATCGCTTCAGCAAGGTCTTTGAATATAGGTAGTACATAACAAATATTAAATATTTTTTTAGTGTTCATGTCTTTATTTATACGTCAATACACCTTAATCAAACATAATGCTGCCCGCAAGCGCAACTTCTATTGCATTTGTTCATTAATTGTATATTATCTATGCCACTCAATATTGCCTTATACTAACAATATCTATGAGTTTGAAAATAATGTCAAATACTTACACCGGTAAATCAGGTATTTCACTGGCATGAATAACAAAGAGACATACATGACATACATTTATGTCTGTAATTGATTTGGGCGTAGTTCTCTGATTTTTCACCACGGCACAGATTAAAACTATATCGGGGTAAATTTGTGGGTAATTTGGGGTAAGTCCTTATTGATACGAATATGAAAACTATAATCCCAATTCAGAATAACCGGCTTCAGCAATGGCATAGTCATTTTCGACTGCACTACAATAATTGTGTTAATAGCATAAACAGCATAAGTAACTTTTTATTGTGCTCAGCTTTGATTCTGGTTCTGACCGGGTGTGCCATCAAAAGGGCTGAGTATGCCACTCCGGCTTATCACTTACCCGATCAATTTAAAAACCAAACCGTTGATAGTGCAGCTTCTTCATCTGTAAACGATTTTCATATTAATGCATGGTGGCTTTTATTTGGCAGCAGTGAGTTATCCGGTTTGATTGAGCAGGGTATGAGTAATAACCTGGATATTCGTATCGCCGCTTTGCATATTTCACAAGCAAAAATTCGTGCTGATCAGGCGCATGCAGCGCAATTGCCTACCTTGGATTTAGCACTTTCTACCGGCCCACAACATGGTAATGGACCATCACAAACCACATCGGGTGCCAGTCTGAATGCGGCATGGAATGTGGATGTGTGGGGTGAGCAGGCTTCATTGGCTGATGAAGCGAATTTTCAGTTATGGCAAGCGATGTTTGATGCCAGTAATATGAAGCGCACCGTGGCTGCGAATATTGCTTCTAGTTATGTTGATTATCTTTTAAGTAATGACCGTCTGAAAATTGCCCGCGAAACTGAGCATATTTTGAGTGAATTATTAGTCACGATGGAAAAACGTGCTGCCATAGGCGATGCAACATTATTGGAGTTGGAGCAACAGCGTTCAGCCATTTTTGCAGAGCGTTCCCTGATTCCCAGTCTTGAACAGCAGCGTGAAGAGGCGATTGAATCTATCGCCTTTCTTCTGGGAACAGTTCCAAGTGCCATAAAATTGTCTGATGCGAATCTGGATAGTGTTCATTTACCCGATGCTGTTCCTGGTTTGCCATCCTCATTGCTGCTGCGACGTCCGGATGTCAGATCCATGGAGGCCCGCTTATTAGCTGCGGATGCGGATGTTGATGTCGCACGGGCACGTCTCCTTCCGGCTTTTAATCTTTCGGCGCAAGTTGGTTATAGCGGATTGTTGTCGCAATTGTTTCAACCTGCTTCGTTTTTTTGGAATATGTTTTCCAATATAACTGCCAATATTTTTGATGATGGCAAACACGCAGCGGAAGTTGAGCATGCGAAGTTGGTGCATGAAGAAATGATTCAAAATTATGCAAAAACTATTTTGCAGGCCGTGCGGGAAGTTGAAAGTGCATTATTTACCATTCGTTCATCCGAACAACGTACTCAATTGCAAATGCAAGCGGTGTCTTCTGCTAATAAAGCATGGGAAATTAGTAATAAAATGTATTTAATTGGCGGAGTGGATTTTATGGCGCTCCAGGATACCGTACGAACCTATCAGCGGAATATGGAAGATAGCCAACGGATTCGTGCCGATTATTATCGTGGTTACATTAATCTTTTTCAGGCTTTGGGCGGCGGAGAAGATATCGAAAAAATTCCTAATGGAAGAAAATTAGCCAGCCTGAATAAACCTGCAGTAGAAAAAATGAATGAGCAACATTTAAATGTTTCAAAATAGCCATATTAATTGGGAATGTATGATGAAGCGACCGGCTATATGACACAGGACACTATGGATACTAAATTTCCGCATACCGTTGTGCAATGTTTAACTGCGATTGCTCAGCATCATGGCTTGCAGATCAACCCGGAACGCTTG
>CAIWPG010000256.1 GCA_903914535.1 uncultured Oxalobacteraceae bacterium
ACATGCTTTTTGGTCGCCTAATATCTTCTGTACCGTTTCTGCATCAGCAAAACCGGCAGACCAGCTTGCAGCCGCAGCCATCGATACCTGCCAACCCAGGCTGCCGTCAGCCCAAGCCAGCGCTTCGGCAATCCGCAATGTTTCCGGCAATGGCGTTTGCAACCCACCCAGTGAGGAGGGCGCAAGCATCTTAAACCACTGCTGTTCATAAATTAACCCCAACTGCGTCTTGGTTACTCTGCCGTCCTTTTCCGCACGCGTTGCAGAATCTCTGATAATGTCTGTGTACTTTTGCTTAAGTACTACTGATGGGTGTGTTGTACTGTTCATGTTTTTAATTTCAGTCCCTCTTTGATTTGTAAATTATAAAAAAATCATACCAATGAAAATTGATACCATTCATTGCAGCAATGTCTAATGCGAATTAATTTTCGGAGGTGATAGAAAGATAATCGAGGGGTAGTATATCACAAAGATAGGCAATTCAATACAAAACTATTGCTACAAAGGGTCTTAAACTATTCTTTTTTGATGATAAATCGTTATTTAACATTCTGAAGATATAGTAATATATAACTACTGAATATGCAATTGTTTATTAAGCAGAAACGCATTATTTTTTATATTATTTAGTTAACTAAATATAATATATTTATTTGCTTTATTCACATAAAATCAACATTTATCACTTGTTTCGTATAAAAATGGACATCAAAACGAGTTTTATCCAAACTCCTTTGTTACTTTGCACCGTAACAGAAATATCGGTCGCGACTATTGTCTTGACCTGAAATAAATAACAAATATAATGGCTGATAAAACGCGTGGAATCATCTTAATGAACCTCGGCTCCCCTGACTCTACAAGCGTAAGGGATGTGCGGACCTACTTACGCGAATTCCTGATGGACGAACGTGTCATTGACTCAAATGTTGTTTCGCGGACCCTTTTGGTGAAGGGGATCATCACGCCTTTCCGTGCGCCAAAATCCGCAGAGGCTTACCGCTCTATCTGGACCGCAGAGGGGTCGCCGCTGGTGGCCATCACTCGGCATCAGCAAGCAGCATTGAAAGAAAAAACGGGGCTGCCGGTGGAAATAGCTATGCGCTATGGCAAACCTACGATGAAGGCTGCATACGATAAGATGTTGTCAGAAAATCCCGGTGTTTCGGAAGTGGTGCTTCTGCCATTATATCCCCACTACGCCATGTCGAGCTACGAAACCGCTGTCGTCCATGCCCAAAAGGTGCATGAACGCGGGAATTACCCATTCAAGATCAAGATAGTAGATCCATTTTATAATGACCCGGGGTTCATCACCGCTATGGCCGATAGTATACGCCCATACCTTACCGATAGTAAAACCCACTTGTTGTTCAGTTATCACAGCATCCCAGAACGGCATATCGGGAAAAGTGACATCACCGGCAATCACTGCCTGAAGTCAGCCGATTGTTGCCAGGTTGCATCACCCGCACATAAGTATTGCTACCGGCACCAGTGCTTTGTAACCATGAAGCTTGTAGCAGCTAAGCTGGGCTTGCAGGAAGGCACGTACAGCATCTCCTTTCAGTCAAAATTGGGCCGCTCAGAATGGTTGAAACCATCTACTACCCTGCGCATGGACCAGAT
>CAIWPG010000257.1 GCA_903914535.1 uncultured Oxalobacteraceae bacterium
CTGAGGCTTTGCGTACACTGCTTGCCATGGTGCGTGAGGCGGGTGGCGACGCTGGTGTTGTTGAATTGAAACAAATTAAATTATTGGTGTCTCATCAGCGAATTGCAGAAACGGCCTATAGTCTGGGATTTATATGTGTTCGTCTGGTTGGATCTGGCGACGAAAACCTGCTGCTCGCGTTACAATCTGTCTTATGAACGAATCCTTGAACGAAACTACTCCTAAATCCGAGCCGCTAAACGAAAGTCTGGCTGCCGGTACTTCTCTTCATCCTGCGCCCGAAAGTAATCCGGCTAAACGTTTTATTGAGCAACCCGGCTACGTGGCGATCGGTGCACTGGCAGTATTGCTGGTGGCGCAATGGTGGAGTTCGACCAATCAAATTAACCAACTACGTGAAGAATTGGCGCACCGGCTGCAACTGGTCGATATCAGTAATGCGGAAACCAAGAGCATTGCACGACTGATGCAGGACAATAGTAAAGAGTTACAGGTTAAGGTGGGCGTGCTGGAAAGCAAGCAATCCGAATCGCAAAATCATGAATTAGCCTTACAACAGCTTTATCAGGATTTGTCCAAAAACCGGGATGACTGGGCTTTGTCTGAAATTGAGCAGGTTTTATCGACAGCCAGTCAGCAGCTTCAGCTGGCAGGTAATGTGCAGGGTGCACTAATCGCATTGCAAAATGCCGATGCACGTCTGGCACGTTCGGATAAACCCCAGTTTATTACCATCCGGCGTTCTGTCGGGCGGGATATTGATAAATTGAAAGCGCTGCCGGCGTTGGATTTAACTGGTATTGCGTTGCGTCTGGATAGCGCTATTGCGCAAATTGAACACATGCCGCTTTGGGTGGATGAAAAATCAGTTGTGATCGCGACTCCGCCTAAGGCAAATAAACCGGCCCTTGTATCCGGCACTGACAAAGCAGGCAAGAGCCAGCGTCAGCTTGATAGTATTGCTAACTCGGCCTGGCTGGCGTGGCTGGAAGATCGCTGGCAGAGCTGGTCGGCAGAAATGTGGTCTGAATTGCGTCAGTTAGTTTTGATTCGGAATGTACAGACTCCTGATGCCTTACTATTGTCACCAAATCAGGGTTATTTTGTTAAAGAAAATGTGAAATTACGTTTGCTGAATGCACGTCTGGCACTACTGTCACGCAATGAAACAGCATTTCGCAGTGATATGATCGCAGCACAGGATGCGATTACCCGTTATTTTGATACGCGCTCCAGACAAACGCAGACAGTGCAAGCTTTGTTGCGTCAGATTCAAAGCAGTAATGTATCGATTGAAATGCCTAGTCTGGAAGACAGCCTGAATGCAGTTCGTAACTTTACGGTGAAGCCATAATGGGGGTCTTTATTCGCCTGGTGGCGCTTTTTGTATCTGCTATTTTACTGGCGCTGACCGCCCGTTTTAATCCGGGTAATGTTGTTTTGTTTTATCCGCCCTACCGGATAGATATGTCACTGAACCTGTTTGTTTTGGTGATGCTGGGTGTTTTTGGTTTGCTCGGGTTATTGATTTATACCATTAATGCAGCCAAAGACATGCCACAGCGGGTTGCAGCCTATCGTCGTGGCAAGAATGAGCGTGAAGGTAACAAAGCATTTCGTGAGGCATTAAAAGCCTTATTTGAAGGGCGTTTCGGTCATGCGGAAAAGGCGGCCACCCGTGCCGCCGAGTTACCTGAAAATGCTGCGCTGGCATCCTTAATCGGCGCACGCGCAGCACATAATATGAGTCAGTCGGAACGACGTGATGCCTGGCTGGCCCGGATTGAAGGTGATTTGCCTTATAAGACGGCACGACTGGTGACGACCATGGAGCTGCTGGTCGATGGTCATCAGCCGGAGCAGGCACTGGAAGCGGTTACTGAGTTGCATGCTAACGGTACACGGCACATTCATGTATTGCGGTGGGCCTTGAAAGCAAATCAGCAAGCTAAAAAATGGAGCGAAGTGCTCAGATTGGTTAAGGCGCTTGATAAGCACCGGTCTTTGCATTCGACACTCTCTATGCGCTTGCGTGAACTGGCATACCAGGATCTGTTATCAGATCATGGTCATGATGCTGAATCCATTCGTCGCTTATGGCAAAATATTCCGTCAGAAGATCGCAGTAAACCGTTTGTGGCGGCACTGGCCGCACGTACTATGGTGGCACAAGGTTTGCATGATGAAGCGCGCAATTTGCTTGAAAAAGCGCTGCAAACAACGTGGGATTCACGCTTGCTGACCGCATACCGTGATGCTGCAGCAAGCGAAGGTTCTGCGGCATTGCTGGCTCAGATTGAACATTGTGAAGCCTGGCTGGCTATGCATCCGGTTGATCCGGAGTTGGCACTTACTATGGGTGTTTTGTGTCTGAAGCAAAAATTATGGGGTAAAGCAGAGTTGCATTTGGAGCAAGCTTTGTTTTATGCTGTGGAAGTTTCTTCTGTGCGGGCAGCGAATCTTAAGCTGGCACAGTTACATGAGGAACTTGGGTTGAAGGACAAATCTTCCGAGTACTACCGGGCATGTGCTTTGGTTGATCTTTAGTCAGGTTTTATCCTGGCAAAAATTCATCAACGACTTTAATTTTTTATACCGAAAGAGAAAAATGAGTTTGAATAACGTTCCAGCAGGCCGTGATTTACCACATGATTTTAATGTCATCATTGAAATCCCGATGAATGCCGATCCGATCAAATACGAAGTAGATAAAGAAACCGGTGCCATTTTTGTGGATCGTTTTATGGGTACAGCCATGCACTATCCGTGCAATTATGGTTATGTGCCACAAACCATTGCCGGTGACGGTGACCCTGTCGATGTACTGGTGATTACACCATTCCCGCTGATCCCGGGCGTTGTTGTACGTTGCCGTGCTATCGGTGTATTGCAAATGACCGATGAAGGCGGCCACGATGCCAAAGTATTGGCTGTGCCTGTCGACAAAATTTTATCGATCTATTCGCACTGGAAAAAACCAGAAGACATGAATGAATTGCGTTTGCGTCAAATCCAGCATTTCTTTGAACATTACAAAGATCTGGAAAAAGGTAAATGGGTTAAAGTTGAATCATGGGAAGGTCCTGATGAAGCGCATGCCGAAATCATGGCCGGCGTGGCAAGTTATGCAAAATCCTTAGCCTGACGATGCTATCTTCCCCCGCCGGTTTGCGGCAGGGGAGGGAAAATTCTGGCAGACCCGTGCTGCCAGAAATGAAATCACGCACGATGCGATAAAAATGGATTGTGTTCATGCAGCTCATCCATGTAGTTTTGTATACCGTCCTGCTCCCTTGCCAGAAATAATTCAACTGCATTAGCAAATGCCGGATGTGCCAGACTGTGCGCCGAATAGGTGGTCTGAGGCAGAAAGCCGCGTGCCATTTTATGTTCTCCCTGTGCTCCGCCTTCAAAACAGGCTATTTTATTGTTAATACAAAATTCCAGCGGCTGATAGTATGCCGTCTCAAAGTGCAGGCATGGGTGGTATTCCAGACAGCCCCAGTACCGTCCGTATACCGTATTTTTTGAATGGAACAGCAGTGATGCCGCAATTGGCTTTCCATTGCGTTCAGCAATAATTAATAACAGATTGTCCGGCATAGAAGTACCGATGGTCAGGAAAAAATCTAAATTCAGATAGCCGCTGCCTGCACCATGTTGCTGGTAGGTGTTTTGGTAGCACTGTACAAAAAAAAGCCAGTCTTGTTCTGAAATAGCATGACCTGTTTTGTGAATGAAGTGTATTCCGGCCTCTCTGACCTTGCGGCGTTCAGCCAGAATATTTTTACGTTTTTTTTGTTCCAGCCTGGATAAAAAATCAGAAAAATCGCGATAAGCTTCGTTTTCCCAGTGAAATTGCACGCCGTATCTCACCATAAAACCGGTATCCTGTAACTGCATTGCCTGTTCTTTTGTTGTAAACAAAACATGGCAAGATGAGGTGTTGCTGTCTTTCTGGTACCGGCAGAGTGTTTTCACCAGTGCAGCACGGGCAGTGTCGCTCAGTGCCAATAAACGTATTCCTGTTACCGGTGTAAAGGGAATTGCCGACACTAATTTTGGGTAATACGGCAGATTATGTTGCTGATATGCGTTTGCCCAGGCCCAGTCAAACACATATTCACCGTAGGAATGGCTCTTTAAATATAAGGGAATGGCCGCATGTAGCTCTGATCCTTGCCATAACGTTAAAAAATTGGTGCGCCAGCCTGTATTGGCGCAAGCACTTCCTGATTTTTCTAAAGCATGAAGATAGGCATACGATAAAAATGGATTAATATCGTCGTTGAAATTGGCTTGATGTAGTTTATCCCACTGATTAGCACTAATTTCAGAGAGATCAGAAATGATAGCCGTGCGATAATCTGTCACTTGCATAAATAGATATTCTTCAATCATGGTCAAGCTTGCTATCGCTCAAATGAACAGTACCGTCGGAGATTTAGCCGGTAATGCTGCTCGTATTTTAGATTTCGCCCGCTGTGCGGCACAACAGGGGGCTGACATTGTACTCACACCTGAATTATCGCTGGTCGGTTATCCTCCGGAAGACTTGTTATTACGTAATTCATTTTATGAAGCCAGTTCGCGTGCCTTACAGGAACTGGCCGATAGTTTGGCATCATTTCACGATTTGCATGTGTTGGTCGGACATCCGCTGAAACAGCATGGTACCTGTTTTAATGCCGCTTCGCTTTTGGTGAATGGTCAGATAGTCGCTAGCTACTGCAAGCATGATTTGCCAAATGGCCACGTATTTGATGAAAAACGGTATTTCCGGGCCGGACAAGATGCTTTAGTCTTTACTGTCGGCGGGGTCAGGTTTGGTGTTGCTATCTGTGAAGATACCTGGAATGAGCACGTGCCTTCTCAGGCGAAAGTTGCCGGGGCTGAAGTTTTGCTGGTGTTGAATGGCTCTCCTTTTCACATGAATAAGCAGCATCTGCGTTATCAGGTAATGCGTGACAATGTCACTGCACAGGGGCTGGCGCTGGTTTATGCCAATCTGGTTGGCGGACAGGATGAACTTATTTTTGACGGTAACTCCTTTGTCCTGAATCAGCAGGGACAGTTGTGTGCACAATTAAAGCATGCAGCAGAAGATATGCAGCTGATCGAATTTGACGGAGCAACGCCGAATCCGGGTGTGATTGAAAAAGAACTTCCGGCCGAGGGGCAGGTATACGATGCGCTGGTTCTTGGTGTGCGTGACTATATCGGCAAAAATGGGTTCCCCGGAGTATTACTCGGTATGTCAGGCGGAGTTGACTCAGCACTGACGCTGGCAATTGCTGTGGATGCTCTTGGTGCTGATAAAGTACGTGCCGTAATGATGCCTTCACCGTATACCGCAGAGATCTCCTGGCTTGATTCCCGCGTCATGGCAGACAATCTGAAGGTGCGTTACGATGAAATCTCAATTAATGCCTGTTTTGCTGCATTTACAGAAACGCTTGCCAGTGAGTTTTCGGGTTTGCCCCCGGATGCGACAGAAGAAAATATACAAGCCAGGATTCGTGGTACCTTGTTGATGGCGCTATCTAATAAGCATGGCGCTATCGTACTGACTACAGGGAATAAAAGTGAAATGGCGGTAGGGTATTGCACGCTGTATGGCGATATGGCAGGTGGTTTTGCTGTGTTAAAAGATATAGCTAAAACACTGGTGTATCGCTTATGCCAGTACAGGAATAGCCTGTCCCCGGTTATTCCCGGGCGGATTTTGACACGTCCGCCTTCGGCTGAGTTACGCCCTGATCAGACTGATCAGGATTCGTTGCCGCCTTACGAAGTGTTGGATGGCATTATGCAGCTGCATATGGAAGAAAATTGTGCGACTGATCAGATTATCGCGGCCGGGTATCAGGCCGGTGATGTAGAGCGGATTACACGCTTAATCAAAATTAATGAATATAAACGTCGCCAGTCTCCAGTTGGCATTCGTGTAACACATCGTGCATTTGGCCGTGACTGGCGTTATCCGATTACATCGAAGTTCCGGGATTAGGTATTTGTCAGATTTCGTGCGTCTGTACGAAATCTGTGCTGTCCGGCCAGTTTTCAGCCGGTGACTTTTCAATCCGGCAGCCTTTCGGGGTGAACTACAGGCTACACTAGAAGCTATTTAGATTAAGGAGTGCATCATGAAACAAATTACGGCAATAATTAAGCCATTCAAACTGGATGAAGTGCGGGAGTGTCTGGCCGAAGTCGGTGTAACCGGGTTAACGGTGACTGAGGTTAAAGGGTTTGGTCGTCAGAAAGGCCACACCGAACTTTATCGTGGCGCAGAATACGTCGTTGATTTTTTACCGAAAATCAAAGTAGAGGCTATAGTCGACGATATCGTGGTAGAACGTGCCGTGGATGCGATTATTAAAGCAGCCCGTACCGGGAAAATCGGTGACGGTAAAATTTTTGTACAACATGTTGAAGAAGTTGTGCGTATCCGTACCGGAGAATCCGGTTCTGCTGCTGTTTAAAGAATGCTGGTTCCTGTTGCCTCAGTTGTTCACAATGCATAGGTTAGAATGACCTGATGAAAATCCTAATTAGTAACGATGACGGTTATCTTGCACCCGGCCTGATATCCCTGGTTAGTGCCATGTCCACGATTGCTGAAGTCGTTGTGGTTGCTCCTGAAAATAATTGTTCAGGAGCATCCAATGCATTGACATTAAGTCGTCCCTTATCGGTATCGTGCGCCGGAAATGGTTTTTATTTTATTAATGGAACCCCGTCGGATTGTGTGCATATTGCTTTGACTGGTATGCTGGATTTTCGTCCTGATCTGATTATCTCCGGGATTAATCAGGGACAAAATATGGGTGACGATACCTTGTATTCGGGTACTGTGGCTGCAGCGACAGAAGGTTACTTATTTGGCATACCTGCGATTGCTTTTTCTCAGGAACATAAAGGCTGGAAATACATAGAGGATGCGGCACGTTTTGCATTGGATATGGTGAAGTCTAAAGTAGCCGGGTTAACGACCCCCTATTTATTGAATGTAAATATTCCTAATTGTCCTTATGATGAAATAAAAGGAATACGTGCGACGCGCTTAGGGCGTCGTCATCCGTCGGAGCCGGTGATTAAATCGCAGAATCCCCGTGGCGAAACAATCTATTGGATAGGCCCGTCCGGATCGGCTAAAGATGCAGAAGACGGAACGGACTTTTATGCCGTGGCACAAGGCTTTGTATCCGTGACCCCATTGCAGATTGATTTAACGAATTTTCAACAAATGGAGCAGTTGAAAAAGGGTTTGCTATGACAGGTAACCGTCCCAGGTTTCCATTGCCATTGTCATCGCTGGCAAGTAAGTCACACAGAAGCGGTGATATCAGCCGTACTCCGTTAGTGTCGGTGGCAACGCCTCAGACAGCAACGCAAAACGTAGTGCAACACCGGCACCCGGTACAGTCTCATGCCGGTATGCCTATGGTGTCCGATGCGGTCCGCCGGGCTATGGTGGCACGTTTAGCCCGGCAAGGCGTTAATGATACAGTCGTTTTGTCGGCGATGGGAATTGTTCCCCGGCATCAATTTGTGGAGCCAGGCTTAATTAATCAGGCTTATATTGATGCTTCATTACCCATTGGTTATCAGCAAACTATTTCACAGCCATTTATTGTGGCACGTATGATTGAGTTGATGCGTGGCGCCAGAACACTGAATAATGTACTTGAAATTGGCACAGGTTGTGGTTATCAGGCTGCCGTGCTGGCGAATTTGTGCCAACACGTTTATTCCATAGAGCGTATTAAACCATTACATGAATTAGCAAAAAACAACTTGCGCGCGTTGCGAATTGCCAACTTACGCTTGCATTATGGGGATGGTATGCTGGGTCTTCCGCAGGTAGCGCCATTTGACGGTATCATTCTGGCTGCAGCAGGAAAGCAAATCCCCACTGCCTTATTGCAGCAGATGGCTATCGGTGGCCGTTTAATTGCACCAGTCGGAGATCAGCAGCAAGCTTTACAATTAATTGAACGTACCGGAACGACAGAATGGGTTAAATCTGTACTGGAAGAGTGTCATTTTGTTCCTTTATGTTCCGGCATAATTTAAGAAACCATGAAATTCAATCGTATGAAATGTATGAAAAGAGTAATTTTATTTATTCTCGCAATGGGGATTTTGGCCGGATGTAATACGCCATTTAAAATGGCACCGGTTGAAGATCGCTCTTCTTCGCTGAATAAAGAAGTGCC
>CAIWPG010000258.1 GCA_903914535.1 uncultured Oxalobacteraceae bacterium
GAAAAAGCCCAAATCACCGATCTGGCCAAAGAGGCGATGGGATTCAACCAGGAACGCGGGGATTCGCTCAATGTTGTGAACAGCCAGTTTGTCAACACTGAAAAAGAAATCGTCGAAGGACCGTTCTGGAAACAAGCTGAATATATTGAACTTGGCAAAAACGCCCTGAAGTACCTGTTGACCGGCGCTGTCATTCTCTACCTGTTCTTTGGCTATCTCAAACCTATCCTGTGGAAAATCATGGGGAAAGACATCAAAGAAGAACAAGAAAAAGAATTAGAAAAAGAAAAAGAACGGATCAAACAGCAGGAGCTTGAGGAAAGTAAGGAAGAACTGAACGAAGATGGATCGGTAGTCAGTTTATCAGGCGCAGAACCACCGGAAGTCATCAAAGCAAGAGCATCGCAAGTGTATGAAAAAAATCTGGGCGCGGCACAGGAATTAGCCAAGTCCGATCCTAAAATTGTCGCAAATGTAATTAAAAACTGGGTGAATGGCGAATGAGTGAGGCAGGATTACAAAAAGCATCCATTTTGATGCTGGCCTTAGGCGAAGATGGTGCCTCAGAGGTCATGAAATACCTTGGTCCGCGCGAAGTGCAAAAACTCGGCATGGCTATGGCCGGAATGACAGCAATTCCGCATGAGACCGTGGCTGCAGTACTGGAAGATTTTTTAAATGAGTCGGATATCAGTTCTTCCATGGGTATCGATTCGGATGATTATATCCGCACCATCCTGACCAAGGCACTGGGCGATGACAAAGCATCCTCTTTATTAAATCGCATTCTGGGCGGACGTGATGCCAGCGGTATCGAAAGTTTAAAATGGATGGATTCTCCCTCCGTGGCAGAATTAATCCGTAATGAACACCCGCAAATTATTGCAACGATTCTGGTGCATCTGGAACGCGACCAGGCCTGTGAAATTCTCAATCAGTTCAGCGAACGCCTGCGCAATGATGCCATCCTGCGTATTGCTACTCTGGATGGTATTCAGCCCGCGGCATTGCGAGAATTAAATGACGTACTGACAAAATTACTTACCGGCAATGAAAGTCTCAAGAAAAAAACCATAGGCGGGGTACGCGCAGCAGCAGAAATACTCAACTTTATGGGCGGCGAAAACGAATCTTCTGTCATGGAAAACTTGCGCAATTACGATGGCGACATGGCAGAAAAAATCATGGATGAGATGTTTGTGTTTGATAACATCATGGACATCGATGACCGCGGCATCCAGTTACTGTTACGCGAAGTCCAGTCCGACACCCTGATTGTGGCCCTCAAAGGCGCCAATCCGGACATGCGTGAAAAAATCTTTAAAAATATGTCACAACGTGCGGCAGAAATGATGCGGGATGATCTTGAATCAAAAGGTCCGGTACGTCTGTCCGAAGTAGAAGCACAGCAAAAAGCGATTCTGGTCATTGTGCGTCGCTTAGCGGACGAAGGACAACTCATGCTCGGATCTAAAGGCGGGGAGGATGCATTTGTCTGATGCCATCGACAAAGGCCGCCTGTCAGCCTATCAGCGCTGGGAGATGACTTCATTTGAAGACAAACCGCCGCCGCTTCCGCCACCGCCGCCACCACCGCCGCCGCCCCAGCCAAAAATCACTCTGGCAGAAATAGCGCTGATCAAAGAAAATGCGCGCCAGGAAGGTTATGCAAAAGGGCTGGAAGAAGGACAGCAACTCGGATTTGATACCGGACTGGCCGAGGGACAGGAAGCGGTCACGCTTCAGCTGAATGCGATTGAAGCGATTGCGGTTCAATTTTCCACCGCTCGCAAACAGGCCGATATCCTGATGGCGCAGGATGTCCTGGATGTTGCATTACATCTGGCCAAAGCGATGTTGCAGCAAGCTCTGGCGGTCAATCCTGAATTACTTCTTCCTGTAGTACAACACGCCATTGCTGCCATGCCGTCAGTGCAGCAGCCAGCGCAATTATTTCTTTGCCCGGCAGATGCCGGTTTAGTGCGCAATGCAATGGGAGCGGAACTGCAAAAAGCCGGATGGGCAATTTGCAGTGATACACACATGCAGACAGGCGACTGCCGCATTGAAACAGCTAAAAATCAGATCGATGCCTCTCTGGCGACCCGGTGGAAAGATCTGACTGCGGCATTAGCACGCGACATTACCTGGTACACCAGGTATTCCGGCCCCGCAACATGAACGAATCACACTCTGACACTATCACTCTGTGCCAGTCTTATCTGTCCAATGTAAAACAAGTGATTAGTGAGACCGCCCCCCCAGACGTGGCCGGGCGCATCACCCGTGTCACCGGACTGGTGATTGAAGCCGTCGGAATCAAGTTATCACTGGGCAGCGCCTGTATCATTCCACTTTCGAACGGTGAAAAAATTGACGCTGAAGTCGTGGGCTTTGATCATGACAAACTGTTTTTGATGCCGCAAAGCGCCGTAGAAGGAATACTTCCCGGCACACCGGTACTGGCCGTCAAAACCATACACTGCGTATCACCGGACCATTTTGCCAAAAGACCGGCACGCCGGGCTGTCGACCGTACCCGGCATTTACCGGTTGGCGACGAATTACTGGGACGGGTGCTGGATGGTGCCGGCAGACCACTGGACACCCTGGGTCCGCTGAATACCACGCACACAGCGCCGCTGAGCGCACGTTGGGTTAACCCGCTGCATCGTACTCCGATTACGGAAATCCTGGATGTCGGTGTGCGTGCAATTAACAGCACACTCACCGTCGGACGCGGTCAGCGTATGGGCTTGTTTGCCGGTTCGGGCGTAGGGAAAAGTGTCTTGCTGGGCATGATGGCGCGCTACACCAGCGCCGATGTCATCGTAGTCGGCCTGATCGGTGAACGGGGCCGTGAAGTGAAAGAATTTATTGAACAAATTTTGGGACCTGTCGGACTGGCGCGTTCCGTCGTCGTTGCTGCACCGGCAGATACACCGCCACTGATGCGTTTGCAGGGTGCAGCGTATGCCACCACCATTGCCGAATATTTCAGGGATCAGGGCAAAAGCGTACTATTGATTATGGATTCACTGACGCGCTACGCAATGGCGCAACGCGAAATCGCTCTGGCCATCGGCGAACCACCGGCAACCAAAGGTTACCCGCCATCGGTTTTTGCCAAACTGCCCGCTCTGGTAGAACGCGCAGGTAACGGCATGGCAGGCGGCGGTTCGATTACCGCGTTTTACACGGTACTCACCGAAGGGGATGACCAGCAAGATCCGATTGCCGACTCTGCCCGCGCCATTCTGGACGGACATATTGTACTCAACCGTGCCTTAGCCGACTCGGGACATTATCCGGCCATCGACATTGAGCAATCCATCAGCCGCGCCATGCATAACATCGCATCACCGGAACATCAGAAGGCGGCAAGAAAACTCAAACAACTGGTGTCGCGCTACCAGCGCAGCCGGGATTTAATCAGTGTGGGAGCGTATGCTGCCGGTACTGATCCGATTTTGGATGAGGCGATTCGTTCTCACCAAAAAATTGAAAATTTTTTACAGCAAAGCATCGGAGAACGATCCGGCATTACCGAGAGCTTGGGGCAACTTGCCATGCTGTTCTAGCTATTGCATTACTTCGCAGCGGTGTAAAGTAATAGAATAGCGTGATAAGATTTTTAAAAAAATTTTTCACCGTAACCGGCGCTTACACAAAATTATCTCTGTAAGGCAAGCGCAACGCCACAGCGACAACTTTAAATGCACGCCGCCACAAAATAATTATTAAGAATTTATCATGCAACCTTCTCCTATCACCGTCCTGATCGAATTATCTGAAAAAGAAACGGATGATGCAGCCATCAGATTAGGGATTGCAACCAAATCCATGAATGAGCTGGAGCAAAAACTGAATATGCTGGAACAATACCGCAAAGATTATGAAAACCGTCTTCAGGACGGTATGAAAACCGGCCTGAGCATCCAGAATTTACGCAATTTTCAGCTGTTTTTGAGTAAAATTGACGAGGCGGTTCAAGGTCAGAAGCAATTGTTCATGGATGCGCAATATCGCAGGCAAAGAGAACAAAAAAACTGGCAGGAAAGCGAGCGTAAACGGATGTCTTACAAAACAGTCGAAGAACGCGCCGCCAAAGCCCAACGCCAAAAAGAAGAGAAGCGCGACCAGAAACAAACAGACGAACACGCAAACAGGCTGCTTTTTTACAAACGCTAATTTAAAACAGGGCTGTCGCAGACTTATTCCGGTACCGCTCATCACCACAGGCTGTACAGCAAGTGGCAATACCACTGCCGGGACAATTTGCACAGACCGATAAACAAGCACTACCAAGGGTCCAACATGATTGCCATTAACTCTACAGTCACGGTCACAAGCACAGCAAATGCAACTCCGGTGAATAATGCAGGCACATCGCAAAGCGACTCGCTGAATCCAGCATCGCCGTCAGGTACATTTACGCAAGTGCTCAATAACGAAATCAACGCAAAAAATCAAAATACACCACCCGCCAGCACCAGCCAGTCATCAAACACTGGAAATTCTGCAAACTCTGCGACGGGAAAAACAGACACAGCGCCAGCCAACACGACTAAAAAAAATACCCCGAATAATAAATCAGACACACAGGACAGTAACGCAGCCAATCAGGGCGCGATAACAAACACACTAAACACCGGCACACCCACGGATACCAATGCCGCAGCAGCGGCGGCGGCAGCCGCGCTCTTGTCAACGACCACAGCACAACCCGCACCACTTCTTCACCTTAATACCACAGGAATTAAGTCGGCTGCATTAGCCGGCCTGACCACTGCCGCCAATGCAGCTAAAACTCCGGCGCAACTGGCGGGACAAACGGCCACACTTCAGGCTGCTGCGCTCAGCAATGCCGCAGCAACAGCCAAGGCAGCAACGGAATCTCCTGAACAACAAATACAAACCGAAGCGGATACCGGTACACTTTCGGGTGCGCTTTCTGCTGATACGGCAACGCTGGCAGATAAAACACTGGCTGCACTGGTGTCGGCATCAAGCACAACAAGTAAATCATCTGCCAGTAACACCACCGGTGCAGAGCAACTATCTTCCATGACGCCGATGCTTACCAGCATCAGCAACACCATGAACAACAACGTCAATACGGATAAATTAACACCCAATGTCGGCACTCCCGCCTGGGATCAGGCGCTGGGCCAAAAAGTGACCTGGATGACGGCGGGCGGACTGCAAAATGCAACATTAACCCTCAACCCGCCCGATTTAGGGCCACTGCAAGTAGTATTAAGCGTCAGTAATTCGCACGCCGTTGCCGCATTTACCGCACACCAGCCGGAAGTCCGGCAAGCGCTGGAAAACGCGATTCCCAAATTACGCGAAATGCTGGGGCAGGCAGGTATACAACTGGGTGAATGCTCCGTCGGCAGCCAGCAGCAACGCCAGCAAGAACAGTCATCCGGACAAAGTGCCTCAAACCGCAGCATGACCAGCATACCCGGCATTGCCGGGGCAATAGGGCCAGGCCAGACAACATCAATCCGGCAAGGCACCGGATTGGTAGATACTTTTGTTTAACAACTCCGTGACAAGCATACAGTGGACGGATTATCCCGATATATACACAATTAAACCAACTCACACGCCAGAATTGAATGTTAACGCACCACCGGCCGGTAATGACAGGGGTAACATAGCAGTAATTAAGCAACCCTTCGCTGGCTTTAACGTTTAAAATGACGGTAAAATCACGTTCTGTTTCTCCTATGAACGAATAGCGAAATTGGCGATAATTAAGTCGGTGTTACTTCATCGGCGTCCAAAGGAATTTCAGATGTCTAAAGCTGCACCAAAAAAAGAGGAAGCCCCGGCTGCCGGCGCTAACTCTAAAAAGAAAAAACTGATCATGATTATTGTGCTGGCTGTTGTTGTACTGGCAGCAGCAGGGGGTGGTGCATGGTTTTTTCTGGGCAAAAAAAATCAGAGCGATAAAAAAGAAGTTAAAAAAGCAGAAGATTCAGATAAACCTCCGGTATTTTTAAGTATGGAGGCATTCACGGTCAATTTACAATCAGAAACCGGCGATAAATACTTGCAGGCGACTATTACTCTGCAAGTACCGGATGAAGAACAGGTTAATTTAATTAAAACAAATATGCCGCAATTACGCAGCCGTTTGTTATTACTATTGTCTAGTAAAGAAGCAGCAGACATTTTAACCAGCGAAGGCAAAACAAAATTAACACAAGAAATTAATGAGCAAGCTAATATTTCTTTTGCTCCTGACGGCCCGCCTCAAAAGGTAACCGGGGTATTTTTTACTTCTTTTGTTATTCAATAAACTGCCGCCATGTCAGATAATTTCCTTTCCCAAGAAGAAGTTGATGCCCTGCTAAAAGGGGTCAGCGGGGATCAGGACGAACAGGAATCGCCGGAAGATACCAGTGGGGTTCGCTCATATAATCTGGCAACCCAGGAGCGTATCGTCCGTGGCCGGATGCCTACACTGGAAATCATTAATGAACGCTTCACCCGTTTATTACGCATTGGCCTGTTTAATTTTCTGCGCCGCAGCGCCGAAGTTTCGGTGGGTACGGTACGCGTCTCCAAATACAGTGAATTTATCCGGAATCTGGTGGTACCTACCAACCTGAATCTGGTGCATATGAAGCCCTTGCGCGGCACTGCCCTGATTGTCATGGACCCGAACCTGGTATTTTTACTGGTTGATAATCTGTTTGGTGGCGATGGCCGTTTTCATACCCGGGTAGAAGGTCGTGACTTCACCCAGACAGAACAACGCATTATTTTACGCATACTGGATATTTTGTTTGAAACTTACGCAAAATCATGGGAACCGGTCTTCCCGATCGAATTTGAGTATATTCGTTCCGAAATGAACACCCAGTTTGCTAATATCGCCACCCCGAATGAGGTCGTGGTATCGACCACCTTCACGATTGAATTGGGACCGGTCAGCGGTGAAATGCATATTTGTATGCCATACGCCATGATAGAACCGATACGCGACATCCTGACCTCCAGCCTGCAGGGTGAAACACTGGAAGTAGATAAGCGCTGGGTACGTCTCATGACACAACAAATTCAGATTGCCGAAGTTGAACTGGTCACCGAACTGGGGCACACTCACATGAATCTGGGTGATATTTTAAATTTAAAGGTAGGCGATGTGATTCCCCTGGCAATACCCGATTTGCTGTGTGCCAAAGTGGACGGCACCCCGGTCATGGATTGTAAGTATGGGGTATTCAACGGACAGTACGCACTCAAGGTAGAGCGGCTGATTTCATCCAGCAGCACGGATATTCCCCATGAAATAGCCAGTCACATTCCAAGCTGAGTCAAAAAAAATTTACAATTTTGTAATATTGCATGACTGTATTGACAGACTCATCACCATAAGCAGATTAGCACCACAAGGAAATTATCATGAATGACAGCATCGCAGATGACGCAAGTTCACCGATCAGTGAAGATGACTGGGGCGCAGCGATTGCAGAACAAGAACAGGCAGACGCGGCGGCGGCGGCAGCCAAACTGGCCGCACCAGCGCCAGCGCCAAGTCCTTCGGTTTTCCAGGAATTCAACCCCAAGAATATTAAAACCGGCACCCACAATGATATCGACTTCATCCTGGATATCCCTGTGCAGCTTACGGTGGAACTCGGACGTACTAAAATTGCCATCAAAAACTTGCTGCAACTGGCGCAAGGTTCTGTCGTCGAACTGGATGGCCTGGCAGGCGAGCCAATGGATGTGCTGGTCAACGGCTGCCTGATTGCGCAAGGTGAAGTCGTGGTAGTGAATGATAAGTTCGGGATACGCCTGACCGACATTATCACGCCGACAGAACGCATTCGCAAATTGAATAAATAAGCGGACAATATGAAGCGGAGTACCACCATAAACCCTGCAAGCGGAGTCAATACCCTCACAAAAACTGTGGCGATTCTGACCGCCGCCCTATGCTGCCAGCCTGACGCAGCACTGTCAGCCGAAACAATAATAGCCACAACACCTGTAGCCGCGACGCTCCAGACGGCGGCCGCCGGCAATACCTCCGGTAATTTACTGCAAGTCATCGGCAGCCTGGTTCTGGTACTGGCTCTGGTCTTCTTTGCCAGCTGGGCTATTAAAAAATTTGGCTTACGCACCCTGTCGCCGGAGTTGCCGATACGTGTAATTGGCTCCGTCAGCATAGGCAGCAACCAACGCATCATGGTCATTGAAGCGGGAGAATCCTGGATCGTACTTGGCGTAAGCCCGCAACAAATCACCACCATCACCACCCTGCCCCGACAGGAAAGCAGCAGCGCCAGTAAGCCCAATTTTTCGGCATGGCTGCAACAAACTATTGAAAAACGTCATGTCAAAGAACCTTAACTCCCCTGTTGCAACACTAACACTGGCAACACTGCTACTGGCCGGAACATGCCTGATAAGCGCTCCGGCGAGCGCCCAGGTTTCAGCCATTACCAGTACACCGCTGGCCGGAGGCGGTCAGAATTACGCACTCAGCATTCAAACGCTGTTATTTTTAACTTCGCTGTCTTTTCTTCCGGCTGCACTGTTAATGATGACCAGCTTTACCCGCATTGTTATTGTCTTATCTTTGCTACGGCAAGCTTTGGGAACACAAAGCTCACCACCCAACCAGGTTATTGTCGGCTTATCCCTGTTCCTTAGCCTGTTTGTCATGAGCCCCGTCTTCGATAAAATTTATCAGGACGCGTATCTGCCATTTAATGAAAATAAAATCAGCGTCACCGAAGCTATGGATAAAGGCATGGCCCCGCTCAAGCAATTTATGATGCGGCAAACACGCCAGTCCGACCTGGCTTTATACGTCAAACTATCCAAAACACCCGCTTTGCAAGGGCCGGAACAGGTACCGCTGACGGTATTAATTCCGGCATACATTACCAGTGAACTGAAAACCGCTTTTCAAATCAGCTTCGCCATATTTATTCCATTCCTTATTATTGATATGGTGGTCGCCAGTGTGTTGATGTCCATGGGGATGATGATGATGTCACCCTCTACGGTATCGCTCCCGTTTAAACTCATGCTGTTCGTGCTGGTCGACGGATGGCAACTTTTAATTGGATCACTGGCCCAAAGCTTTTATTGACGCAACCTGTTCTGGCCGCCGGACTGAACTTCAACACTGAATAATAATAAAACAAAATTCAAGGATGTACTACGATGACTCCCGAACACGTAATGACAATAGGCCGCCAGGCTATGGAAGTAACCCTGATGCTTGCAGCACCAATGCTGCTGGTTGCCCTGGTTATCGGTCTCGTCGTCAGTATTTTTCAGGCGGCGACACAGATTAATGAAATGACTTTATCCTTTATCCCCAAACTGGTGGGCATCTTTCTCACACTTGCCATTGCCGGCCCGTGGATGTTGGGGATTATGACGGATTATATGCGCACTGTATTTACCGGTATTCCCGGCCTGATTAGCTGACCGGATGAAGTGACTAATACCTTGATAAGCCGGCTGACACATAAACCCGCACCATGATACACATCACCACAGATCAGTTGTTTATCTGGATAAATTCATTTATCTGGCCGCTGACCCGCATTCTGGGTCTGATTGCCTTTGCTCCGGTTTTTGGCAATGTAGCGATTCCTCCTACCATTAAAATCAGCTTTGGGGTGGTGCTGGCACTGATTGTCGCTCCGACACTGGGTAATTTACCCACGGTTGACCCCATTTCCCTGCCCGCTATTCTCATTTTAGGTGAACAGTTCTTAATTGGGGTTGCTATGGGATTTACCATGCAATTAGTTTTTGCTGCAGTAGAAATGGCAGGATCACTCATCGGCATGGCAATGGGACTGGGCTTCGCCACA
The DNA here is from genome assembly GCA_903914535.1 of uncultured Oxalobacteraceae bacterium. GTDB lineage: Bacteria > Pseudomonadota > Gammaproteobacteria > Burkholderiales > Burkholderiaceae_D > Solimicrobium. The sequence continues at coordinate 9,861 of CAIWPG010000258.1, forward strand.
TTTTTTGATCCCCAATCCAAAGGAACCAGTTCTGCCATCAGTCAGTTTATGAGTTTATTAGCAACCATGCTGTTTTTATCGATGAATCTGCACCTGGCTCTGCTGAGTACACTGGTTGATAGTTTTACCCGGCTACCGATAGGTGCTGATCTGAGCAATACGCAACATGCCACCATGTGGTGGCATATAGTAACGTCGGCTTCGGTTATTTTTACTTCAGGTGTGCATATGGCACTGCCTATTATCGCAGCACTGCTGAGCACCAATGTGGCTCTGGGTATCCTGACTAAGGCGGCACCGCAACTCAACCTGTTCGGTATCGGCTTCCCCATTACCATGGGCGTCGGCTTTCTCATGATAATGATACTGTTACCCTACTTATCCGCTCCCATCGCGCATTTGATTGAACTGGGAATTCAACACGCCGCCCTGCGATAAACAATACCTGTCTACATCAGGAAATCATACTCATCAGGCTGAGCTGCGAAGTACTGGCAAATGCTTTTTGTGCCGCCTGATAAGTAAACTGCTCTAAAGAAAGCTCGCTGATCGCCTGGGCATAGTTAGTATCCTGTAAGCTGGATATAGTTGAGCTATAACCCAGACCCACGGTATTCCCCACATTATTCAAGGTACTGATTTGTTGCATCGAGTTACCAAACTGCGAGCGTGCTGCCAGCACATTATTCAATGATTTCTGAATATTGCTATTCGCCTGTGACAAACTATTGGCCAGATTGGTCTGATCTGCTGCCGTAGCGGTCGGCTGCCCTAACGCGGTAATCGCATTATTAATTGTCTGAAAAATATCCTGCGTACCCGGCTGTACCGAAAACTGATCCCCTGCTGCCGGGCTTGCATTGGCTCCGGTTCCGTCAGAAACGCTGATACTAATCCCATCGAATGTAATCGGGCTGCCGCTGGTGTATGCATTCCCGGTAGAAACAGCCGTTCCGGTCGTGGTATTAGTCACATCATAACTGGTTGGCGACGTGAACGAAATACTGTAATTATTGCCCGTCAATGCCGCTGCATTAGATACCGTGCCGGCAGAGATAGTAGCAGTCGATGTGTTAGCCGCATTAGCCGTACCAAAAAAAGCACTGGCCGAGGTCGAAATATTTCCAAAAATATTACTTCCGACATCACTCATTGCCACTTGCTGATTAGCATTAACCTGCACCATGCGCTGTCCCTGGTCACCATTATACTGAGCACCGCCCGGCACTTCTGTATATGGCGCAACGCTGGAGGAATAACCGGAAAACAGGTAATTACCATTCTGATCGGTTGAATTCGCCAGACTAACCAGCTGATCCAGACTGCTTTTTAAACCGGAAGCAATCGTGGCACGATCCGAATTGGATAAGGAACCATTGCCGGCTGCCACGATCTGACTGGACAGGCTTTGTAATTGGTTAGTGACTCCGGACAAAGCACCATCTGCCGCAGATAAAGAATTATTGGCATTTTGCCGGTTCACGCCCAATTGCGTATTAACTGAACTCGCCTGAGTGACATTTAATACTTCCGATGCCGCTTGCGGATTATCGGCCGGCGTTGTCAGGGAAATTCCGCTGGAAACCTGTTGTAAGCTTGCTGAAATAGCCGTCTGCATATTATTAAAATTCGAGACGGCATTTTCATAAACACTGCTGGTACTGATACGCATAACGATCTCCGTCTAAGGATTCAACGCTAAAATGGTGGAAAACAATTGATTTGCTATCTGAATCAATTTCCCGGAAGCCTGATAGGCTTGCTGGTACTGAAGCAAATTCACTGTTTCTTCATCCAGATTCACCCCGGACACGGACTGCTGGGATGTTTGGGCCTGGGTCAGCAAATTGGTTTCCGTTGTTCCCATAGTAGTCAGTTCACTGGTGGTGTTCCCGACCTGATTGACCATTTGTGAATAAGCCCCCTGAAACGTAGTTGTACCGCCATTCAATGTATTGCTGGTTTGTAAAGCACTTAACAAGACAGCGTTACGGCTATCCCCCGTCCCCTTGGCATTCGCACCGATTGAAAAAGTATCTCCGTCTGCCGGTGCGCCGGTAAATCCGACCGAAATTCCGCTAAAGCTGAGCGTCATACCAGTTGTATAAGAAACCGGAGTTCCCGACGGATACGTAGTAGACACGCCGGCACTGGTCGTAGCAACTACGCTGGCACCGGCAGGAAAGCCGCTCAGCGTATTCGTGCTCGCTGTATAAGCAAGAGAAATCGCCGGTGTCACAGATGCAGAGGCAAACCCGGCCGAAACCGATCCGGCGCTAATCACCCCGGTTCCGGTATTGGTTGTCGGTGAACTGGTTGCAATTGGTGCCGCAGCAGCAATCTGAGCCGGATCGGTCGTCGCCACGCTAAAACCAGTAGCTGCACCATAGGTCGGACGCACCAGAAAACTATCTCCGGCTGCGGGCGTATCGGCAGACACGTTAAAAGTCACACCATCAACCACATTCTGATTCCCGGTCGGCGGAGGAGCAAAAGTAGACTGTACCGTATTATCGGATAAACGCGTAATCGTGTAATTCGTGCCGTCGAATTTCAATGAATAATCACTGGTAGTCACTGCACCGGGGTTAGTAATAGTAGCGCTCACCGTACCTGTGCCGGTATTATTAGCGTTAGCATCAACCACCGGCGCGCCGACATTAAACAACGCCGTTCCCATCTGTCCATTTAAATTCTGGCCCAGTTCATTTTGGGCATTTACTGTAGAAGCAATACCAACCGCAACTTGTCCGATTGCATTTTGCACAGAATCCAGCGAGGTAGAACGAAAAGCAAATAAACCGCCCAAGGTACCACCCGGTAAGCTACTTTCACCTATCGGAACCGTAACACCGTTGACGTTATAAGCCACCTCGAGGTTGGCAGAGTTGGATGGTGAGGTGACCGTCTGCAGCGGGTTCGCTGTCGTGCCCAGTACCAAAGGCTGGCCATTCCCAATAAACACATTGTATTGGTTACCTTGCGTTACAACGGATACCTGTGTTTCTTTACTTAAACTGGCTACCAACTGATCGCGCTGATCAAGTAAATCATTGGCGGGTTGTCCGTTACCGCTTGCTTCTGCTGTTTGTATTGAGCCATTTACAGTGGCCAATTGCTGTGCATAAGAGTTGATCGTTGTTACTTCTGCGCCGATTTGTGTATTCACATCCTGGCGGGACTGACTTAATTGCGTCTGCAAAGTCTGAAATCCGGTACTCAGCGACTGGGCTGCCGCAACGACTGACTGACGGGTTGACACATCAGAAGGATTCGCAGACAAACTCTGCAAAGATGAAAAGTACGATTGCAGAGACGGAGATAAACCGGCAGTAGCATCGGCAACGACATTATCGATAGGTGTAATCTGAGCGGAATAGCTGGCAATCTGACTGGATGCCGACTGCGCTGATGCGACTTGCTGCCCGAGCAAACTGCTGTAGTTACGTACAACAGTAGAAACCTGAGTACCCTGCCCTACAAAACCAAAACTAAACGATTGTCCGTTAGCTGCAACCTGCTGCACAGTCTGCATACTATAGCCAGGCGTGCTGGAGTTGGTGATATTTTGTCCGGTCGTAGCGATACCCACTTGCGCCGCCTGCAAGCCGCTTTGACCAATTTGAAAAATATCGATGCTCATATTATCTTCACTTTCTACGTCATACTCTGTTTTCGGCTAAAAATGAAAATACTTTAATCATCATTTTCCATTCCGGCTCTGCTATTCCCTGATCGGAACGGGCTCAGTCCTCTGTTTCATTTCATTGCACGTTATGTAGATGAGGATTTATTGATAATACGCATCAGTTTGTCGGCGTACTGCGGATCGGTAGCATAACCGGCGCTCTGCAAGCCTTGCGCAAAACCATAAGCATCTTTGGCATTGGCGACGACATTCTGATAACGCTGATTGCCTTTTAGCAAATTAGCATAGTCATGAAAAGAATCTGCGTAACTATCATACGCACGGAATTTTTCCACTTTTTTCGTAGCGACGCCATTAACATACTCGGTGGTCACGGCATTAACGACCTTGCCCGTCCATTTACCACCGGCCTTAATACCAAACAGATTATGACTGCTTTTCCCGTTTGCATCGAGAATTTCATGCTTGCCCCAGCCCGTTTCCAGAGCCGCTTGTCCCAGCATGAATTTAGCAGGAATGCCAGTCGCCTGACTGACTTGTTCTGCATACGGTGCCAGCTTATCCTGGAACACTTTAACATGTGCCTGCGATGAATTCAGTCCCGGCGAACTGGCCTGCAAATTCGTCACAAGCTGATCTATGGAGGCTGAATCAGGAACGACACCACTGCCTCCGGTACTGTTTATACTGCCGCCCGCACCCGGACGATACAACAAACCGGCTCCTGCCGGTGCAGCAGGCGTACTGCTGCCGGATGCAGCAGACGGCATATTACCCGTCATCTGCCGTTCCAGCACTTCGGCCAGGCCAATACCACGCGCCGCAATTTTCTGGCTTAACTGCTGATCCAGCATCGCTGTAAATGTTTTACTGGCCTCCGTATCAAACGGCCCGTCTTGCGGAGTCGCTTCCCGCATCGTTTTAAGCATCATGTTAACAAACATGGCTTCAAACTGTTTAGCCGATGCCTTGATAGATTCAGGGGTATTTTCTTTCGTGCTCTGACGTAAATCATTTAAGGAACGCGAATCTGCCGCCAGCCTGTTAGTGACATCCCCTGATTGGATCATAATCAACTTTCTTTAAATGATTTCAAGCTCAGCCCGCAATGCGCCTGCCGCTTTCATGGCCTGCAAAATTGAGAGTAAATCCTGAGGAGTAGCACCGATGGAGTTCAGGGCCTTCACCACTTCAGCCAGGGAAACCCCTGCTTTCAACAACACCACCAGACCAGGTTCTTTTTTGATTTCGATATCGGATTTTTCTGTTGTTACCGTTTTTCCTCCGGATAAAGCATTCGGCTGACTCACACTGGACTCGGTGTTAATCACTACCGATAAATTACCATGTGCGACAGCACAACTCTCCAGTGTTACCGCCTGATTCATTACGATAGAACCGGTTCTGCCATTCAAAATAACTTTAGCTGCCATTTGCGCAGGATTGACATCCAGATTTTCCATATTACCGATAAAAGCAACCCGTGCATCAGGTGATTCCGGCGCACGAACCTGAATCACCCGGCCGTCCAGCGCCATCGCCGTATCGGAGCCGAATCGCTGGTTCAGGGCATTCACTACCCGGCTGGCAGTAGAAAAATCGGCATTATTCAACTCCAGCTGAATAGTATCTCCATGCCCCACTTCCGTCGGAATGGCACGTTCCACAGTCGCACCGGCCGAAATCCGGCCTACGCTAAGATGATTAATTTGTGCCTTACTGCCAGCTATCGCGGCTCCAACGCCGCCCACCAGCACATTACCCTGTGCCATAGCATAAATCTGGTTATCGGCTCCTTTGAGCGGAGTCATCAGCAAAGTACCGCCACTCAGGCTTTTGGCATTCCCCATCGAGGACACGGTCACATCCAGTAACTGCCCTGGTTGCGAAAAAGGCGGCAGGCTGCTGGTCACCATCACGGCAGCCACGTTCTTCAGCTGCAGACTGGTAGCCGGAGGCAAGGCAACACCCAGCTGCATCATCATACTGATAATACTTTGCACGGTAAATGGCGTCTGGGTAGTCTGATCACCACTGCCATCCAGACCCACAACAAGGCCATAGCCCAGCAACTGATTCTGACGCACGCCTGCAATACCGGCTAAATCTTTAATCCGCTCGGCATGAACAGCCCCGCTGATCAGCATCAGCGCCGCCAATATAAATACAACAGCAGGATTTTTCATTACAACTCCAAAATCAGTTACATCGGGATAAAGCTCAGGAAATACCGGGTTAAAATCGACATCATGTCTGAGGAATCCACATGGGTATTCGAACGATATTCAAATTTCGCATTTGCAACCTGCGTAGAGGGTACGGTATTACCTGTCGCAATAGTAGAAGGAGATACAATGCCGGAAAACCTGACAAATTCGGCCCCCTGATCAAAAGCAATCTGCTTTTCGCCGCTCACCATCAGATTACCATTAGAGAGCACTTCAATCACATTAACAGCAATAGTGCCGGTAAAGGTATTTCCCGAACTGGCAGCGCCTTTGGAAGCCTGGTTATTTGCCGTTGTGGTTGCTATTGATGCTTTGGCTGTAGTAGATGCGGGAATACCCAGCAAAGTAGGCGCAGAATAGTTGACCGCCCCCACTTTACTGGATGAATTGGCCGCTGATTTAGTTGTGCTGGTATTTTCACTGATAGTGATAATGATAGAATCACCCACCGCGCGTGCCCGTACATCTTCAAACAGAGGACGATACCCCCCCGTTTGAAAAATTGAACCATTGCTAGCACGATCTGCCAGCGCAGTTGGCTTTGGTGCCGCAGTCATCGGCTGCTGAACGATAGGCTTTGGCGTAACGGCACATCCGGCCAGACTCACTGTCACACCAATACAAAGCCAGCACACCAATCGTGCGATCATCTCCGGTTTCGCCCGCATAACTTGCTTTCTATGATAAATCGATACCGTCATACGGTTACATTTGCACTAATTTTTGCAGCATTTCATTCGATGTGGTAATCGCCTTACTATTCATTTCATACGAACGCTGCGTCTGAATCATATTAACCAGCTCTTCTGCCACGTTTACATTGGACGATTCCACATAATTTTGCATCAGCGTGCCGGAACCATTAGTACCAGGTGTGACGGTATTACCATTACCTGACGAACCGGTTTCCAGATACAGATTTTCACCAACGGACTGCAAACCGGCCGGATTCACAAAAGTGGTCAGTTGCAAGGAACCAATCTGAACCGGCAACTGGGAACCCGGCTGGGTAATAGACACCGTACCATCGCTCCCTATCGTCAGCGAAGTGGCCGTGGCCGGAATCGTCATGGATGGTTGTATCGGATAACCGCTGGAAGTCACGACCTGTCCCTGATTATCCAGCTGAAGGGAACCATCACGGGTGTATGCGGTAGAACCGTCAGGCATTAATACCTGTAAAAATCCGGAACCGTTAATTGCCACATCTTTTGCATTATTAGTGAGCGTCGGATTACCTTGCGTAAAAATACGCTCTGTTGCAACCGGCCGTACACCCAAACCAACCTGCAAGCCGGTCGGAAGCTGAGTCTGCTGAGAACTTTGTCCACCCGGCTGACGTATAGTCTGGTACATCAAATCTTCAAATATGGTACGGGTGCCCTTAAAACCGGTGGTGCTAACGTTAGCCAGATTATTTGAAATCACATCCATCTGGGTTTGCTGCGCATCCATGCCTGTTTTGGCAATCCACAATGAGCGTATCATTTTTTTCTCCGGGTATTTTTAACGTGTTTTCAACTTGCTTTTAATTGGCTTTAAACTTAGCTGCAACATAAGCCGGTGCAGGTACAGCTTCATTGACCGGGTCAGAAGCCGAATCTGACCGATTCTAACTCAAACTCAGTATCTGACTGGCTTTTTCATCATCGCTCTGCGCATTCTGCAGCAATTTCATGTGCATATCAAACTGCCGCGCCAGATTAATCATGCTGACCATAGACTCAACCACACTCACATTACTACCTTCTATTGAGCCGCCCGCAATCGCTACAGCAGGGTCCAGATCTGCGGCTTTACCATCTTTGGTACGAAACAAACCATCGTCGCCACGCACCATTGTATTATCCGGAGGATTAACCAGCTTGAGGCGCCCTATTATGGTGCCGTTGGTGAGCTGGGTACCGACCGGGATACTGGACACCGTACCATCTTTAGAAAAAGAAACATTTTGATCCGGAGGCAAAGTCACAGTACCACTCTCCCCCAGAATATTTAAACCATCTTGCGTTTGCAACACACCATTAACATCAAGCTTTAAATTACCACTCCGGGTATAAGCTTCTTTACCATCAGGAGTCTGCACTGTCAGCCAGCCACTCCCCTGTATCGCCACATCCAGCGGACGATCGGTCTGACGTATCGTCCCCGGCGACATATCGCTACCTGTCGTAGAATCCACAACAAACGTTTGCACCGGCAAATCTGTACTCACCACAGGCACAGCACGAAAAGAGTCAAGCTGAGCACGAAATCCGTCCGTACTGGCATTAGCCAGATTATGGGTCGTGGTATCCATCTGATCCATCGTGTGCTTAGCACTGGTCATGGCGGTGTAAATTAGCTTATCCATAACGCCTCATTGTTATCAATGCCACCCTGACTAGCGCAAAGTAACCAGAGTTTGCATAATCTGGTCTTCCGTTTTCAGCGTTTGTGCATTCGCCTGATAATTACGCTGTGCCGTAATCATATCCACCAGCTCGGTAGTCAGATCGGTATTTGACCCCTCCACCGCACTCGATTCCAACGTTCCGAGACCACCGGTTTCCGGTGCGCCGACCAGAGGAGCACCCGATGTACTTGATGCGATGTACTGATTACCGCCAATGGATTGCAAACCATTGGGATTCACAAAATTAGCCAGGGCAATCTGACCCAGTAGGGCAGTTTGTCCGTTGGAGTACGTACCGGTAATTTTTCCGTCAGCTCCTGCCGTAAAGGTAGAAAGTTGTCCCGATGTATAACCGTTCTGTGTCTGCGCATTCACGCCGACAGTAGATCCAAACTGAGTGGTTCCGGCAAACGACATCGTCACCGTCTGTGCTGCCACCGCACCCGATGTGATAGTAAGCGGAACCGCATATGTCGGACCGGTCGTCCCGGCCGATGTCGTATCCAGCGCACCGGAAGGACTAAATGACAAGGTCGCAATCGGCACAGGCGCGGCGGGCGGTGTGTAGCCAACAGGAATACCATCGTTGGTCGCAAATACACTCCAGTTGGCATCGCCCGTGGCGGCTGTCACCGGCCCTTTTACATAATAGGTTTGCAGTGCATGGCTGTTGCCCAGACTATCGTAAACCGAAACCGAAGTGGAGTAACTATATGTGGTCGGATCAGTGGAACTAAACGATGCAGGTGTTAAAGTAGGCAGACGCGAATCCAGATTCAGTTCGGTAGTTACCGTTGACGTGGCAGCCGGTGCCAGGTTACTCGTATTAATATTAATAGGGGTAGGTGAACCTGCACTCAGTGTTCCGGCTGCGGTAGCGGCATATCCCATCACATTTGACCCGGATGCCGTAACCAGATTACCGCTTTTATCCAGCTGAAACTGTCCGTCACGGGTGTAGCTTGGCGAACCGTTGGTACTGACCTGGAAAAATCCGGCGCCGCTGATAGCCATATCCAGCGGATTAGTCGACGTCGTTATCGTTCCCTGTGAAAAGTTCTGTACTGTTGATGCCGTCTGAACACCAATCCCGGCTGACGGGGCACCGGCGCCGATAAATGAACTGGCATATACATCAGCAAATTGCACAGAACCTGATTTAAAGCCGACTGTACCGGAGTTGGCAATATTATTACCAATCACATCCAACTGGTTGTTGGCCGCAGCCAAACCACTTAGTCCCTGTTCTAAAGCCATGATGTCCCCCTGTTAATTTAGTACTTATGGTACTGACAATACTGATGCCACTTAAAAATACTTAAAGAATTTGCAAAACATTCGACAAATTAATCGCCCCGACATTAGTCACATTCAGTTGCGCACCGGCAGTACCTGTAGAAACCGATGCAACAGCCCCCACCGACAATGCGGTGGATGTCACGTCCGCGGTGCCGTTAGCCGCCGCTACAGAAAAGGTATACTGACCATCCGGTGCCGTAGTTCCGGCTGTGGTAGCGCCATTCCAGGTCAGTGCCGAAACACCGGAAGGCAAGCTTCCGACATTGATAGTATCCACC
>CAIWPG010000259.1 GCA_903914535.1 uncultured Oxalobacteraceae bacterium
TGGAGGCAGATATCAATACGATTGCCGCCAGAGTCGACGTATTTGATATCGATGTAGCACAAGTACTGCTCCGCGACCTGGATAACCGAACCAAATCTGCCGCATAACTATTCTTATTATGACCAACATTGCTAATAACCGCCCCTGCATCCTCATCGTCGATGACGTAAATGAAAATCTGCATGCACTGATCAGCATTTTGCGCGATGAATATGCGATTATCGCGGCAAACAATGGCGAAAAAGCACTCGAACTTGCACAGCGCCATCCACAACCCGATCTCATTTTACTTGATATAAAAATGCCGGGAATGGATGGTTATTCGGTTCTCGCACGATTAAAATCTCACCAATCCACTGCCGAAATTCCGGTTATTTTCGTTACAGCCCTGTCTGAAACCACCGACGAAGCATCCGGTCTGGCACTCGGGGTTGCCGACTATATTACCAAGCCCGCCAATCCCAGCCTGCTACGACTGCGCATCCGCACCCAGCTGGAATTACAAGCTCATCGAAAAAATCCGGTCACATTTAACGCCCTCCGGCATGCCGATCAAAAACACCCTGCATCGCTTCTGGTCGTCGACGATATGCCGGAAAACATACATGAATTACTTGACGCACTAAAAGATAACTACCGCATCATGGTGGCAAACTCGGGTGCCAAGGCAATTGAAATTGTAACAGGAGCAACGCCGCCCGATTTGGTACTGCTCGACATCATGATGCCTGGCATGGATGGCTATGAAGTCTGTCGCAGAATCAAGTCCCCCCCCATAGGCGAGCGCATCCCGGTGATCTTCGTCACAGTCGTTGATGCAACACAGGATAAAGTAAAAGGATTTGACATCGGCGCAGCCGACTACATTACAAAACCCTTTGATATCGACGAAATACGCGCACGCATACGCACCCACCTTGAACTGGCACGACTACGCCATTTTCTCGAACAACTGGTCGAACAACGTACCGCCCTGCTGGATAAAAGTGAAGAAAAATACCGTATTCTTGCCGACTACTCACCAAACTGGGAATACTGGACAGCGCCCGATGGCAGTTATCTGTATGTATCACCCGCCTGCAAAAACGAATCAGGCTATACACCTGAGGAGTTCTTTGCCGATTCCGGTCTGATGGAAAAAATCATTCATCCGGATGATCTCCATGCATGGAAACTGCAAAACATAACGACCAATACGCAAACTACACCGTTCACTTTTCGTATCCGTACCAAAGATGGCCGTGAACGCTGGATTGAGCATATCTGCAACCCCGTTCTTGGAGAAAAGGGAAAATACCTCGGCCTGCGCGGTTCACTCCACGACATTTCACAACGTCGTTACGCCGAAGAAAAGCTCGATTTTTTCATCAATCGCGACCCGTTAACCGGACTTCCCAATCGCGTGTTATTCCGCGAGCTTCTAAACCGTACCTTACAATACGCCGAACACAAACAAACGCAATTCGCGCTGCTGTTTATTAATCTTGATAATTTCAAAACAATTAATAAAAGCCTGGGACACAACCTGGGTGACCAGGTACTGATTGAAGCAAGTAAACGACTCAATGCATCGCTACCCGATATTGATATCATCGCCAGAACCGGTGGTGACGAATTCATTATCGTCCTCAAACACATTGAAGGCATGCCATGGATAGACCTCATCGCCCAGCGCATCCTTAATACGCTGACCAACCCTTTCGAACTTGCCGGCAACAGTATCTATGTCGGTGCCAGCCTTGGAATTGCACTTTATCCTAATGACGGCACAGATGTTGATACATTACAAAGCAACGCCGATGCCGCCCTCCAGCAGGCCAAAGCATCCGGCCGGGGCATGTTATGCTTCTTTTCATCAGAAATGACCAGCCGTGCCAAAGAGCGTCTGACGCTTGAAGCCGACTTACGCCGCGCTATAGAACGCAATGAACTTCGCTTATATTATCAGCCGCAGATTGATCTGATTACCGGCCAACTTGTCGGCATTGAATCACTGATACGCTGGCAGCATCCGCTGCGAGGCCTGATTTTTCCCGGCGAATTCATTCCACTGGCAGAAGAAAGTGGTTATGTAGTACAACTGGGCGACTGGGTATTACGTACCGCATGCCAGCAAATCAGACAATGGTCAGATGCCGGATTAAACCCGCCTCAGGTCGCCGTCAACGTTTCTGCCGTACAATTACGACAAAATCATCTGATTAAATCAGTCCGGGATGTATTACAAGAAACAGGCATCTCACCCCGTCAGCTGGAACTTGAAATTACTGAAACCAGCGTCATGCTGGATCACGCGCATTCCTTTAAATTAATGGCAGATCTGAATGCACTTGATGTCCGTCTGTCCATCGACGACTTCGGAACCGGCTATTCTTCACTGGCCTATTTACAGCAACTGAAGGTACATAAATTAAAAATAGACATCGCCTTCGTGCGTGATATGACCACAAATAACAGCAATGCCTCCATCGTAAAAACCATCATCGCACTCGGCCATAACCTGGGACTCGAAGTCATTGCTGAAGGCGTTGAAACGCAAGATCAGGCAAATGCACTCCGTTCACTGCAATGCGACGTAATGCAGGGCTATCTGATCAGCAGACCAGTCCCGGCGGATGAAATGACACGCTTCATGCAGCACTGTCCGGTTCACAAACCATGATATTACAGCACTGCATGCAGTAGCAACGGCAATGTTATCGCAGACAAAAAAGTCTGTAATGTAATGATTCCCGCCATCAGATGTGCATCACCTCCAAGCTGACGTGCCAGTACATAGGCCGTTGGCGCCGTGGGCAATGCAAAAAACAGCACCACGATCCCGCCCTCCATTCCTGACAAGTCCATAACACGCACCAAACCATATGCAATAAAAGGAACCAGTAATAAACGCACGATACTGCTGAATGCCAATGCGCCTATTTCACCATGCAGCTCTTGTGGCTGCAGTGCGGCTCCGACGCATAACAAACCGAGAGGAAGGCTGCATGCAGACAAAAGCGAAAAGACATTTTCTGCCCCGCCGGACAGCGGCACCCCGGACACATTGGTGATCACGCCAGCCAGACACGCGAGGATCAGCGGATTCTTCAGAATAAGCAAAGCCTGTGAACTCATCCGTGACGCATTTGCAGAGGTAAACGCATACACAGATAAGACATTTACAGCAGGTATTGTTATAGCTAACAATAACGCGACCAAGGTCAGTCCGTCATGCCCCCAAATGCTTCCCACTGTTGCCAATCCGATATAGGTATTAAACCGCAACGTCCCCTGTACAAACACACCGAACCGATCCGGCTTCCACTGCAAACAGCGTCGCATCATTTGCAGAGCGCCCCATGCTAAACCAAGAACCAGCACCACACACAAGGCAATACGTGGTAAAGCCGGATTATTAAGGGGTGCCGTTGCCAGATTTTTGAACAGTAATGCAGGAAAAAGGATGAAATAATTGAGCCGGTCAGCTCCCGGCCAAAATGCTTCATTGGGAAAGCCCGTCTTGCGCATAGCATAACCGGCCAGAATAATGGCAAACAAAGGCCAAAGAGAAACAAACAAATGTGCCATGGAAAATTGAGTTAAGCAACAGGGGCGGCGACGGCGGACAAGTCCGTAGTGATAAACCCGGCCAAAAGATTAAGCATCAGTTTGAAAAGGTTCAATTTGACGGACGCCATGTGACGGCATTTTAAGCGGCTTTTTTGTATTTGTTCAAATCTCCATTTTTTTTCAAAATTAGCGGATGACATATTCCCCAATTTTTGAATGGCGGCGCACCTTGTTATAAAACACCTCGATATAATCAAAAATGGTGGAACGTGCATGAGCAATCGACGCACTGCATCGGCTGTTTGAATTCCTTGTTCAAGTACTAATTTGACTGCTTCTAGTCTAAATTCCGGTGTGCATTTTTGCTTTGGGATTGATTTCATTTAGTTCTCCATGATTTTAAAAATAGTAAATCATGGCGTCCGTTTTTGCGAGTCCCTTCCACTGAGGTACTTTGGTAACGATCAAATCACGAATTCGAAGCTGGAAAGAAGTTTTACGGTCTCAGGTAGCTTCTGTAGTAATAACCTGTCGAGGTATTCTCGTGCGCTATGAGGGGGGACTTTCAGGGATGCTCGTTGCCGCCGTGCTGCTTCGAGAACTGCAGCTGCGTCGATATCCCAAAGATCAGTGATGAAATCATCAGGGTGCAAGGGTTCAATATTGAACTGGCCAAGGATGTCTTTTGGAAAATCTTTTAGGTTAAAAGTAACGATCACGGAAGCGTTACATTTGATTGCAGCCGCAAGCACGTGCCGATCATCCACATCTGGTAGCTGAAGCCCCTCAATAAGGCTTTCATAGCCAGTCACAAGGCCGTCAGGCACAGCTTTATCCATCAATGCAGACGTCCGATCCAATTGTCCTTGTGTAAGATCGGAGCGATTTGCGAGAAGATTGCGTTTCCACTCGTCATGGACAAGAGCTGACCAGCGCGCTCGGTACGCGCCAGTCAGCGCAAGGTGCATCAAAAAATCACGTAGCGGCGCGGGATATAGCACATTTGCGTCATAAAAAGCTGTGAACGAGGAATGCCTCATTCGTACCCCATTCCAAACTCCTGGGCTTGCGCGGCCAGCTCATCCATGGCTGAATAACTCGCTTGCTCACGCTGTTTCTTGTAAGCCATCAGATCAGCAAACTTGATTCTACGATGCTTGCCTGTTTTGGTGAAAGGTAATACACCATCATCTAACAGCTTCACTAGATGAGGCCGTGAAACGTTGAGCAGGTCAGCACCTTCTTGACTGGTCAGTTCAGCGTGAATTGGAACCACTTTAACGGTATTGCCCAACGCAAGTTCGCTGAGAATTTCGCCAAGTAAACGGAGGGCAAACGTAGGCATTTCTATGACTTCTCGCTGTTCCATCTCGTTAACCAGTTCTATGCGCTGGGTCTCAAACTTTGTCGAAATAAATGCTGCCAATTGGCGACTTGATTCTACAGCCGCAATAATTTCCTTCTCATCGGGAAGAACTGTGCGATCAAGGGTGGCGGTGGTCATGACTATCTCCAAGTACTGTGTTTTAGATTGCATTGTGCAACCGTGAAGGTAATTTTAATCGAAATAAACGAAAAACGCAATAAACGAAACGAACTGTGAGATAATTTCACCGCAAACTTGGTAAGTTCCACCACACCAACACTAGCAAGAAGGGGGATAAATTGGCGCATAGCATAACCGGCCAAAATAATGGCAAACAAAGGCCAAAGAGAAACAGACAAATGTGCCATGGAAAATTGAGTTAAGCAACAGGGGCGGCGACGGAGGACAAGTCCGTAGTGATAAACCCGGCCAAAAGATTAAGCATCAGTTCTGGCCGCTCTTTGTGCGGCACATGAAACGTATCCGGAATAATCTCAACGCGTGAGACACCACTGCTCCACTGTGCAATTAAATTAGGATGACGTATTGACCCGTATTCATCGTTAGCACCATGTATAAGCAGAGCCGGGCTGATTACGCCGGAAAGAACGTTTTGCAATGACCAGGAAGCAAAAGAAGGATGCAGCCATGTCTGAATCCAGGCATCAAGCACCCAGCGCGCTTTTTCACCGTGGTATTTTTTAAGGCGCTCTATCTGCGCTTCATCCTTAAACTGTTCCTGCGCTATCTGTATGCCATGCAGAGTCTGCTCTTCAGTAAAAGCCTGCGCCGCGATCGTGATCAGCGCCGTGCAATCGGCAGGAAATTCCGCCGCACAACTGACGGCCATTCCGCCACCGACACTATGCCCGCAACAGATAAATTGCTGAAAGCCCAGCTGTTCACGAATGAAAGGGAAATAAGTTTTCGCTTCATCAGAAATAAAATCCATTGCCAGCGTATCGCAACGGGAGCCGGATTGACCAAAACCCAGCCGGTCATAGGCAATAACCCGGCGCCCGCTAGCGCGGCTCAATTTTTCCGGAAAATCACGCCACAACGCGACACATCCTAACGAATCATGGAAGAGCACGATTGGCGTGTCAAAACAAGAGACGTCCAAAGAACCGGCAGGCGTCCACGTGCGGACAAAAAGCCGGCCATGCTCATGCTCAAGCCATACGTCTTTTGTAACAGATACCCTATTTTCGGGAGAAGTCATAAAGCTTATTCTTTTTAACGTTTGCGATTGATACGACGGGATATTAGTTACAGACTATTTTTTATACCTAACGGGTCAGAAAGGCCAGTACCCGTTCAACGAATTTTCCATAAGGCGGCATCATGAACCTGAGCGTGCTAAAACGGGCCTGGTAAAAAACCGGGCGCATTTTTGAAAAAGTCTCAAACCCTTCATGAGCGTGATAATGCCCCATACCCGATTCACCTACTCCGCCAAAAGGCAGGTCATGCTGCCCGACGTGGAACAAAGCATCGTTGACCGAGACACCGCCCGACATCACACGACTTAGCAACTGTTGCACCTGACTCTGATCGTAGCTGAATGGATAGATAGCGAGCGGCCGCGGGCCTGCGTTAATCTGATTGATCACGGCATCAAGTGTCACATAAGCGCGTAAGGGCAAAATGGGGCCGAATATTTCGCGCTGCATCAGCAAACTGTCATCAGGGGCATTCAGAACGATATGCGGTGCAATTTTACGTGTAACACGATCAAACGGCAATCCATCCAGTAGCGGTATGAGGGTGGCACCTCGCTCACGGGCATCATCCAGCGCGTGCAACAACCGGTCAAAGGCGCGTTCATCAATAATCGACGTGTAGTCAGGCGTACTCAATTGTGGATAACGCACAGAAACAATCTCACGTGCCAGACGGACAAACTCGTCAATCCGGTGCTGCGGCAACCAGGCATAATCCACGGAGGTACAAATCTGACCGGCGTTGAGACATTTAACAAACATGATCCGCTCTGCTGCCGTGCGCAATGGGAAATCATCGCAAACAATAGCAGGCGCTTTACCGCCGAGCTCTAAGGTAACCGGACACAAATTCTTTGCCGCTGCCGCCATCACCGCACGTCCGGTCTGTCCGGAACCAGTAAATAATAAATGATCGAACCGCAATGCAGAAAATGCAATGCCGACACCGCCGGTTTCATCAAAAAACTGTAGTTTGTCCGCCTGAAAATAAGCCGGCATTCGTTCGGTCAGCAGGGCGGTCAGATGACGCGAGTTTTCACTCATTTTGACCATCGCCCGATTACCGGCTGCGAAGATATAGGTAAGAGGAATAAAACTCAGGTTGACCGGAAAGTTCCATGGCACGATCACCCCTACCACCCCTAACGGTTGCGGTATCACGCGATTGCGGGCACCGAAGAAATTACGCCAGTCTGCCGAACGCCGTTGCGGTTTCATCCAGCGCTTCAGATGCCGGAGCACGTGGCTGATGCCGTCAATTACCGGAAATATCTCGGCCAACAGCGTCTCGTGTCGCGAGCGGTGACCATAATCAGCACTGATCGCATCACATAGCGCCTCTTTATTCTCGCGGATAAACCGTTGCAGCGTTCGCAAATCAGCCACACGCTCCTCCAGACCGGGAACAGGATGCGCAAAATAAGCCTTGCGCTGTAATGCCAAAGCAGATTCCAGTGTATCAGGCAAAGCGATGTCGGGACTATTCATACTCTTCTACTCCTCGAATAACGATGTGCTGCGACAGATGTAATTTCCCGTGTTTTAGTCAGATTTTAATAAAATTAAGAAAATTTATAAGCTAAATGAAAATTTTCTTTCATTAA
>CAIWPG010000260.1 GCA_903914535.1 uncultured Oxalobacteraceae bacterium
CCGGTATGAAAAAACCTACCGGCGGTGAAGTTTTATTTTCACTTAAATGCTTTGTTGCTGCATTACTGGCGCTGTATCTGGCATTGCTCATTGAATTGCCGCGTCCGTTCTGGAGCATGATGACGACCTATATTGTGGCCAGTCCTTTGTCCGGTAGCGTACGTTCTAAGGCGGTGTACCGGGTATGTGGTACGTTATTCGGTTCTGCCGTTACTGTTTTTTTTGTGCCGCAACTGGCTAATTCCCCCGAATTGTTATCACTGGCGCTGGCTGGCTGGGTTGGTCTCTGTTTATCGGTATCGCTGCTTGACCGTACACCACGTTCTTATGTATTCATGTTAGCCGGATATACTGCGGCGCTGATTGGTTTTCCTGTTGTGGCTGATCCGGGTAGTGTGTTTGATGTTGCTGTGGCACGGGTGGAAGAGATTACTCTTGGAATTGTGTGTGCAACCCTGGTGCATAGCCTGGTGTTTCCTCAAAGCCTGGGGCCGGTATTACTATCGCGTGTTGATCGTGCCCTGGCCGATGCACAGCGCTGGATAGGTGATGTTGTGACCAATCGTGCCTCTGATCATGGTGCCCGTGCCCGGCGTACTCTGGCGGGCGATGTTACCGAGTTACGGCTGATGTCTACCCATCTCCCGTTCGATACTTCACACTTACGCTGGACTTCGGATGCACTGCATGCTTTACAGGACAGGCTTGCGTTGATGGTACCGGTATTGTCGGCTGTAGAAGACCGTCTTGCGGTATTACGTCGCATTGATGCTGCCAGTCTGACATCGTGCTGGCACGCTGTGTTGGATGATATCGGTCAGTGGGTACAAAGTCCCGGACCGGATAACTCGGCACATGCAGCCCGCTTACACCAAGAGTTGAATAAGCTCAGTCCTGTAGTCGGAAGTGGTGCCGGCTGGAGTCAGATTTTACAGCTTAATCTTGCAGCACGTTTGCATGCACTGGTCGATATATGTCAGGAAAGTCTGGAATTACGTCAGCATATCGATGCTGTTTTACACGGTGCTCCGCCTGTCGGAACCGGACATCAGTCCAGTCTGACTCATCAGGTATTGCACCGTGATTATGGAATGGCGTTGCGCTCCGGGCTGGCAGCGACATTTGCGATCGGAGCATGCTGCGTATTCTGGATTATGACTTCCTGGTCGTCCGGTGGTGTGGCGGCAATGATGTGTGCCGTGTTTTGTTGTTTTTTTGCTACTCAGGATGACCCTGTTCCCAGCATTCGTCTGTTCACTTATTACACCATGCTGTCGACACTGGTTTCGTCAGTTTATTTGCTAGGCATACTGCCGTCGGTACATAGTTTTGAGATGCTGGCTTTGGTCTTTGCTCCTTTCTTTTTAGTGGCTGGCATCTATGCCGGACGCCCCGCTACCGGTTTACAGGCTATGGCATTGCTGACTGGCGTATTCGGAATGCTAACTTTACAGGATAGCGGTACAGCGGAATTTGCCGTGTTTATTAACAGTACGCTGGCACAGCTTGTGGGCATGATGTCGGCAGCATTGTTTACGGGCTTGCTTCGTTCTGTGAGCGCCGGATGGACTGCGCGCCGCCTGTTGCATAAAGGGTGGGTTGAATTAGCCAGACTGGCTGAGATGTCTGAGACAGGCAGCAGGGCAGCATCGGCTGATATGGATCACTCTGTCGAGCATACAGCCTCGGTGATGGCAGTTTCTGCAAATATGTTGGATAGAATCGCTTTGCTTACACCAAGGCTGGCGATGAATGACCCGCAGCATGATCAGAGTGCTATCAATGCACTTGGCGATCTGCGCATTGGTTTAACCATAGCGCGTTTGCGCACCCTGCAGACCAGGTTAGCGCAGGCTGGCATTGACTTATATCCGCTGATGCAGCATCTGGCCTTGTATTTTCGCGGCCGGTCTGCTGTTGCTCGCTTCGGATCGGTACCGGGCGTGGCTCAGGATGCAATTCACACGATGCCTGTATTGTTGACCGATATTGATGGCTTGTTGCGTGCCGTTTGTGCTTCAGCGGCCGGTGCTCAGTTGCATCAGGCGATTGTTTTGCTGGCCAGCTTACGTCAGGATCTGTTTCCTGATGCTGTTTCGTATGATCCGCTGATTACGTCTTCTGGCGTTTCAGCTGTTATCCCATCTGCTCATACCCTTGCGGAGGAATCCTGATGATAGGTGAATTTAGTTTTTACGGTGTTTATATTCCGTGGATTTTACTGTTAAGTCTGCTGTCACTTATTTGTGCACGCGTTGTGAGCTACCTGCTTGCAAGATTAGGATTTTACCGGCTGGTGTGGCATCCGGCTCTGTTTGATAGCGCCTTGTTCATTATCCTTTTGGGTGGCTTTACTTTTCTTTTACCGAATCTATCATGACTATTAAAATTCCATTTCTGGCTATTGGCCGGGTCGTCGTCACCCTGGTGGCGGTCGTTGCTGCTCTCGCTTTAGGTGCGCGTCTCTGGCGGCATTATGAAGTTGAACCCTGGACGCGGGATGGTCGTGTCAAGGCCAATGTCGTGCAAATAGCGCCGGATGTTACCGGTCAGGTTACTGCGATTTATGTACGTGATAACCAGCGGGTTATTATCGGTCAAAAGCTATTTGACATTGATACAGCCCGTTTTGAGCTGGCATTAAAGCAGGCAGAAGTCGCTGAACAGGCACAACGCATTGCACTGGCTCAGGCCATGAAAGAAGATAAACGTAATACCGATTTACATGAACTGGTTGCACAAGAGGTGCGTGAGCAAGGCCTGTCACATGTAGATCAGCTGCGAGCAGCATTAGCTCAGGCAACGGTTAGTCGCGATTTGGCTAAATTAAATCTGGAACGTACCCGGGTGGTATTCTGCTGTCAATGGTGTTGTGACTAATCTTGATCTGCATGCCGGTGCTTATGTTACCGCCAGCCGTTCTGTTATGGCATTGATAGACTCCGATTCGTTTTATGTGGAAGGCTATTTTGAAGAAACAAAAATGCCATTTATTCATGCGGGAGATCCTGTATCCGTTACGTTGATGGGCGAAAAACAAACATTGAGCGGGCATGTGGATAGTTTTGCAGAGGGAATTACCGACCGGGATCGTAGTACTGCCAGCAATTTGCTGCCTAATGTTAATCCTACCTTTAGCTGGGTCAGACTGGCGCAGCGTATTCCGGTGCGGGTCGCGCTGGATCATGTTCCTGCCAGCGTCAGATTGATTGTTGGCCAGACAGCGACTGTGGATGTCCGTGGTAAGGGGCGGCAACAGCCGTTATTGTCATCAGCGCTACCTCCCGGGCATTAATGGCAGATTTGCAGGTCTGGAATCAGGGCCGGTCTTGAATTTGGACGTAAGCACAGAAATAAATGCTGAGCAAATTCAAGGAAAATTCAGGAAAAATCAGGAAAAAGTTCGGGATTATACAGAATGAAATTACAGCATATTGCCCAATTGACGCGAATGACCGTCACTGCCGCACTATTTTTTACCGTAGGTGCGTGTACCACGGTGGGGCCCGATTACCGGATTCCGGCGCAAGCCGTTATTAAAAATCCGTCTGCCGCCGGGCTATTTCCCGGTAGTGAAGAATCCGTATTTCAGCTTGCTGCGTTACCGCCGCAATGGTGGCATTTGTATCAGGATGCCACCCTGAATGGGCTGATTGAAAAGGCACTGGCAGCGAATACCGATTTACGTATCGCTTCCGCTAATCTGGCACGGGCACGCGCTGTGCAGCAACAGGATGAAACGGCGGCACGTCCGGTAGTTGGTGTCAGCGCAGGGCCAGAGTACGGCCGTCCCTCCGCCGTGGCGATGGGAGTGCCGGGCGTAATTCCGGACAGCTGGCTGTACGATGCCGGGGTACGAGTTTCGTATCAGCTTGACCTGGTCGGAAAAATTGCACGGGCTATCGAAGCATCGGTTGCCGACAGACAGGCTGCCGAAGCTGGTCTGGATTTGGTACGGGTTACTGTGGCTGCTGCGACAGCGCGCGCTTATGTCGATAGTTGCGCGGCAGGACAACAGCTTGGAGTGGTACAACGTTCTGTTGATCTTCAGCAGAAACTGGTGCAATTAACCGGGCAGCGTGTGCGTTCCGGCCGGGGAACGGCATTTGATATCAGCCGTGCCCGCAGTCAGCTTGAGCAATTACATGCCGTATTACCGCCATTACTGGCGCAGCGCCGCACCGCACAATTTCGGTTAGCGGTATTGATGGGCGAGTTACCGGGATCATTGCCTGCCAGCATAGAGCAGTGTAACAGTGTACCGCGACTCACATCACCGATTCCGGTTGGTGATGGCGCTGCCTTATTAAAACGTCGTCCCGATATTCGTCAGGCAGAACGCGGTCTTGCAGCGGCTACTGCACGTATCGGCGTAGCGACAGCGGATTTGTATCCCAATATTAGTCTTGGTTTATCGGTAGGCAGTACCGGTGAGCTGGCACAGTTTGGTGCTCAGGATGCATTTCGCTGGGGCGTGGGGCCGTTGATTTCCTGGACACTTCCGGTAACAGGATCGGCACGTAGTCGTATTGCACAGGCTGAAGCGGGGAGTGTGGCGGCATTAGCCCATTTTGATGCTACTGTGTTGAATGCATTGCGTGAAACGGATAGTGCACTGATTGTCTATGCACGTGAGCTGGATCGCCATACTGCATTGCAGGCTGCCCGCGATCAGAGTGCCATTGCCTCGGCTCAGGCGAGCAGTTTATATCGTTTCGGCCGCACTGATTTCCTCACAACACTGGATGTGGACCGTACTCTGGCAGCAGCAGAAAATGCTTTAGCTGTTTCGGAAGCGCAACTGGCTGATGACCAGATAGCGCTGTTTCTTGCTTTAGGGGGAGGCTGGGAGTAAATAAAATAGGGTCAGAGTCAATTTATTTAAAAGTTGCCTGACCGGCGATTTTAATTGACTCTGACCCTATTTAAATATTACTTGCCCCAGCTGTCTTTTAATGTGGTGACCCGGTTAAATACCGGTTTTCCCGGCAGTGAGTCGACTCTGTCTGCGACAAAGTAACCATGCCGTTCGAATTGATAGCGGTCGTCTGGTAAGGCGGCGGTGATACCCGCTTCCAGATAGGCACTTACTACTTCCAGTGCGTTTGGATTCAGTAATGACATGAAGTCTTTGCCACCGGCATCAGGATTTGCGTCGGTAAATAAACGGTCGTATAAGCGGACTTCTGTTTCGATGGCATGTGCTGCGCTGACCCAGTGCAGATTACCTTTGACTTTATAGGTGGCGCTGCCTGCTGTGCCGCTCTTACTATCAGGGAAATAGTTGCAATGAACTGCAATGATGTTGCCGTTTTCATCTTTATCGCAGCCGGTACATTCCACTACATAGCCATAACGCAGCCGGACTTTATTGCCGGGGAACAGTCGGAAGTAGCCTTTGTTTGGTACCTCCATAAAGTCGTCGGCTTCGATCCACAATTCACGACTGATGTTAAAGGTGCGATTGCCCCGTTCCGGGTGATGCGGATGAACCGGTGCACTGCATTCGATA
This sequence comes from uncultured Oxalobacteraceae bacterium, assembly GCA_903914535.1. Lineage (GTDB taxonomy): Bacteria > Pseudomonadota > Gammaproteobacteria > Burkholderiales > Burkholderiaceae_D > Solimicrobium. The sequence continues at coordinate 5,513 of CAIWPG010000260.1, forward strand.
TTTTCATTTTCAGGAAAATTATCAATAATGAGTTTTAATGGACGTAATACAGCGATGGCGCGTGGTGCTTTAGGATCCAGGTCTTCACGCAGGCAGCCTTCCAGTGTGCTGTAGTCTATCCAGCCATCCGAGCGGGTGATTCCGATGCGTTCGCAAAATAACTGGATGGATTCCGGTGTATACCCGCGTCGGCGGATACCGACGATGGTTGGCATGCGCGGGTCATCCCAGCCGCTGACTGTCCCGTTTTCCACCAGCTGACGCAATTTCCGCTTGCTGGTGACGACATAGGTCAGGTTTAAGCGGGCAAATTCATATTGATGCGGTACCGGTTGCTGAAAGAAACCGCCTTCGGCACCACGCGCGACGATCCAGTCATAGAACGGGCGATGATCCTGAAATTCCAGTGTACAGATAGAATGGGTAATTTGTTCAATGGCATCGGATAATGGATGGGTATAGTCGTACATCGGGTAGATGCACCAGGTATCTCCTGTGCGATGATGATGTGCGTGGCGAATCCGGTAAATGGCCGGGTCACGCATATTCATATTCGGTGATGCCATGGCATCATCGCTGGTTTTGGCGCGCACGATATGTTCACCGTCGGTAAATTCGCCTGCTTTCATACGGCGGAATAAATCCAGCGATTCGGCAATCGGGCGATTACGGAACGGGGAGTTTTTACCGGGTTCTGCAAAATTGCCGCGATTTGCTGCCATTTCTGCGGCAGACTGGCTGTCAACGTAGGCGTGACCGGCATTGATCAGATATTCAGCTATGGCATACAATTGCTCAAAATAATCACTTGCGTAGTGCAAATGTTCCTGATCTGCCTGTTTCCAGTCAAAACCCAGCCAGCGTACCGAATCCATAATAGTATCGACATACTCCTGATCTTCTTTTTCAGGATTGGTATCATCAAAACGCAAATGGCAGCGACCGGCATAATCACGCGCCAGACCGAAATTGAGGCAAATCGATTTGGCATGGCCGATATGTAAATAGCCGTTTGGTTCCGGAGGGAAACGGGTAATAAGGCCGGGCAAGTCCGGGCGGGTGTACGTGCCAGCCGCCAGGTCGTTGTCGATAATGGTGCGTAAAAAATTGGAACTGGTAGTCGGACTAATTTCGTTGCTCATGTTTTAGGCAATCTACGGGGATGAATGTAAAAGATAACATGCATTTTACCGTAGCAACAGTAACAAACAAGCGTGGTAACAGGAATCGCTTTGCGAAAAGAGTGGATTTAGGTCCGATAATGATATAAAAAATAACTAATCAGCCTGAGTTGCGATCAGGAAGTATAAAAACAGCAGGATGGATAGATGTATTGCGGTGTGTTTCGTATTTTTCGGTATTGTATTTTCTTTGCCGTATGATGGTAAGGTAATCCCCCCGGCAAATAAGGGAAATTAAAAGTAGAATTTTCTCATATTGAGGAGA
>CAIWPG010000261.1 GCA_903914535.1 uncultured Oxalobacteraceae bacterium
CTGTCTGTCTGTCTGTCTGTCTGTCTGTCTGTCTGAATCTCTGTCTCTCTGTCTCTCTGTAAGGAAGAGCACACAGAACGGGCACCATCCAGAATACGTGGCCCCGGACGGTTAATCTGATCGGGTGATACACCATACAAATGGTGATTTTTAACCGCAGTCAATGCAGGAAAAGCACGCCACTGTGCCAGACTGCTGTCTGCATTATCCTTCATATCACCGCTAATCATGACATCCGGATTTGCCTGTATTACCGCCTCGACACTCACCGTGGGAGCCGCTATCTGTAATGTCCCGAAAATATTCACGCCGCCGCAAATACGGATAACATCGCTGACAATGTGCTGATCATTCAGGGTATATATCGGCTTACCCCATACCTGATAAAACACCCGCAAACGACTTTTACCTTTATTTTGCGCCACCAGTTGATCAACTCCGGCCTGAAATTGCTGCGCAGCCTGTTGCGCGACTTTCTCGGTTCCCATCAGACGACCCAGCTTAATCAGACTGACAGGAATATCGTCCAGCTTATGCGGTTCACTGTAATAAACCGGAATGCCCAACTTACGTAAAGCATTAAGTTGCGGTGAAAATGCACCATGCATCCAAACCACCAGCAAATCCGGTTTAAGAGCAATAACACGCTCCAGATCAAACTGCCGGTTATCACCGACCCGCACGATATTTTTAGCGGCAGCCGGATAATCGCTATAGCTGCTGGTGCCGACGATTTTATTCCCGGCACCAGCAGCAAATACCATTTCGGTCGCATGCGGTGCCAGCGTGATAATACGTTGTGCAGGAGCCGGCAAGGTAACCGTACTGCCACCGTCATCCTGTACCGTAATTTTTCCCCGCTCAGTCGCCCGGCTTTGCATACTGACCAGTAATAACAGCAGCGCTAATCCGGTAAAAAGCAAGCGATAAACACCCGCCCGGCTCATTTCTGCCCCCGCAAAAACAGTGCCGCAATTGCTGCCGGATTCGAAGGGAAATAGGCATGAAAATACGATGCGGTGAGATTTTCCTGATGATAAATGGCCTCTCCTGCCGATACAGCACAGCTCCTTGCCGGTTTGGCATACCCTGCCGGAGTAATGGGCGTCACAAAACGGGAATAGTGAAAGGAGTGTCCGCGTAATTCACCTTGTTTTGTTTGCCAGGCATGGGGCCCCAGACCGGCCAGACGCGCTTGCATGCTAACTGTTCCCTGCAATAATCCGGCCATAGTCCAGCGTTGTCCCTGCTGATCCACCAAGAATTCACTGATTGCCATCATACCGCCACATTCTGCCAGAATAGGCATACCTGCGGCATACGCCGTACGAACTGATTCTTGCCAGCGTGTTGCTGCCTGCAAGCGAGCGGCATGCAATTCCGGATAACCACCCGGCAAATAAAGAGCATGTGCCTGCGGCGGAATAGCCTGATTATCTAATGGCGAAAAAAATTGCAGTTCAGCGCCCAGAGAACGCAAACACGCCAGATTAGCCGGATACATAAAAGCGAATGCCGCATCCCTGGCAATCGCAATAATTTTATCCTTAAGCGGCTGAACCAGCGCAACGCCAGGAATAGCGTCTCCGGCAGTTTTTTGTTCAGTGCCTGATTCGGCTTCTGGGATACGCAGATCAAAATAGGTCAGCGGCAAGGCATCCCAGGCCGGCTGATCCAACTCAAGCTGATCAGCCAGTTGCTGCAACAAGGACTCGACATGTTCCACTTCATCCGGTAAAACCAAACCAAGATGACGCTCAGGAAGACGATCGGATTGTCCGGACAAGGTAGCAAAAAGAGGTATATCACGCATGGATTCGCGTACCATGGCAGCATGGCGTGTGCTGGCTACCTTATTAGCAATAACCCCGGCCAGAGGTACGGGGCCGTAATCACGTAAACCCAGCGCCAGTGCACCAACCGTTTGCGCCATCGCGCCCACATTCAGCACTGCCAGAACCGGCACACCAAACGCCAAGGCCAGATCGGCACTGGAAGGTGTGCCATCATATAAACCCATCACCCCTTCAATCAGGATAACGTCGGTGTCCGCTGCTGCCAGCGCCAGTTTTCTCCGGGACTCAACTAAGCCCACCATCCACAAATCCAGCGTATCCACCTCTGTCCCACAAGCACGCTCTAATAACTGCGGATCGATAAAATCAGGGCCGGTTTTAAACACCCTGACCATCTGGCCCTGTTGTTGTAATTTACGTGCCAGTGCTGCAGTCACGGTAGTTTTTCCCTGACCAGAACTAATCGCTGTAATCAGCACGACTTTTGCACTAACGAACTGGTTTTTTTCAGGTGAATCAGTGTGCAAATGCACCGAAATATCATGCAGTGTATCAACTACCATTCCACCCCCAATTGCGCGGCAATGCCATCCGTAAAAGCATGTTTAACGACTTGCATATCTGTTACGGTATCGGCGATCTCAATCAACTCCGGCGGCGCGGCACGACCGGTAACCACCACATGCTGCATTTCCGGACGCCCGTCCAGATCGGCAACAACCTGCGCAATATCCAGATACTTGTATTTAAGCGCAATATTTAATTCATCCAGCAATACCAAACCAATCTCAGGATCGCGCAAAAATCCCTGTGCCATCTGCCAGGCAGCCTGGGCTTTTTCTACGTCACGCTCCCGGTTCTGGGTTTCCCAGGTATAACCTTCACCCATGGCATGAAATTGAATTTCATCCGGAAAACGGCGCAAAAACAACTCTTCTCCCGTCGACATGGCTCCCTTGATAAACTGCACCACCGCTACTTTTTTCCCGTGTCCCATAGCCCGGATCACCATGCCAAAACCACTGGAACTTTTTCCCTTGCCATTCCCGGTATTCACCACCAGCACACCGGTGTGCCGTTGTGCGGCTTTTATCTTAGCGTCAACAACTTCTTTTTTTCTCAGCATGCGCTGATGATGGCGTTGATTCAATGTGGGAGTAGTCATGCTGATTCCTTGCTGGCAGCTGATACTGCCTTTATACAATAGGGTAAATAGAATTTACATAAAATAAACTAAGGGCGATATTTACGCAGACCGGGGCAAAAAAAGGCGCTGATCACCGTGCATAAATACTTCAATCGGATGTCCCAGACAGCGACTTAACGCCGTTTCAGTCATTATTTCCGCTGCACTGCCAGCCAGCCAGCTACCGTCGCCCATCAGTAATAAAGCATGGCTGGCAATACGGTAACTGAGATTTAAATCATGACTCACCATCACCACTGCATACTGTCGGGTCTGGCAACGCTGCGCAAACAATTGCATCACACTGACCTGATGCGCCAGATCCAGCGCATTAGCAGGTTCATCCAGCAACATTAACGGGGTGTCTTGTGCGAGTAAGGCAGCAATCGCCACCCGCTGGCGTTCACCGCCGGAAAGGCTACGCACGTCACGATCAGCCAGTTCCGCCACATCAACTTCAGTCAGGGCATCATATGCTGCCTGCAAATCGGCATCGGAATCCCAATAACTGGCATCATGGTACGGATGACGTGCGCACAATACAGTTTCAATCACACGGTAAGCAAAAGCATCATTGCGCCCCTGTGGCAAAAAGGAGCGTACCTTAGACAACGCGGCCAGTGACCACTGTGCCAGTGTCTTATCATTGATTTCAATCGTGCCGCCGGAAACATCACGCAAACCGGCCAGACTACGCAACAAGGTGCTTTTACCGGCACCATTACGACCAATAACACACCAGCATTCGCCCGCATTCACCTGCCAGTCCAACCCGGCAAGCAACTGACGTGCGCCCATGGTCAGGGCTAACTGACTGGTTTGCAATTTCATCATTTACGCTCCGCCCGTTTCGGCAAACTATGCAACTGATGTAATTGCAATAAAAACAAAGGCACGCCAATAAGAGCAGTAATCACCCCAACCGGCAATTGCAGCGGAGCTGCCACACTACGCGCCAGCGTATCTGCCAACACCAAAAAACCACCCCCGGCCAATGTGGCCGCAGGCAGCAGCAAACGGTGATCCGGTCCCCATGAAAAACGGCAGGCATGCGGCATAATCAAACCGACAAAACCCACGCTGCCGGCACTGCTGACCGCACTTGCTGTCAGTAGTGCGGCACAAAAAAATAATAATTTACGCAAACGTCCTACTGAAATTCCTAAGGTACCGGCCACATCCGAATGCAAAGCAGTAACATTAATAGCACGTGCCATATAACACACGCAGCCGAGCACGCCCGCCAAAATGACCCATGGCAAATAACGTGCTTCTGTGCCGGATAAATCACCTATCATCCAAAACACCATGCTGCGCAAACGGCTGTCAGGAGCTAAAGAAAGAATAAGCGCCACCAGCGCACCACAGCCGGACGCCACAATCACCCCGGTCAGCAATAACAGGGGTGCGCTGCCTTCTGAGCTGCCGCTGCCCTTAAAATCTTTATAGGCCAGAATAAATAATAATCCGGCTACGCCGATAGCACCGGCAAAAGCGGATAAATCCACCATCCATGCAAGACTGCAAAAGAGCATAGCCAGTAACGCCCCCACAGCAGCACCGCCGGAAATTCCCAATACATAAGGATCTGCCAGCGGATTACGCAATAAGGCCTGCATCAGCACCCCCGCCAGCGACAAAGTCCCCCCAGTCACAAATGCGGATAAAGCGCGGTGCAGACGTAATTCCAGCAAAGCGGCATTCATGCTGACAGGAACGCCGGAAATCAGTTCTCCGGCCGCCCGCCCCAGCTCCCACACCGACATCGGCACAGAACCGATACAACAAGCCACAATGATGCTGACAACCGAGGCCAGTGCCAGCATACATAACACCTTACCGGCACGCCGGACAGAAGAGCCGGTAAGGTGTGCTGCCCGCTGCGTCTGCTGCAAAGGAGATGGCTGGCGCAACTGGTATAACTGATTCGGCCGGCCGGACTGGGGTAAGCGGTGAGGACTAGTCACTATTTCCTTTTTTGATTAAAAATACATTAACAACATCTTAGCAACACTTTAGAAGTTATAGCGCGCACTGATTTTTAACTGACGTGCATCACTCGGGTAAATACCGTCCATACAGGCATAGGCATTGCTAAAATAATGTTTATCAGTCAGGTTGGTTCCGGCAACAGCAAACTCCCAGGCGCCAATCGCTTTAGCATAACGGGCATCCAGTGTTGCGTAGGATGGAATCATAGCAGAACAGCTGTTTGAAAAATCCTGATCGCCGTACTGCTGTTTATCCACCCACTGTGCACCGACGTTAGCCGATTGTCCGTCACCCGGCAACCAGCTAACGTGAACAGTCACGGTATTTTTAGGTACCAGTGCCATTTGGTTTCCGGCATTTGATCCGCCAACAAAAGTCGCATCCACATAGTTCCATTGCCCGGTTACGCGGAACTGACTATTCAAGCGCAAATTTCCTTCCAGTGATACGCCCTGACGTCTGGTCGGGTCCAGATTAACGTTAGTGTAGGTAAGCGGATTATAATAAATTTCATTGGTCAGATTATGGCGGAAAGCGCGCGCCGTAAACTGTGCGGCGGCGTTACCCAGAGTAGCGCCCAGCTCCAGATCGTGGGAAATTTGCGGCAACAACGGTATATTAGCCGATTGATCAATAGTCAGCGGAGCACCGCTATTATCATCCACATTGGCAACACGGTAACTCTGACCGACTTTAGTAAACACGGTCAACACGGGCGTAGCGGCATAACTGCCTTGCAACTCCCAGGCATTTACGCCCTGAACGAGTGCGTAGTTATCCGTTCCGATTAAGTCAACCGAGGTTTTATCAAACACTTCGTGTCGCACGCCAGCAGCGATACGTGCCGGACCCACTTTGACTTCATCGCGCACATAAATGGCTTCAGAACGCTGTGTGGCATCGGCCAGCGAATAACTGCTCTGCGTGTAACGATCCCAATTGCTGAAATCAGCACCAACAATAAATTCATTGCTCATACCATTCACACTGCTCAGATTACGCAAACGCGGCGAAAACTGGGTTTGATTCCCGTTGTAAGCGGATGGAAAACCACTGAACGAATAGCTTGCTGTTCTTTCGCGATGCGATAATTCAGCAACAGCTTCCCAGTCACCAAACCTCTGCTCGGCAAAAGCAGTAACACGGTTAGTGTCAATAATACCGAAATCGGCAGGCGTATTAGTCTGGGTCGGGTCTTGTATAAATTGCGCCATACTCAGTGAACCCGGCAAACCGGAATTCTGACGAGCCAGGTCAATCCGCAAGCCAAAACGTCCCTGATTGGCGTACCAGGTAAAATCGGCATTCAATATTTTTTGAATCAATGCATTATTGCTGCGGTAGTTATCCGAATTTTCATCGCTGGCATTGACGCTGGCGCTAAAATTCTCCCAGCCCTGTGACAGGGATGCGCGCAGCACTTTGTCCCTGAACTGACCTATTTCGGTCGTTACTGAACCCGACAATGGACGCGGGCCGACCGATTTTGTCGTAATCTGAATAACGCCACTGGTTGCACCGTCACCGTACAATACACTGCTGCCGCCACGCATAATTTCAATACGTTCGACTGAAGCAATCGGGATGGAAGAATACAAAGGAGTAGCGCCTTCATTTTCAGAAATACGTACGCCATCCACCAATACCACCATATTTTGGCTGCTATTCGCACCAAAGCCGCTCAGATCCAAATCAAAATCGGCAGTACCGTACATACTCTGGCGCCCGTAGACACCACCGAGTTTACGAATAGCTTCATTGACGTTTTCCACACCGGACTGAGCAATTTCACCGGCAGTAATAACAATAGCACCTATCGGCGCCATATCAGGCGCATTCGCAAAACGGGAACCGGTAATAACGACCGGAGGGATAGCATCTGCCTGACTCGCTTGCGCAAATGCGCCGGAACAGGAAAATACTGATAACAAGGCAAGAGTCAGAGGAACAGGGCGAAATGACGCAGGAAGCGCGCTGCGCAAAAAAACGGGAGAGATCATAAGGAACCATATAAAGGGCAACCAGCCAACGTCCCCGTAAGCTGGGTTGAACAAAGCTGTCAGAAACAGCTCCACCTATTCTGGCCGGTATCCGGGCTGACAATACCTACTCCCTCACCTTCCCGTGCGAACACAGTGGCATTTTACAGAAAGTGGTCCGGCAAACGTCACTACAACGTCGTCCGGTTATTGTTCACCGTTGCGGGGGCAGCACATGTGCAAATCGTCGTCTGATTACGCCATGTTTCCCGTTTAACCGCAGACATGAATATGTCTGCGAGCACCAAAACAGTTGCATTTTACCTTAAATTTACCGCTATAGCTGACCAGACAAGTATAACAAAAAAAATGACAACAAAAAGCGACCAAATCTACGCACGATGAAAAACCAGATCTTCCACTTCTTCACCATTGACAAGATGTTGCTGAATAATTCTGTCCATATTTTCCGGGGTAACGTCGTAATACCAGATACCATCCGGTTGTACGCACAATACCGGGCCGCCCTTGCAGGCAGCAAAACAACTGACACGACTGCGCTTGACACGCAACTCACCTTCATTCAATCCGGCAGCCTTAAATTTATCACCCAAACTATCAAATAATTCTTGTGCGCTGCCATCCTGCGTACAGCGCGGCCCGGTACACACTAATAAATGACGTTTATATGCGCCAATTTTTGGTTTAACGACACGGTTTTCATCCTGGCTCATCACTCGTCTCCGGTATTTTCCTGCAAAAGAACAGCGGCATCATCGTGCAGTGGCCGTGCCAGTGTGTCCTCAATATATTCCGGCGGAAGCCGGTGTTGTTGTGCAAGGGCTGCGCTACTCATACCAGCCTGATGGTCAGCATGCAAATTTGTCAGCCAGCCAGTCAAACCGGTAGATAAGGAACGCCCGGCTTTTTCACCTGCATGCGTTACACCATCTTCCATACCATATTTATTGGCGTAACCCCGTGGAGTAACCATGATTCCGGAGCGAATAAAAGTATTACTGTTACCGATAATTACGGTGGTCAGCATACCGATGTCACACTCACTCATGTGCTGCAAGGTTGTAAATTCAATACGCTGTTTAGGCCGATAGGCCGACTTCACAATCGCCACCGGCGTATCCGGACTGCGGTGCCTTAAAAACAGACGCTGCGCTTCGATAATCTGTCCGGTGCGGCGACCGCTTTTGGGGTTATACAAGGCGCAAACAAAATCCGCTGCAGCTGCTGCATCAAGACGACGGGCAATCACAGGCCACGGCGTGAGTAAATCCGACAGGGAAACAGAACAAAAATCATGTGTCAGCGGCGCACCAACCAGTGAAGCACAGCTATTTAACGCAGAAGCGCCGGGAACAATTTCTACTTCTACGCCGGTTTCCGGTGTCCAGCCAGCCTGAAATAATACTTCAAACGCAGGGCCTGCCATACCGTACACACCGGCATCACCGGAAGAAATCAACGCAACTTTTTTGCCTTGCATAGCAAATTCCATCGCATGGATAGCACGATCCAATTCTTCTGTCATGGATTTACGAATAACCTGTTTACCGACGATTAAATCGGCAACCAGTTTAATGTAAGTCACGTAGCCGATAATCGTATCAGCCTCAGAAATCACATCACGGGCACGCTGAGTCATGTGCGCATTACTACCGGGCCCGATACCAACCAGTGAGATTTTACCGCCGGGAATGACAGGAGGCATAACGCCGGGGTGTTCAGAATTCATCATGTAAAAATTTCCGCAATTGAGATAGTGGCGTTTTTACCGCAAACGCCTTTGTATTTAAATTTTTCCAATACCAGCACCGGAGCCGGTTTCGTCGGTACTAATTCCGGCTGCGCTGTTTCTGGCCTATAAGCTGCGGCCAGAAGAGCGGCCGCTTCAGACACCGAGGGTGTACCCATATAGCGCAATACCGTCGCGGATGGATTAGCAACCGGTACGGCCGCCAGTTGGTCTGCACTATAAAAAAGCAAATCCAGTCCCATCAGGCGAGCCAGCTCCAGCAAGGCAATTTCATCCGATTTTGCATTGATCGTTGCCAGCACACTTATCTGCGCCACATCCGCCTGAATATGCTGCAAAGCCAATTGCAATGCGGTCTGCACGGTAGCTAAAGGCGTTCCCCGGTCACATCCCAGGCCAAGCGCAAATGCAGGCACGTCCGGAACTGCAACATCAATCATATCAGCCATAGCGACGCTGCCTGTTATGCCTGACATGTGGCTACCGGTGGACGATATACCACCAGACGCTCATGCAACTGCGCCCATAAGGCATCACTGACCGTGGCATGGGTCACCCACAATACGGCGGCATACCGACTTAAATCCGTGTCGGCAAAGTTATCCAGCAAATGGATATTGGCTGGCAAGGCCGTCGGACGCGTCCACCAGCCGGGGCTGCCAGCCTCCTGTATAAAAGCGATCGCATCACCATTCACGACATGTGCCGACACGCGGGTAATATTAATTTTAGGGGCCTCCACCTTCCAGCCCAGCTCACGGCCTAAAATATCGACCGGAATCGTTTTTCCGACATCGGAGGCGGTAGTTAGCACCGGAGTCGCATGCAATAAACCGGCAATCGTTTCCGCCCATTGATTCGCACCGCCGACATGCCCGGATAAAACCGGAATCACAAATTGTGCTGCATCATCCACCACAATCACACCAGGATCTTCATCCTTATTTTTTAAATGCGGGGCGATCAGGCGCACCACTGCCCCCAGCGAAACAAAGAAAACAATCTGGTCAAACCCGGAAAACAAAGCAGGAATCTCATCCCGGAAAGCACCGCTGTAACTATGTACGGTATTGGGCAAGCCCTGCATCAGTCCGGAAAATTTTTCTGCGACGCAGATGCTGGCATCCGGCAATAAGCGGGCAAGATCAGCCGTTTGTTGTGCGCCGTGTTTAGTAATGGCAACCAGTACCAGACGTGCTTTTTCAATCGAATTCATTATGCAGGCTCCAGATCCTGTAATTCTATTTTTCGACAGCCGCGCAGCAATGCACCGCGTGGCCGGTCAGGGTTTTTGACGATCAGCAAAGACAGGTAATTTACTTTCTGCCCCTTAAGTTCAGCCACATTTGCTACAATACGTTCCAGCGGCGAACCTGCTTTTTCTATAAAACGGGCGTGCGGCAATAAGCCCCGGCGCGCTAATAAATCAATCAAATCATCCAGCAAAGGTTTAACCTTCATTAAAACCAGCGTATCAAAATCGTCCAGCATGCCCTCCACCGCCGCGATACCATAAGCAGCCGGAACAATCGCAATGGTGTCATCCTGCCCGGACAAGGGCAATTGCAAGGTAGCGCATGCGGCATTAAACGAGGTCACTCCGGGAATCACTTCAATACCAGCAGAAGGGTTCAATTCACGCAGTGTGCGGGCCAGATAACAAAAACTGGCATAAGTAGAAGCATCACCTTCCACCAGAAATAACACATCCTGCCCCGACTCCAGCACCTCATTCACTGTGTTTGCTGCTTTTAGCCAGTGACGTGCCAGTTTTTCTGTATCGTGCGTCATCGGAAAAAGTAAGGGCAAATGGGTATAAGGCAGCGCCATCCCGGCACGCAATACGATATCCAGCGCATAACTCTCTTTACGCAGGCTGCGTATCGGATAAGTCCAGACTGCATCCTCACGTTGCAACAACTCCCAGCTACGCCGCGTGATCAGCCCGGGATCGCCGGGGCCTAATGAAATACCATACAATTTACTCATGACAGCTCCATCATACTGGCACAGACAATCCAGACCGGATTTTCGGCCGCCATTCTGTGCATGTTTAAAATCGGCTTACTACGGGATGCCTGCATTGACACCACATCCCAATGCGCACCAGCCTGCTTTAAGGTTTCAATAGCACAAGATAAATTTTCCAGTGTCACAAAATTCATGACCAGCTGCCCCTGCGGCTTTAAACGCCGTAAGCAAAGCCAGATCAATTCAGCTAACTCGCCGCCGGAACCGCCAATGAATACCGAATCGGGGTCAGCCCAATGCATCAGTCCGAGCGGCGCTTTGCCATGAACAAGCGTGTAATTACTAATCTCCATAGCCCGGCGGTTACGTCCGATAATTTCTATGTCCAGCGGATTTTTTTCGATTGCATATACATGGCCATTGCGACACAAACGTGCCGCTTCTAAACCAACTGAACCAGAACCGGCACCGATATCCCAGACCACACTATCTGCACGCAATTGCAGACGTGCCAGCGATACAGCACGTACTTCACTTTTGGTAATTAAGCCTTTTTCCGGATGACGCTGCTCAAAACTGGCATCAGCCAGGCCGAACAAAACCGGCTCTTTACGCAAACTGGTGCGCCATAACAACATCACATTCGTCTCGGCAAACTGAATACCGGCAGCAGCTGCAATACTAATGCCAGACACAATGCGCTCCTCCGGCTGACACAGACGTTCTGCTACCGCCATATCAAAATCATCCTGTAAGCCCTCTGCAACCAACATACGGGCAATGCGGGCAGGTGTATTTGCCGGACTGGTTAAAATCGCCAGTCTGTCGTGCTGACGGATATCTGACATTAACCGTGTCAGGCCATGAGATGCGTCGCTGCCCACCACCCATTCTCCGGTATCGCCGCTATGCACCGATACAAACTTCATGGCATTCCAGGGCATACCCAAACGTGCGCAAGCCAGTTGCAGGGTTGATACATTAGGGATGATATCCAGCGCTTCAATGCATAAACGCGATGCCAGATACCCGGCGATGCCAAAACACAAAGGATCACCGGTCGCCAGCACAACGACCCGCAAACCGGTTGCCTGCGCGTGTCGTATCCATTCCGGTACCCGGGATAAAGCACCAGTCAGATCATAGCGCTGCGCACTGTCTGCAATATACCGGTTAAAGAGCAATAAAGTACGCCCGGCTCCAATCACCAGTTGCGCCTGCTGCAAATGCAATAATGCGACGGCAGACAAACTGGCAACACCATCATCCAGCACACCCAAAAC
>CAIWPG010000262.1 GCA_903914535.1 uncultured Oxalobacteraceae bacterium
AGCGACTTCGGTTGATCCGGTAAAAATCACACCTTTCACACGTGCATCACCAACCAGTCTGGCACCGACGGTCTCACCTTTACCAGGCAGAAATTGCAACGCAGCAGTTGGCACGCCCGCCTTATGCAAAATCTGCACGGCGCGAAATGCAATCAAGGGAGTCTGTTCAGCTGGTTTAGCAAGAACCACATTGCCAACCGCAAGGGCAGCACTGACTTCACCAAGAAAAATAGCCAACGGAAAATTCCATGGACTGATACAGACCACCGGGCCCAAAGGCGCTGTTTTGTCTGAGGTACTTGCCTGAGCAGCGTAATAGCGCAAAAAATCGACCGCTTCGCGGACTTCGGCAACGGCATTCGGAAACGATTTGCCTGCTTCACGTATGGCCAGAGCAATCAGTTCAACCCGGTGTGATTCAAGCAAATCAGCCGCTTTGTTCAGACAGGCAACTCGGTTTTTTATTGGTGTGTTCTGCCATTCACTGGCGTGGGTCGCTGCAGCCTGCAGAGCAATTTCAACATCGTGACTGTTGGCTTCAACGACATGTCCGACTACATCATCAAATGCAGCAGGATTGTTAATGACATGACTCGCAGTGGCATTGGCAATACCATGTAAAAGTGGTTTGGCATGCCATTTATGTGAAGAAAACGGTGTAATTTCCCGGGCCAGATTGCGCAAGTTCTGTTCATTGGAAAAATCAAAACCGGCCGAATTAAAGCGTTCCATCCCAAACATATTGACCGGCAATTTAATACTGTCGTGTGGCCGACAGGACAGCTTTTCGGCAATCTCGACCGGATTCATGATTAATGAATCGAGTGAAATGGATTCATCAACAATTTGATTCACAAACGACGAATTGGCGCCGTTTTCCAGCAAACGCCGAACCAGATAAGCCAGCAACGTTTCGTGTGAACCCACCGGCGCATAAATCCGGCACGGGCGATTCAGATGAGCGCTGCCAACGACCTGGTCGTATAACGTTTCGCCCATGCCATGCAGACACTGGAATTCGTAATCGGTAATATTTTTTTGCTGGGCCCAGGTATAGATAGTGGACAGAGTCAATGCGTTATGGGTAGCAAACTGCGGATAAATAACATCGGTTGCATCCAGCAATTTTTGGGCACAAACCAAATAGGAAATATCGGTATACACCTTGCGGGTATAGACCGGATAGCCGCTCATTCCATCGACCTGAGCGCGTTTAATCTCAGAATCCCAGTAAGCGCCCTTCACCAGCCGCACCATGAATTTACGATTACTGCGATGCGCCAGATCGATCAGAAAATCGAGAACATAAGGGCAGCGTTTCTGATAAGCCTGAATAACGATGCCCAAACCATCAAATCCTGCCAACTCAGGATCAAATGCCATAGCCTCAATCAAATCCAAAGACAACTCCAGACGATCAGCTTCTTCGGCATCGATATTAAGGCCAATGTCGTACTGTTTAGCCAGCAACAACAATTTTTTCAAATTGGGTAACAGTTCCTGCATTACCCGTTGATGCTGGCTGCGTGTGTATCTTGGATGCAATGCTGAAAGTTTGACTGAAATACCCGGACCGTCTTTGATACCCCTGCCGTCTGACGCTTTACCGATGGCGTGGATAGCTGCCTCATAAGACGCATAATAAAAAGCAGCATCTTTGGCAGTCAGTGCTGCTTCGCCCAACATGTCATACGAATAACGATAACCTCGCTTTTCATTGTCTTTGCTGTTTTTGATTGCCTCATGAATCGTCTGTCCGGTAACGAACTGATTGCCCAGCATGCGCATTGCCAGATCGACCCCTTTACGAATCAAAGGTTCACCGCCCTTTGATATCAGCTTGCTGATAGCAGATGTAAGTCCTTGCTCACTATTGGTTGAAACTAATTTTCCCGTGACCAGCAAACCCCAGGTCGCCGCATTCACAAACAGCGATGGCGACTCGCCAAGGTGTTTCTTCCAATCACCTTTACTGATTTTGTCAGCGATTAAACGATCGACGGTCTGGTGATCCGGTATGCGCAATAACGCTTCGGCCAGGCACATTAATGCCACGCCTTCTTCCGAAGACAGCGAAAACTCATGCATTAAAGCATCGACGCCGGAAGCCCGGGTACGCTGCTGCCGCACTTCACTGACCAGTTTTTTGGCTAATTCCTGAATTGGGGCATGCTCAAACTGATTCAGCTGTTGCAGTAAAAATTGGACAGACTGGGTTTCATCGCGTCGGTATGCTTCGGTCACCGCCAGCCGTAATTCAGATGGCCTGGGCAATATTTCAGTTTGAAAAAAGGAAAATGGTTGAGTCATAAAGTAAAGTGGGCGTTGGTTGGCGTAAGACTGCGAGGCAGGCGTAATAAATTGTAGTAAATATTTCGAATTTAAAATTATTTTTATAAATCAATTATTTATTGATTTTATCGAGGTTCAGTAATGATTAATTCTGGAAATTAGGCCAATTAGCAAAATAAAGTATTTTGTGAGAAAATTGCGCCAAATATAATTTACATATGAGAAATTCTAATGCTCGACAAAATCAGTAAAAGAATTCTGGCCGAATTACAAAATGACGGCCGTATCAGCAATGTTGAACTGGCAACCAGGGTTAACCTGTCGCCGGCAGCGTGTCTTGAACGAGTCCGTAAATTGCAGGAATCCGGCTATATTCTGGGTTATACCGCCCAGTTAAACCCACAACTGCTGGATGTCGCCCTGCTGGTTTTTATTGAAGTTGTGCTGGACCGTACCACACCGGATGTCTTTGATGCATTCAAACGTGGTGTGCAGGCCATTCCGGAAGTACTGGAATGTCATATGGTTGCCGGAGGATTTGATTACCTGGTTAAAGCCCGGGTTAAAGACATGAATGCCTATCGTGATTTTTTGGGCAAATCACTGCTGCAACTCGGTGGCGTGCGCGAAACCCATACGTATGCGGTGATGGAAGAAGTCAAAAACACCTCAATCAACCTATCTAGAGAATTTTCTAATGACAATCTAGATATCTCCAAAGCATCAACCGTGTTAAAGTTTAGTTTC
>CAIWPG010000263.1 GCA_903914535.1 uncultured Oxalobacteraceae bacterium
AAGCCAGTGCTATTGAGAAATAGCCATTTCATGAGCTGATCTGTTGTTTATGGAGTGCTTACGATAAATCCGATCAATCAAATTGCCAAAATAAACAAAACATGCTTCTTTTGAACGATGTTACTACTCCATTAATGCCTAATCATACATCTGTAATCAACGCATAGTTGAGCAACATTGTACGCATCATCCGATGCACTGCGTTGATAATTCATGATGATGGGATAGCACAATGGAATTTAAACTAAGTTCAGATCAGAACATGATACAAGCAGTAGCGGATGATTTTTTATCAAAATGTAGTGATTCTGCCTCCTTAAGAAAAGCCATAGAAAGCGATGGGGGAACAGACCCGGAACTATGGAACACCATACGTCACGAACTCGGCTGGTGCAGCCTGACTATTCCGGAACACTACAATGGAATGGGAATAGGTCAGCTTGAACGTACTTTACTAATGGAACAACTGGGTCGCCGTCTCTGCACGGCACCTTATCTGGCCAGCGCAGCATTTTCTCTGCCAGCGGCCGCAGGCTGGATTGCGCAAGACTGCACACTATCGAAGCACAAGCAATTAACGGTACGGATGGCACATACACAGTAAGCGGTGTAGTTACGCCACGGGTTACAAAGCTTATTTTTATTTAATCGTACCGATACAATTTATGCAGGAACCAACGAAATTCAACGCAATATCATTGCTGAACGGGGCTTGGGCATGCCAAGGGAAGTACTGACATCATCAGATTGGCGCCGTCCAAACAAGTACCGGTCAAATGGACGATGCCATCAACAAATTTCAATCTGACAGATGCAACCAAATACAAAAATAATAATCCCATGTACACCGAGGAGATAACCATGAATCAACGCATCCGTCACTACCTGAATCAAGTCAGTCTGGCTCTGGCTGAAGAAATAATATCACAACATCACAAAAAAAAATCCGACAGGAAACTGTTGCGCACCGTTACCTATACTTTGCTCTTATTGGCCGGGACCGGCGGTGTTATCTTTTACATATACAGCTCCAGCAACAACCTGGATCTGGCACTGGCACAAAATGACACCACGTATGCAACATATCAGGACAATATCTGAGCGATACCACTGACCGTACGCCAGGCAATAACACATCGTCGGCAAAATAGAACACATCGCATCGAAATAAAAGTAAAGCTGATTATCTGTCCTAAGATACAGCTAACTGACCAAGTCGGCTCAGCAGTACTAACACCTGTCGATGCAATGATGAATAAGAAAATTGTTATTTCTATTAATACGGCCTGGAATATCTATAATTTTCGCAGAGGACTCATCAAGACATTGACAGACCAGGGTTATGAAGTACTAGCCCTGGCCCCCGACGATGACTATGTATCACGGGTACAGAAATCCGTGAACCGATTCATTACATTACCGATGGAAAACAACAGAACCCGGCCGCTACCGGATCTTTTGTTATTTTTGCGCTATATATACCTGCTACATACAGAACATCCCTTGGTTTATCTGGGCTATACCGTCAAGCCCAATGTCTATGGCTCACTTGCAGCACAACTGCTAGGCATTCCGGTTATTAATAATATCGCAGGCCTCGGAACTCAGTTTATTCAGGAAAGCATCATCACCCGTATCGTCAAAACACTTTATAAGCTGGCACTATACCGGTCCTACCGGGTCTTTTTCCAAAATGAAGATGACCGTAATCTCTTCATTAGCTCGGGCCTGGTGCGTGCGGATATTACCGCGAGAATTCCCGGTTCAGGCATCAATGCCGGAGCCTATAATCCTGTCGCGCCACCAGCTCGGGAAAACAGGCCATTTCGATTTTTACTGGTAGCGCGTATGCTCAGAGATAAGGGAATCTGCGAATTCGCCGAAGCGGCTAATATCCTCAGGCAGCAGGGAAAACAGCTTGAATGCCAGCTACTTGGCGCAGTTGATTGTGCCAATCCCAATTCGGTACCGTTACAACAAATTATGGAATGGGAACAACAAGGCATTCTACGTTATCTGGGTAAAACGGATCAGGTACAAACCTATCTGGCGGAAGCAGATTGCATTGTTTTGCCATCATATCGGGAAGGTATTCCGCGCACGCTGCTGGAAGCCGCTGCTATGGAACGCCCCATCATTACCAGTGATACCCCCGGCTGTCGTGATGTGGTCGAACCCGGTATTAACGGCTTATTGTGTCAGGTTAAAAATGCAAAAGATCTTGCACAAAAAATGGTGGAAATGATGGAAAAAACACCGGAAGAATGCCGAAAAATGGGAATAGCAGGGCGAATAAAAATAGAAAAAGAATTCGATGAAAAACAGGTTATTCAAGCCTATCTGGATACAATTTCTGCTATTAGCAATCAGAAAAAAATTTAAAAATAAAAACCTGTTTTCCACCAGCTTATTCTGTTATCGCAGCCGGTTTCCACTCAGTGAAGATGACACGACAGGCGTTGGTGTCTGGTGAATAACCAGCCAGGACGGCACCTGAAATCGGACAATAACAGCATATAAATAGCAGTAAACAATAATAAACAATACAGAAAACAAAACCAGACTCCGGGTGTCGCGCCAGAAAAAGAAGGCAGGTACCACAGAAAAAGAAGCAAGTATCCATAAATATGGCGATGTCATGGCATTACGCCTGGTTTTATATATTGCCTGCCCTGAACCAACCTGATACCTGACTAATCGTTTATAAATCAGCGTATGTAAATGCACAGCATCCGGCAAAATCACCGACAATCCTCTCACTACTTTTCTGCGATAAATAGTAAACAATGTCTCCCAAAGAGGGTAAATAACCAGCAAAAATGGAAACCAGGGTGACACTTGCGGATGACGGCATACCAGAATAACAGCAATTTCAGCAATCAATACGCCCCACAAATACGCCCCGCCATCGCCCGCAAAAATACGCCCTCCGGGATAATTCCAACACATAAATCCGATGGTGCTTCCAATAAGCGACAAACAAAATCCCACCAGCATTACATCGCCCACCTGATGACTGACATACGCCAAAACAGACAACATCATCAACGCAATTCCGCCAGCCAATCCATTAAAACCATCAATCAGATTCATAGCATGCGTCATTCCGCCCACCGACACCATAGTCACAATAGCGCTGATAACCCAATAATGCGCCAACATTTCATCAATAACAGAAATACTCACGCGTGTTACCCTGGCGTCCAGCAAATAAAATCCGGCCAAAGCCGCCAGAAATGCCATCATCAGACGAAGACGGGGCGCAACACACTTACTCATATCTTCAAGGGTGCCAATGGCCCAGACAGGAAACAGACTGATCATCAATGGCAAACATAAATGCTGCCATTCTCCCGGCACCATGACCCCGGTTCCTGCCAATAAACCAATATATAAAGGAATACCGCCTATACGCGGCGTTGCATTCGCATGCATTTTCTGCGGGCCTGAATCTGTAAAATCAGCAGAAAAAGATTCATGAATATGCTTAAATGCAATAAGAAAAAAACACAGCAGCCACGATACGGCCATCGCCACTATTACTATGATCATCATCCGGCTACCTCTGTCAGTTCTACACAATCGTATCAGAACCGATACCTGATCCTGACACCGTCCCTAAATACAGTGCGCCGTGCAGACGTGCCGTGTTATGTGCTTCGAAGGACAACCTAAGTAAATTAACCTTACCAATACTGTTCATCGGCAAAAAGTAAAATCTCCTTGTTTCTGCAGTTTAGTAAAAAAAAACCGTCTCTGCTTTATCCGGGCTAATTTCATTTTTTAGCTTTGACCTGACTACATTTAACCAATTTTTTCTGTGCGGATGCGATATACCATGGTGTTGCTGCTTTGATACCCTGCACCAATCGCCATTGCGGGGCATAGCCCAGCATACGCCGGGCTTTATTAATATTCGCCTGCGAATGCAGTACATCACCCCGACGAAAATCCCGGTGATGTGCAGGTTTATCGTAATGAACACCATTCTCACGCAAAGCTTGCCGGAGATAATCAATAAGCTGCAATAAACTGGTGATATCACTCACCGCAATATTGTAGACCTGGTTATTACTGGATAAGGGCGCTATGGCAGCCAGCAGATTCGCTTGCACCGCATTTTGTACATAACAAAAATCACGGCTGGTGCTACCGTCACCATTAATAAAAATATCGTCGTTAGCCAGCATCGCTGCAATCCATTTCGGAATAACAGCAGCATAAGCCCCCTCCGGATGCTGCCGTGGGCCAAACACATTAAAATAACGCAACCCTATACTATTAAACCCATAGCAGCGTGCAAATACAGATGCATATAACTCATCAACATACTTTGTCACCGCATAAGGCGACAGAGGCTGACCAATACGATGCTCCACCTTAGGCAAACCGGGATGATCACCGTAAGTAGAACTGGAAGCAGCATACACAAATGACCTGACACCGGCATCACGTGCAGCAACCAACATAGTTAAAAATCCGCTGATATTAACTTCATTCGTTGTCAGCGGATCTTCCAGAGAGCGCGGCACTGAACCTAAAGCCGCCTGATGCAACACATAATCAACCCCCTGTACAGCATCCCGGCAACTTTGTACACGGCGAATATCACCTTCAATAAAATGAAAACGCGCCCACTGCTCTGCAGAAACGATGGATTTTACTTCGTCCAGATTAGCCTGAAACCCGGTAGAAAAATTGTCCAGCCCAGTCACATGCTGATTCAGTCTTAACAGTGTTTCCAGTAAATTAGAGCCAATAAACCCGGCACAACCAGTCACCAGCCAGCGTCTGGGATTAAGGGCCAGATCTGTATAAAGTTGTTCCAGTCGGGTCATATTAATGCGATACAGAAAGAGAATTCAGAAGTGTTTAAGACTAAAGACGCAAATCCGATTCAGATTTGGCTAATATGTATTTTAGGTCGTATAAAACATGTTCAGGCTTACCCAAAGCACGCAACCCGGTTGCGCCCAATGTTTTAAACTGATGATGTGCTACGGCCAGAATAATGGCATCGTACGTCCCGGAGATCAGCGCAGTCACAGGTGTGATGCCATATTCATGTTGTGCACTGGCACAACTAACCCACGGATCATAAACATCAACATCAATATTGTAATCAGCCAATTCGCTAATGATGTCCGTAATACGGGTATTGCGTATATCGGGGCAATTTTCCTTAAATGCCAGTCCCATCACCAGTACTTTTGCGCCGCGTACCTGAATACGACATTGCAGCAATTGTTTAACCAACTGACCCACAACATAACTACCTATACTGTCGTTAATACGACGGCCTGCCAATATAACTTCAGGATGGTAACCAATAGACTGCGCTTTATGCGTCAGATAATAAGGATCGACACCAATACAATGCCCACCGACAAGACCTGGCCGAAAAGGTAAAAAATTCCATTTTGTTCCGGCAGCCTTAAGCACTTCTTCCGTATCTATTCCCATTTTATTGAAAATAATAGCTAATTCATTCATCAGTGCGATATTCAGATCACGCTGTGTATTTTCAATGACCTTTGCCGCTTCTGCTACCTTAATTGACGCCGCCCTGTGCGTACCTGCCACAATAATATGGCCATACAATGCATCAACAAAATCTGCGGCTTCCGGGGTTGAACCCGAAGTAATTTTAGTAATCGTTGTAAGCCGGTGTTGTTTATCGCCCGGATTAATTCGCTCCGGGCTATAACCGACAAAAAAATCCTGGTTAAAGTACAAACCAGAATTGCATTCAATAATCGGGACACAATATTCTTCTGTTGCGCCAGGATACACAGTCGATTCAAAAACAACGATATCGCCTTTTTTAATGACCTGACCCACTAATTCGGATGCTGCTTTTAGCGGAGATAAATCAGGTTGCTTATGTTTATCAATAGGCGTAGGAACCGTCACAATAAACACGGTTGCATCACGCAGATCATCCAGCTTAGTTGAATAGCGCAAATGTGTGGATGCCTTGAGCTCAGCAAGAGTAACTTCCAGCGTTCTGTCGTGACCACATTGAAGTTCATGCACGCGCTGCTGATTAGTGTCAAATCCGACGGTATAGTAATGCTTTCCATATTCAACCGCTAAGGGTAGCCCCACATAGCCAAGACCAATAATGCCGATACGTGTATGTGTGGTGAGCTGTTGCATGGCGTACTCTAACTGGTAAATTACAGGTTCATAAAAAAGCGGCAGATTATGGCGGACATCTCAATAAATAATCATTTAAATCAACATCTTAAATAAGAAACAATAAGTAAAAATTTGTGCTCCGCTTACCTGAATATTATAATGAGGAATCTCATTTAAACTCTTTTACTTTGATATCCGTTGCTTTTTTTCTTGAAAATTCCACTACACAGACATTAGTTTTTTCATGAAATTAATAACGAAAAAAAAAGCAAAAACAGGTGCCGTAGCCATAGAAATATCCGGTCATTTTTTTGATGAAATTTGAATTACGCAAAATAGTATTCAGCGCTAATCAGTTTTAACGAAGCATTTTCACTAAACAATGGCCGGGATATGAAACAAAAAAATTATGGATTTTATTTTTGTATCACTACCTTACTTATGGTGTCATGTTTTTCATCGAAGGCACAAGAAGCACCACAAACACAAAAAAATGACGACAAAAATACAGATCAGTACGCAAATCAGAAAATAAGCACAATACCCGCTCCGGCTTCACAAGAAATACCTGACCCTGTAATTGGATCGCCGTTTATTCTGGCCACATTAACCAGTCAGCCGGCCGCAATAGAAATAGACGCATCCGGCAGCACACTACTCAACAGTGTAACTACATCAAATGAATTGCTTAGTCCGGGAGAATTGGCGCTAGTGCCGGAGTATGCGCTGGGAAAAGGCTCACCGATCCAGCCCGGTTCCATGACAGCGCATGGAATAGGGGCACCAATAAAAATTAATGGTTTATTTATTTATCCGTCAGCATTGCTTTATGTGGGTAATAACAGCAATATCATCGGTACGAACAGCAGTGTCATCACATCACCGCTGGAAAACCTGCAACCTAATATTGTGATAGAAGAAAAATATCACGGTAACCGATACACAGCCAGTTATCAGGGTAACTACACGCGCTATAGCACAAGCCCCGTCGACGATACCGATCACCATCAATTTCAATTGGCTGGCGACATGCTGTTTACACACAGAGCCAAACTAGGCTGGAACCTGGGACTGGATATAGACAGTGATCCACGCGGATCAACTGACCACAACTTATCACCATCACCGGATATATGGCACGCATCCACTATTTCCAGCTTATTCACTTATGGATCTGATGGCGCAATTGGCAGGATAGAAACCGAAGCTATGCTGGAACACAAACGCTATGTCAATAATCCGGAAACCACGGCTGGCTATAATCTGGATGAAAGCGATCTGGCAACGCGCTTTATTTATCGTGTTGCACCCGCCACATCTTTGCTAATCGAAGTACGACAAATCAACTCAGACTACCAGTTAAGTACCTCTCCCAACACCAATACAGATCGTCGCCTGTTGCTGGGCATAATCTGGCACGCCAATACCTTTACGTCTGCCAGTTTCAAGATTGGTGCAGTCCGGAAAAATTTCATTGATTCTGATTACAGTAACTATTCGGGACTCAACTGGGATGGCAAATTTAACTGGAGCCCGTTACGCACATCCGCACTGGAATTGAGCACGACTCAGGTGTGTTCCGATTCGAGCGGAGAAGGTCAATACATAGTCAATCGTACCTTTGAAGCCGACTGGACTCATTCGTGGTCCGCTTTTGCGCAAAGTCACTTAAATCTGATACAGACGACTTCGGACTACTATGGCGCAGTACGACAAGACCGTACGACCAGCTATAGTGTAGAAGCGGACTATCTGTTGCGCCGCTGGTTAAAGCTGGGCGTGGGATTTACACAAACACGACGTAGCTCAACCCAGGCCGACATTCCATTTATCCGAAATATACTATTTTTGAACGTAATGGGCAGCTTGTAAGGTGCAGTGGCATTCTTTCTTTCATTAGCATGGATGTATTATGAAATTGCGATTTATTTTCATTCTGTTTATTTTTTATGTTGCCGCCAGTTCGGCACAGATGCAACTGCCAGGCAATACGGCCACTTTATCAGGTACAACAGAGGCCGATACATCTGCTCAGCTTTATTCCGCCTACCGTCTTGGCTCAGGAGATGTCATTAATATCGTTGTATTCGGCGAAGATGATTTAAGCAAAGACAAAATAAAATTAACCGATGCCGGCACGATATCGTACTCCGTACTGGGTGAAATGCGAATACAAGGATTAACGGTGGGAGAACTGGAACGGCTGATTGCCGATAACTTGCGTGGTAACTATCTGGTTAATCCGCGCGTGTCAGTACAAGTCGATGAATACCGCCCTTTTTATATTAATGGCATGGTAGAAAAACCGGGCAGCTACCCTTTTTTGCCTGGATTAACCGTACGAAAAGCAGCATCACTGGCCGGAGGCCTCAGAGAACGTGCCTCAACGAGCGAAATTATCGTAATACACGATAAAAGTGATGCGAAAGCAGCCGAAAAAGCGACGATGGATACCTTTATCTATCCCGGTGACATCATTACTGTGGAAGAGAGTTTTTTTTAATTTACATAATTCCATTCTCTGCATAACGCATGAAAAACCATTTCATTAAAATTTATCTACATTTTCCAAACACTATATTCGATGAAATCAAGCGATTACCACGATCAGATCCCCGGCATACCACAGGCTTACCCCATGATGCCGACACGTGAAATTCATCTGGGGTTTATCAGATACGGGCGTAGCATTGCCAAACAAAAATGGACGATTTTAGTCTTTGCAATCATGCTGGCATCACTCACGGCAGCAGTCGTTTTTTCTATGACGCCATTTTACCGGTCTACTATGACTTTACTGATTAATGCCGGAAAATCCAAAGTACTGTCCATAGAGGATATTTCCAGCGGACTGACTGATAGAAATGATTACATCGTCACGCAAATGGAAATTCTGCGTTCTCCCGACATCTTAATCAAGACAATTATCAGATTAAAATTATGGGAATATGCCGAATTTGACCCGCGTGAACACACATCCCTGTTGCGAAAAATGCTGGTGATACTAGGCACTGAAAAGCAAGCGCCTGCTGCCTGGACTGAAGAAACGCTGGCAGCAGCCATCCTGGATCAGTTCAGTGCACAACTGCTGGTTGAACCTATCCGCCTGAGCACGCTAATCAAAGTGTCATTCGAATCATCAGATAAAATATTAGCGGCAAAAGTGGTCAATACGATGGCGAGTGTCTACATTGATACCGATATGGATGTACATTTCCAGACCAGCCAGAAAGCCAGTAACTGGCTGCAAAACAGAATGGAATCAATTCGCGATAAACTCCACGAATCAGAAATCCGGTTACAGGCATACCGTGATAAAGAAGGCATTATTGATGTCCAAAGCGCCTCACAGGGCGGCACAGGCAGACAATTTGAAGAGGCGACCCAGCATTTGATGAGTGCCCGCGTACGTTTAGCTGAAGCACAAAATACTTATAATCAAGTTAAATTTGCTGAGAATGGGGCAGATTTATCATCCCTGCCTGCGGTAATACACAACCCTGTTGTGGGAGAAGCCTTAAAACAACAGGCTGAGGCAGAACGAAATTTGGCTGAAATTGCACAGCGTTACGAAAAAAAGCATCCAAAATACGTGCAGGCAGAGGGTGAATTTAAAACAGCCAGCGCGAACGTCAAACACCAGACCGATACCGTAGTGGCAAGCGTCACACGCGAATATGAAGTCGCGCGCGGCACCGTCGCTACTTTACAACTGGCACTGGAACAGGCGCGCGGCTCAGTACAAACAATGAACCGCAAGGAATTTCAGCTCAACGTATTACTGCGGGAAGTGGAAGCAAATAAACAAATTTATGAACTATTTTCTAAACGTGCCAAAGAAATGAATGTATCCGGCGATTTTGAAGCGCCGGTAGCCCGGATTATCGATGCAGGCAAGCCTGCCATTCAAATAGCCAAACCACAAAAACTGCTGCTTATTACAGAGGCCTTCGTTTTGGGTCTGCTCGGCGCTACCGTCATCGCGATGCTAACGGATTTACTAGACACAACACTCAATACCTGTGCCGATGTCGAATCCAGACTCGCCCCTTCTGTACTGACGGCATTGCCACTATTAACCGGAAAAAAAATTAACGACAGTTTAATGGCAACCATGCTAATTCATTCCCCAGCTTCGCTGTACGCCGAATCAATACGTACAGCCCGTGCCTGGATATTGTTATCACCAATGGAAACTGCCTGCAGAATTATTCTTATTACATCCAGTATATCGGGAGAAGGAAGAACCACAATCGCGACCAACCTCGCTCTCGCCCATGCACAAACAAAAAAAACTTTATTGATTGATGCCGATATGCGCCATCCTGCATTGGCAAAATTTCTGCACTTACCCAATAACACCAAAGGCCTGTCCAATTTAGTGACGGGTACGGCGACTCTGGCTGAATGTATCCACAATATTGAAGGCAGTCCGCTCGCTATTATCACCGCAGGCCTGCTTCCTAAAAAGCCACAAGAACTGATTTTATCTTCACATTTCAAGGATTTACTGGGTCAGTTAAGCCGCCAATTCGATATTATTGTGATGGATAGCCCGCCGGCAGAACTTGTCGGTGATGCCATCACACTGGCACAACTGGCCACCGAATTAATTTTTGTAGTCAAAGCCGGCAGCACGCCATACCCACTGGCACAACGCGGATTAAAACGCCTGGTACGCGCCCAGGGACACATGCCAGGCATCGTACTCAATCAACTTGATTTCACTAAAACAGAAAAATATTTCGGCGAATATACCGGCTATAACAACGGGCACTATGGCGCCGCTTATGACAACGAAAAAAACTGAACTTTCAATTATCTGAAATACATGACCTTAACAAGATTTTCTGATGCGTGATAAGCAATCAAAAATTAATTTCATAAAATAAACAACAAGATTATTTAAAAACAATTTGAATATAACACCACAATATCGTACTTTACCCAGTGGTAGTGCCATGCTCACATGCAAAACCATCTGGAGAACTCACATGTTAAAAACCATTATCTATGCTTGTGTTCTGACAACGATAGGCATCATTTTAAGCGCCTACGCATCCATTTCTGCTACCCCGCAAAAAGGAGGAAGCTGTTGGGCCGCTCTGGGTACCAGGATGGCACTGGATCCATTAGTAGAATTTACCTGTGAACATCTCGGAAAACGATCCATCTACCAGATTTATGAAAACGGATATCGAGTTGTTGCAATGACAACCAGCCCGCAATATTCAGGCTTTGTCTCAATTATCATTGAGGAACAAAGATAACAATTTAATTACCCCGTCTTAGCTAACTTAACAGGCTTGGCATACTAGCTTTCACGCGTGAAAGTGAAAGCTAAATATGACATTACGACGGAATTACTATCCTGCTGTACCGGATAATCAAACGACAGCAGTTGCAGCGGCACACAGCCAGTCAAAAACAATTTCTACCGCCGGAGTACGCGGAGTCAGGCGCGACTTAGTCAGCCACAGACCGGACAAAGGAAAGCCTGGGATTTGCGGCAATAACACGAGCCGTCCCTGCTGTAATGCCACCGCAGCCAGCAACTGCGATACCATTGCAATACCCAATTCGTGTACAGCTGAATGTAATAACAGGCGTGCATCATCAACCGTAATACTGCGATGTGGCACATCCCCCCCCTGTCGGACTTCAGCCAGACAAGGAGCCCATTCAGGACGATGCTCATCCATGATCAAAGGAGCTGCCATAAGCACATCCGGAAATGGCAAAGCCAATAAACGTGACGCCATCAACGGCCCGCATACCGCTATCGCACGGTCGGCCAGAAGGGGAACTGATATCAGTTCAGTGCTCTCCAGCGATTGCACCGACACGATCAGATCCACATCAATCCGATCAATATCCCGCAACTCCTCCTTAGTAATCAGCCAAATTTCCATGTCAGGATAACACTCTTTCAACGATGGTAATCTTGGCATAAGCCAGCCTTCCGCAAAATCGGAAGAACATGCCAGCAACACCGAATCCATATTACGATAAGGCTCAATACGCTCTCGCCCGTCTCTGAGAGTTTTAAGTGTATTACGCACCGTTTCACAAAACAATTCACCGGCCGCAGTCAGTCTGACGCCCCGGCCAATCCGGCGAAATAAGGGCTGACCAACCCAGCTCTCCAGATGTTGAATCTGGTGGCTTATCGCTGACTGCGTCAATGACAGCTCTTCCGCTGCACGTGTCAGTCCGCCCAGTCTGGCAGTTGATTCAAAGGCGATTAAACTTTGGAGCGGTGGTAATCTATTTTTCATAGTATTAAAAAAACTAATCAATCAAGAAAAAAACATCATTATACATTGGCGTTTTACCAAAGTATTATTCGAATTCAGCTCAGATGACAATGCCAAAAGCCACTCATTAATATGAAAATTATTAATGAATATGAACTCATTAGCGCTGAGATTAAATGACAATAAATACGAATCCGGAAAAATAAAATGACGACAACGATCATGGGCGATGGCGCCATTCGCCGCACTTCCCTGTACGGCTCTTGCACCGAGAATACTTATGCAGGCGTACTCAGCTTCATGCGCCGCACCTATAGCCGTGATTTGACTGATGTCGATGTCGCCATCTCAGGAATCCCGCTTGACCTGGCAACTACCTTCCGGCCAGGTGCCCGACTCGGACCGGCAGCAGTACGCGCCGCAAGCGTACAATTAGCTGAACTCATGCCATTTCCGTGGGGATTTGATCCCTTTCAGGAACTGGCTGTTATTGATTACGGCGATTGCTGGATAGACGCACACAACCCGCTATCCATTCCGGCAGCCATTGTCGGACATGCGCGGACAATTCTTGCCAGCAAAGCCAAAATGCTGACGTTTGGCGGAGACCATTTCATCACCTACCCACTCCTAAAAGCACATGCAGAGAGATATGGAAAACCACTGTCCCTGATTCATTTCGATGCGCATTGCGACACGTGGCCAGACGATAATCCCGATTCACTGAATCACGGCACTATGTTCTATAAAGCGGTAAAGGAAGGACTTATTGACCCGGCCACCTCAGTACAAATCGGCTTACGTACATGGAATGACGATTTTATGGGCTTCAACGTAATCAATGCGCCCTGGGTGCATACTAATGGTGTTGAAACAAGCATAGAAGCTATCTTATCGATTGTCGGCACACGGCCGGCTTACCTGACTTTTGACATTGATTGTCTTGACCCGGCTTTCGCACCCGGCACGGGGACACCCGTTGCCGGCGGACTCAGTTCAGCACAGGCGCTGGCCATTATTCGCGGCATGGGGCCGGTTAACCTGATCGGAGCCGATATCGTAGAAGTATCGCCACCCTACGATCAGAGCGAAATCACGGCGCTGGCAGCAGCGCATATTGCCTGCGATCTTTTATGCATATTACGCAATCAAAAAATCGCAAGGTCTGCAACGGACTGACGTATAAAATGGTGGCAAGTTACACCACCACAAGTCAGCGATTATTCGCCTTACTTTTCGTATTTAATGAAGCATCTCTGGTACATGCATTTGTACATTTAAAATAATGGTCTTCACATGCATGCATCCTTTCCATCCGTCTGTTTTGAAAATTAACCGATTCCTCATTCTGGTAAAAACCACTACCGGGAGACGTACTTCTCGGTGCAGATTGAACAGGCGGATCGGTATCGTATTTTGTTTTTTCCAGTGCCTGATTACGACACTCTTTTTTCTCGGACGAACACATATTCCTACAAAATTCAGATTCTTCGGCCTGTGCCGGAATAACTAAAATAATCCCCAGTAATATCAGTATATTTTTCATGAGTTGGTACTACCAATTGATGCATTTAAAAAAAGAAAAAAACGCCTTCATTTTAATAAAAATGAAGGCGTAACTACCTCGTTATGCAGAAAGCCCTTTTATCAGTATTTCTGTAATAAAATCACCAATATCAAGATCACGTGCTTTCGCACCTGCTTCTAATTGCTGAACCAGTTCAGAATGTAATTTAGTTGCAAATGGTACCAGACCCAAGGCCTGATCAAGTTTACGTTGTTCACGTCGATTTACTGTTGCTACATCCACGTGACCAAAACCGGGAGCGCCGGGAGCAAGCATTTTTCCCATCAATTTTTTTGCAGTGCTTTTTGCCATTCCGGTTTTTTTCATTATGTCAGCTCAGATTAATTCAAAACAGCTATTCTACGCAGTATCAAAACCCTGCATATCTTTATTTTACTATCTACGCATACCTGTCACAAACCAACGGAACCTCAGCGCTGAGCTACTGAACCAGAATACGCTACATCAAGATCGGGTAAGACAGGCTCATCAGTACAAATTTTATTTTCACAAAAATTCTGATACCGGAATACTTCCGCCGCCAGTGCCCTTGGTGTAGGATGGAACTTTCGATTCCTTTGAGCCAACGGGGCCATTCACATGCACATTCCGCTAATTCCCGACGACGAAACTGGTCGTCTTGCTTCCCTTTGCGCATTGAATATTTTGGATACACCGGCCGAACCATGCTTTGATCGAATCACTCGTATTGCCAGCACATTATTTGACGTACCCATTGCCCTGGTCAGCCTGATTGATGGTGACAGACAGTGGTTCAAATCACGCCAGGGATTAGGCCTGACGGAAACACCCCGCAGCATTTCATTCTGTGGCCATGCCATCTTGCATGATACTATTTTTATCGTGCAAGATACCCTAAACGACGAGCGGTTTTCTGATAACCCACTGGTTACTGGCCAGCCACACATCCGATTTTACGCAGGGGTACCCCTGTCGTTATCCGACGGCTATCATGTCGGCACACTATGCATCATTGACCATAAACCGCGCACTCTTACAAATGAACAAATCCGGCAACTTCTTGATCTTGCGCAGACCGTTGAAGATGAGCTAAGCAGAAAACAACTGAATGATATTGCGACGCTTTATCACGCAGAAAAAAAACGACTGCAGGCAGTACTGGATACGGTAATGGACGGCATTATCGCTTTTGATGGCACGGGTATGATCTTATTGGCCAATCCGGCCGCAATCCGCTTGTTTGGCTATGCACCAACTGACATGCTGGGGCATGATGTAAGCATGTTGATTGCCGACTCATCCATTCATGACTTCAACCTCTACCTGCGCACGATCCAGATGCCGGCAACGCCAAAAAATGGTAAGAGCGGATGCGAAATTCATGGACAACGTAACAATGGCAGCATTTTTTCTATGTACCTTGCTGTGACCGAAATGCGTTCCGGCACACACTCTCAATTTGTCGGACTCGTCCGCAACATTACACTAGATAAGCAAAATGAATTAGCGCTCATCAACGAAAAAAACCAGTTTCGTGCATTATTTGACGCCATCTCAGACGCCGTCTTTTTTATTGATATCAATACCATTAAATTTGCACAAGTCAACCGTGCCGCATGTGAACACTACGGCTACACCGAAGAAGAATTCCTGACCATGGGGCCACAACACATCAGTGCTCCCGAATTTATAAAATACATCGCCGAGCGTGTAAAATCCGTGCGCGAATACGGTAACCTGGTCTTTGAAACCGCACACATAAAAAAGGACGGAACAATTATCCCGGTAGAAATCAATGCCAGACTCGTTTACTTTAGCGGAAAAGCCATTAATGTAGCGGTCGTACGCAACATCAGTGAACGAAAAAAAGGAGAGCAAATACTCAAAGAAAGTCATGATAAAAACTGGGCTCTCATCAGTGCTATCCCCGATCTTATTTTAACGATTCGTCAAAATGGCGAAATTCTGGCCTGCCATGCATCTGACCCAAGCCTGTTGGATACCATGCCGGAAATATTTCTTCACCAACGCGTTGAAGATATTTTCCCCAGATCAGTCGCTACTTTACTGGCAAATGCATTTACCAGTGCCCTGCATTCCGGTGCAATGCAAGAGATGCACTATCCTCTGACTATGCGCGACGGACAGGAACGGCATTTCGAAGCCCGGGTAGCCCGCAGCACAGAAGATACCGTTATTTGCATCATCCGAGATATTACCGAGCGCGAAGTTGACCGGCAAAAACGAGAATCCCACGCATCAGAACTTTCTGATCGTCTGGAATTCAGTGAACTTGACATTGCCGCAAAACGAATGGAAGTAACCTATCTTTCCCGTCTTGCCATGCTTGGTGAATTGTCCGGCGCGCTGGCACATGAATTAAATCAGCCGCTCACATCAATTCTGAGTAATGCCGAAGCGGCACAACTCTACCTTGCACAAAACGGCGGAGGCGAACAGATTATCAGCGATATTTTGCAGGACATCGTAGATGAAGACAATCGTGCCGGTGAAATCATCCGCCATTTGCGCCAGCTGTTTGGTAAACGTGAGATGGTAAGTCAGCGCGTAGATATCAATACGCTCGTCACTGACGTATTCCGGATTTTGCGTAATGACATGATTAATCGTAATGTCACACTGCAAACCGATCTGGCTGTTGGACTACCTGCCATCAATGTCGATCGGGTGCAAATCGAACAAGTCATCATCAACCTCATTATAAATGCCTGTGATGCAATGGAATCGTTAGAGACCATGCAACGCCATATTATTGTGCGTACCGCTTTCATCGAAAATAAAACACTGCAGATTTCAGTCATTGATCATGGACCGGGCATTGCAACCGATGTACTTGAGAAAATTTTCGATCCTTTTTACACCACGAAAGAACGCGGCATGGGGCTCGGCCTGTCACTCTGCCGCAATATCGCTGATAGCAATGGCGGACGATTATGGACGGAAAATAACCCTGAGCACGGGGCCAGTTTTCATGTCAGCTTCCCAGTATTAATAACCGAGACGATATGAACAACATACCCCGTATCTTTCTGGTGGACGACCAGCCGGCAGTGCTTAAAGCTATTTCACGCCTGCTGGGTCTGGCTGGTTTTAAGACCACCTGTTTTGAATCAGCACAGGATTTTCTAAACAGCGGCTGCACCACACAACCGGGCTGCCTGATATTGGATTTATCTATGCCGGAAATGAACGGCATAGCACTTCAAAACGAATTAACAAAGCTCGGCAGTAAATTACCTATCATATTTTTAACCGGAAACGGCGACATTGACACAAGTGTACAGGCGATGAAATCAGGCGCAGCTGACTTCCTGACCAAACCGGTTCAAAGCGCCAGACTACTGACAGCCGTACGGGATGCCTGCGAAAAAAATAAGCGTATAATCCTGAATGAAATAGAAATCAACGATATTCGTCAGCGACTGGCCAGCCTGACACCGCGTGAAAATGATGTACTGAATCTGATCATCACCGGAAAATTAAATAAACAAATTGCAGATGAATTAAGCATTTCGATACAAACAGTCAAGATTCATCGTGCGCGTGTCATGACAAAAATGAAAATAAAATCCGTAGCCGGATTGGTGCACCTGATGGAACGAGCCTCGCACCAGTACATCGCAACGCCGGCTGATAGCGAATTTTCTGCCGTATAGTACCAAGGTGTAATAGACAGAATTATTCCAGAGCGTTACCGTCATGCGCATAAATACCAATAGTTTCCAATTAGAAACTATTGGCAATGGCGGTAAACCCACTCAAGGAGTGCAAAATGCGAAACAACTTACCGGTCACAGACACCGAATACATATTAACAGACACCGAAACAGTCGTTTCTAAAACCGACCTGTCAGGCAATATCACCTACGTTAATCAGGATTTTTGTAACATCAGCGGATTTTCAGAAGAAGAGCTCATCGGATCACCGCAAAATATCGTGCGCCATCCTGATATGCCTGCCGAAGCATTTGCCGATTTTTGGAACACCATTAAAAATGGCAAAGCATGGACCGGGATGGTGAAGAACAGGTGTAAAAACGGTGATTTTTACTGGGTTGAAGCCAATGCTGCTCCAATGTTGGAAAATGGAAAAATGGTCGGTTATACCTCGGTCCGGATCAAACCCAGCCGGGCACAAGTAGAAGCCGCCGAACAAGCATATCGCCTCATCAAAAACGGCAGTAAAGAAATCAGCGTCTATCAGGGAGCAGTCATACATCGTTCCTTATCTCACAGCTTCGATTTTCTGAATAATCTGTCAATCAACACCAAAATACAAATAGCGTTTGGCGTACTAATCACTTTATTTGCCAGCAATCTGTTTGGTACCATCGCGGGCGGTGCTCAATTTCAGTGGTGGTCAGGTATCATATCTACGGCAGGTATTGCAATAGCACTACTATTCGGCTTTTTACTCTACCGCACCATGGTGGTGCCAATTCAACGCATTAAAAAAGATATTGAGCAAATGAGTGCAGGTGATTTAACCGGTAAAATGGTCGCTCATGGCAATGACGAAATAACACAACTGATTCAGTCCCTGCGTGTATTGCAAACCAATATGAAATTATTGGTCGGACAAATCAAAGAAGCAACCGATGTTGTAAATACAGGAGCAGCAGAGATTGCAACCGGTAATGCCGATCTTTCTGCCCGTACTGAATCTCAGGCCAGTTCACTGGAAGAAACCGCCTCCTCCATGGAAGAACTAACCAGCACAGTTAAACAAAATGCCGACAATGCGCACGAAGCAAACCGGCTGGTCAGCATGGCATCAGTAACAGCAATCAAAGGCGGGGAAGCAGTCAGTCAGGTGGTGGGTACAATGGGATCAATCAAAGATAGCTCACGTAAAATCGTTGATATTATCGGTGTTATTGACGGAATTGCCTTTCAAACGAATATTCTGGCTCTGAATGCAGCTGTAGAAGCTGCACGTGCCGGTGAACAAGGGCGCGGATTTGCTGTTGTTGCCTCAGAAGTACGTAATCTGGCACAA
The DNA here is from genome assembly GCA_903914535.1 of uncultured Oxalobacteraceae bacterium. Taxonomy (GTDB): domain Bacteria; phylum Pseudomonadota; class Gammaproteobacteria; order Burkholderiales; family Burkholderiaceae_D; genus Solimicrobium. Next base: position 18,968 of record CAIWPG010000263.1, read on the forward strand.
CGCTCGGCAGCGGCAGCCAAAGAAATAAAAGGCTTAATCGGTGATTCCGTCGACAAAGTAGAAATTGGCAGCAAGTTAGTCGATGACGCCGGTAAAACCATGAATGAAATTGTATTACAGGTAAAACAGGTAGCCGGCTACATGAGCGACATCACCAACGCAAGCCAGGAACAGCGGCAAGGTATCGAGCAAGTGAATCAGGCAATCACTGAAATGGACAGTATCACTCAGCAAAATTCCGCTGTCGTTGAGCAGGCGGCAGCCGCTGCCGAAAACATGCAACAACAGGCAATCAAGCTGGCACAACTGGTTGATACATTCAAACTCGTCACTGGCGGAAAAACAATTTTGCACACCAATACACGACACACTAAACCACATTCTCCCCACCAGACCTGGCCACAGTCACATCAACACATCGCCATGATCACAGGATCATAAAAAAAAGAGGGAATTGACGAACTATGCCGGTTTCCTTTCTTTTTATACTTGAGCAGCAGCTGATACCAATTTACCTAACGTCGCCACCGCAGTCTGCATACGTACATCCCACGGATGCCCGTAATTAAGACGCAAACAATGCGTAAATGCCCGCTGTGCCGAAAACAGCGGGCCGGGCGCAATGCTCACTCCCAATAGTAATGATTGCGTATGAATTTCTAGTGCATTAACAGCTTCCGGTAACTCCAGCCACAAAAAGTACCCCCCGTGTGGTCGTGTAGCACGAGTACCTGCCGGGAAATATCGCACGACAGCCTGCATAAATGTATTTTGCTGAACGGATAAAGCATGTCGCAATTGCCTCAGATGACGGTCATAACCTCCCTTTGCTAAATATTCAGATAATGCCAGTTGTGCCGGAGCGCAGACAGATAACGTGGTCGTCAGCTTATGACGGGCAACAGCCTGCGTATACCGGCCGGGCACTGCCCACCCGACCCGATAACCGGGAGCCAGGCATTTCGAAAAAGAAGAACAATGCATCACAATACCCGTGGTATCAAATGCCTTGGCAGGAACAGGTCGATTATTCCCAAAATACAATTCCCCGTAGACATCATCTTCAATCAACGGTACATCATAACGCGTCAGCAACGCCACCAGATCGCGCTTTTTTTCATCCGACATCAAACTGCCCAGCGGATTCTGAAAGTTGGTCATCAGCCAGCATGCTTTGACCTGATGCGTAAATAAAGCGGATTCCAATGCAGGCAAATCAATCCCATCACGCGGGTGCGTCGGCACTTCAATAGCACGTAACCCGATGCGTTCAAGCGCCTGTAGTGCACCATAAAAAGCAGGCGACTCGATGATCACGGCATCTCCCGGACGCGTCACTGCCATCAGACATAAATTTAATGCCTCCAGCGCACCATTAGTGATAATAATATCGTCCGTATGAATCTGAAGCCCGTCAGCCAGATAACGTAAAGCGATCTGACGACGCAAGCCCGCATTACCCTGTGTCATATCATCAACTGTACTCCACGGGTCCATGCGCTGTACGCTCGTCGCCATTGCCCGTGCTAACCGGGGTAACGGGAAAAGCAACGGACTCGGAAACGCAGAACCAAGCGGCACAAGATCGCGCATTTTAACTGATTCCAGTACCTCAAAAACCAGTTCACTGACATCAACAGGTTTGACTTGCATCTGTGCCGGAGCAGAAATGCCCGGTTCTGGCGGGTAAGCTGCCGATCCGGCAGTCACGTAATAACCTGAACGTTCCCGGGCCCGAATCAACCCCCTTGCTTCAAGCAAATAGTAAGCTTCAAAAACAGTTGACGGACTAACGCCTCTGCTTGCGCTGGCCATACGCACAGATGGTAAACGATCACCAAACTTCATCACACCGTTCTGAATGGATTGTGCAATATCATCAGCGAGAGTTTCATATAATTTCATTGCGCACTTCCTATGTTATACATACCTGTTATTTATCATGCTGGTTCTATAAGCACAAAAATCATAACTCTCAGTATCAGTCCGGGACACCCCATTGTGGGATAGTCATATCCGTCACCATAGAATGGTTTCACGAAAAAAACAATCTGATCCGCTATTTATATCAATAACTGAATCTGTTTTATTTATACAAAAACGCTATTCTGTGCGGCGCAAACAGACATATGCGCATTTGTCCGTCAAAAGTGATGAACTCATCCGGCGAGCCAAGCTGCACGACTAAAATCGCTGACAGCTATCCCGCCGACATCAGGCATAACGATATCAGCGTCGTCATCGTAATAACAGTGAATAAAGGACTCAATGAAACCAACGCCAATCAAGCAATTTTCACAAAAAGAATTAGCAGCACAGAATCGCGATCAGCCCTTATTTGAAGCGGCAGAAAAAATCTACCCCCGCACCGCCCACGGCTGGTTTTCTAACTGGCGATGGTTGCTGGTGTGGTTTACGCAATCTATTTTCTATGGCAGTGCCTGGTTAAACTGGAATGGCCGTCAGGCGATTCTGTTTGATTTAACAGCAAGGAAATTTTATATTTTCGGTCTGGTCATCTTCCCGCAGGATTTCATCTATCTTGCTGTACTCCTGGTTATCTCCGCCTTATCCCTCTTTTTGTTCACCACCATTGCCGGCCGCCTCTTTTGCGGTTATGCCTGTCCCCAAACCGTATATACCGAAATTTTCATGTGGATAGAACGCAAGGTGGAAGGCGATCGTACCGCGCGCATGCGCCTGGATAAGGGGGCACTCTCACCGCGTAAATTCGGCCTGAAGATGCTCAAACACGGTATCTGGCTGGCAGTGGGTATCTGGACCGGGTTTACCTTTGTCGGTTATTTCACCCCGATTCATCAGCTGGCTGCCGAAGTGCTGGCCTGGACATTGGGCCCGTGGGAAACGTTCTGGATTTTCTTTTATGGTTTTGCCACCTATGGTAATGCCGGCTGGATGCGGGAACAGGTCTGTAAATACATGTGTCCGTATGCCCGGTTCCAGAGTGCGATGTTTGATAAAGACACGCTGACAGTGACCTACGATGCCAAACGCGGCGACCCGCGCGGCTCACGCAGCAAAAATGCCGATTACGCCAGCCAGGGTCTGGGGGCCTGTGTCGATTGCGGCGTCTGTGTTCAGGTTTGTCCGACCGGAATTGATATTCGTAACGGTTTGCAGTACGAATGTACCGGTTGCACGGCATGTATCGATGGCTGTAATGACATTATGGACAAAATGGGGTACGAACCCGGCCTGATCCGCTACACCACGGAATTTGCCCTGAAAAACGGTCTGGATAGTAAGTCGATGTGGAAGCGGGTATTCCGGCCGCGGGTATTGGTTTACTCTGCTATTTTAGCAGCGATCATCATTGCGGCAGCACTGACTCTGGCGGCACGGGTGCCGATGAAAGTGAACGTTATCCGTGATCGCAGCATGCCGCGCATTACAGAAACCGGCACCATCGACAATGTCTACAAGTTACAAATTATGAATGCGCTGGAAGAGAGCGTGACTTATGTGGTGGCTGTTGAAGGTATTCCCGGTGTGAAGATTTTAACCAGAAATACCATCGCAGTTGCCGGCGCTACCAATCAGGCGATGGCGGTACGTGTCGAAATTCCGGCAGGAAGCGCTCCGGGCGGTTCAAATAAAATCAGTTTTATTGTCCGGGATGAAAAAAATCCAGATATTGTCGTGACGGAAAAAGCTGTTTTTATTGTTCCCCGATAAAAATCACTTAATCCGGTCTAAGCAAATTCATTGTCATAATATTGGCGTTACATATTAAAACATCGTATTTTCAACGAATGCGGTAAAAGTGGCATAGCCATCTTTACTGCATTGCGGTGTATGACGCATACACAAACAAGGACAGACACACTAAGCAATACAAAGCCATATTTTTTCAAAGACATGTGCAGGCACAGGACGTCCGAAATAATACCCCTGCGCCTCATCACAACCCAATGCCAACAACGCCTCAGCTTGTTCCACTTCTTCTACACCTTCCGCAATCACCTTAAGACCAAGATTACGCGCCATACCAATAATAGTGGTCACAATCGTATAATCATGCCGGTCTTTGAGCATATCACGCACAAACGATATATCAATTTTTAACTTATCAGCCGGCAGACGTTTAAGATAAGAAAGCGATGAATAGCCAGTACCAAAATCATCAATCGACAATGCAAATCCGGCTGTTTTAAAGGATTGCATAATCCCGATCGCCCGCTCTACATTTCCCATCAGACCACTTTCAGTCAATTCCAATTCAAGGTACGCAGGCGTTAATCCTGCAGAATTGACGATTTCCTGAAAAGTACCTGTAATTGCAATATCCTCTAATTGCTGAGCAGCGAGATTAATAGCAAGCCGGCCGGAAAAATGGTAACCACTTTTCTGCCATAGCGCCATTTGACGACAAGCTTCCTGCAATACCCATTTACCAAGTGCCCCTATCATGCCACGTGCTTCGGCAATCGGAATGAACTCAGCGGGGCTTATCCAGCCTTTTTCAGGATCATTCCAGCGTAACAGAGCCTCGGCTCCGCTCAGAATTCCGGTACTCAGGCTGATTTTAGGCTGATAATACAGCTCCAGCCCGCTGGCATTCATGGCGAGATTCAAATTTTTAGCAATTTGCATCTGTTCAGCCAGTCCCGCACTCATCTCTGCCTGATAAAAAAGATAACTGCTGCCCAGCGCTTTGGCACGATACATGGCAATATCCGCACGCTTCAGCAAATCTTCAATGGTGTCACCATCCATAGGATAAAACGCAACGCCAATACTCGCCCCGACAGAAAAAGTATGTCCCTTAATCGTAATTGGCTCAGTCAATGCCTGCTGTAAACGTTCTGCGATAAGAGCTACGGCCACCTGATCAGACGTCTGAGTAATAACGACGAACTCATCTCCTCCCAGACGCGCCAGTGTTTCTTCTTTTCGCAACGTAGCCTGAAAACACCTGGCAACTTCGATCAAAACCTGATCGCCAACACCATGTCCCTGTGTATCATTAATCTCTTTAAACCGGTTCAGATCAATAAACAAAATTGCTAGTCCTGCGTTGTTACGTTCTGCATTGGACAGTGCCTGCTTTAAGCGGTCCATAAATAAAGTCCGGTTCGGCAAACCGGTCATGGTGTCATACAAGGCAAGGTTCCGGATTTTTTCATCCGTTGCCTTGCGTTGCGTAATATCCGTGTTAATAATGAGCACTGATTGTGGCTGGTTATTCACATCCAGAACCAGGGTCCGCTGACTTTCCACGATAAACGTACTGCCATCCTTGCGCCTCTGTATTGCTTCACCGCGCCATTCGCCGTAAGTTAATACCCGATGCGTAATATCACTGAAAAAACCCGGATCATCATAAATTAGTTTATTCGGAAATTCGCCAACGACTTCTTCCGAAGTCCAGCCATAAAGACGCTCTGCTCCCTTATTCCAGAATAAAATCCGGTGATCGGTAATCCCACGGACAATAATGGCATCAGTCGCCTTATCCAGTAACGATGTCTGATCACGGAAACGCGCTTTCTGCACATGGACCTCATCGCGCAACCGCTGCTCTTCTGTTACGTCTTCGACAATAATAAGCAAACGGGAATCATCCTGCGCGTGCCCAATAATGGTAATTGCTACCCGCAATTTTTTATGGCCAAACAAGATGTCAATACCACGCAATGCACTGCCATTAGCAAGAACGCCACAAGCCTCATCACACAAGCCGGAATAAGGCAGTATCCCATCCAGCGTAAAACGACTAACGTCATCATCGTAACTCAAACCGACAATATCACGACAGGAACGATTAACACTAAGCACTTGCAATTCGGCATCCAACACGATCAATCCTGCCGGAAGACTTTCAATAACATCTTCAACATAATTTTTCAGCCGATTTAAACGAAGACTATTGGTATCCGTCAGGCTGGATTGCCTAGTTATCGTATCCCACGGTACCTCACTCGTTGCCTGCTGCATAACATCAAACAGCATTTTAAGTCGCTCATTCTCTTCGGACACAATAGCCAATTTTTCTTCAGCTTGTGCCAGTAACCGTTCCTGATTGAGCTCCGATGTATAATTCATATTTTTGGCAATCTAAAGTTCACTGTCATTCTTCATTGGTCGTGGCTGCATTGTAACTGAGCATCGTATCTATAGCATAAATCCGGCCACATATATGTTTCTTATAAGAATTAATTTGTATTTTTTAGATTATCCACAAAAAACAGAGGCTTTCGTCGCCCTGACACGCTGACACGCTGACACATCCGCAACTCAGCAAACTGGGAGAGTAAAGCACTTATCCCCGAGTCATTTCTCATATACATGCACTTTCTTTTTTAGCTAGTTCTGATGACTAAATATGAATTAATTTGTTTTAGTCTATACTCAGCAAATAACTTAAACATATTCCAGAAGAAACATCATGAAGTTGCTGTCTCTCTATGACGCTGGTAGTACACGGTGTTGGCAGGCGTCTGTAAACCACAAGCAAAATAGCAATAGCATCGCATCTTATTTCATGTGAACACAGGCCGCTAACCCCGCCCGATTCATTTTTATTGATTATTTAAATAATCAATTTTATGCATAATTAATGCAAAAGGGATGAAGATATGAAGAATTTTCCAGAACCCTGTGATATCAACGACAATCAATTTCGTAATATTGTTGATAACATTGAGGATTATGCAATCTTCATGCTGAATACAGAGGGGCATATATGTAGCTGGAACAAAGGCGCAGTACACATCAAAGGCTATTCAAAAGAAGAAATCATTCATAAACATTTCTCCATTTTTTATACCGAAGAAGCAATCACAGCCAACATACCCGCCATTGAACTGGAACGCGCAAAACTCAATGGGCGCTATGAAGATGAGAGTTGGCGAATACGTAAAGATGGTTCAAAATTCTGGGCCAATATCACGATTACTGCCTTACTTGATCAACATGGTGCGCTGCAGGGTTATACCAAAATAACAAAAGACATGACCGAGCGTAAGCGCATGGAAGAACGATTTCGTCGTGTCGTGGAATCCGCTCCGAATGCCATGGTGATGATTAACGCACATGGACGTATCGAAATGGTCAATAAACAGGCGGAACACTTATTTGACTATACCCGCACAGAAATGTTAGGAAAAATGGTCGAAATACTGGTACCGGATCGCTTCCGGCACGGACATCCGGAAAAACGTGGTATGTTCTTCGGCGATTTACAATCGCGCCCGATGGGAGCAGGACGTGACTTATTTGGCCGGCGCAAAAACGGTAGTGAATTCCCGGTAGAAATTGGCTTAAACCCGATTGAAACAGAAGAAGGAATGATGGTGCTATCGGCAATCGTCGATATTTCTGACCGCAAACAAAAAGAGAAGCGTATAGAAATTGCACTGAAAGAAAAAGATTTACTGCTGGGTGAAATACATCACCGTGTTAAAAATAATCTCCAGGTCGTCCACAGCTTACTGAATTTGCAATCGTCCCTGATCAGTGACGCCACGGTTAAAAGCATGTTGATGGATAGTCAAAACCGGATACAGTCAATGGCTCTGATACATCAGACCCTCTATCAGTCAAACGATTTTGCCAATGTCGATTTTGGCGGATTTTTGGATGCTCTGGTACCGACTCTGATCGCCTCTTACGGAATCGATGTTAAAAATATTGGCTTAAAAATCGACGCCGGTGCGGTCTATTTACCCATCAACTCAGCCATTCCCTGTGGATTATTGATTAATGAATTAATTACTAATGCACTCAAACATGCCTTTCCCAAAAATAGCCGGGGTAATATATCCGTCACTCTGGCGCGGGAAGAAAACAATAAAATTCACCTGGTAATCAGTGATACCGGTATCGGCATATCCAACGATCTGAATATCGACAATATTGAAACCCTGGGCTTGCGATTAGTCGCACTTTTATCTCAGCAATTGGATGGAATATTAACGATTAACCGCCAGAATCCAACCAGATTTTCACTGGAATTTCCACTGATAACCAACTAAATATAGGTATTAACATGCCGACGAAAATATTAATTGTTGAAGATGAGAGTATCGTTGCACTGGATCTGCAACGAAGACTGATTGCCCTGGGTTATGTCGTGCCACGTGTTGCCGCATCTCACGAACAGGCATTAAAAGCGGTCAGTGAAATTGAACCAGATATTGTACTGATGGACATTAATATTTCTGGCAATATTGATGGCATTGATACAGCGGCAAAAATTCATATCCCTGTCATCTATCTGACCGCATATTCAGAAGAAAAAACACTGGAAAGAGCCAAAGCGACCAAACCCTACGGTTATTTAATCAAACCATTCTCTGAACGTGAATTACACGCCACCATACAGATGGCACTTGAACGGCGTCTTGTTGAATTACGCCTGGAAAATAGCGAAGAACAACTTGCCATTGCCTATGCCAACATGGAAGTCGGCAAGCGCGAGCTTGAAATCAGAGCCACTGAATTATTCCAAGAAAAACAACGATTAGAAGTCACGCTGAACTCGATTGGCGACGGAGTTATCACGACCGATAAGCATGGCAACATCACCTATCTGAATCCGGTTGCTGAAGAAAAAACAGGCTGGAGTATGACTGAAGCAATTGGGCAGCCTATATCCAGAATATTGATTTTAATAAATGAAGATACGAGAGAGTCAACGCTCTCCCCTATTGAGAGAGTATTACAAACAGGGAAAATTACAGGGCTTTCAGAACGTAGCGCACTCATCGACAAACAGGGAGCAATCTGCTCAATAGAAGATTCTGCTGCGCCGATGCGCGACCGGGACAATAAAATCGTTGGCGCCGTTTTAGTGTTTCATGATGTAAGTGATGCACGACGTCTGGCAGAAGAAATGACTTACCATGCAACACACGATGCGCTGACCGGGCTAGTCAACCGGAGTGAATTCGACAGGCGACTCCAGAAAGCCATTGAAAGTGCTGCTCAGCACGGACATCAGCACGCTCTTGCTTATCTGGATCTTGATCAATTCAAGATCGTTAATGATACCTGCGGACATAGCTCAGGAGATGAGCTTTTACGTCAGATAACCGGCTTACTCCGATTAGGCCTGCGTGCCAATGATACATTGGCACGTCTCGGCGGCGATGAATTTGGCGTATTACTTGAATCGTGCCCACCATTTTTCGCATTACAAATTGCAGAAAATTTACGGAATATTATTGGCGATTTTCATTTTGTATGGGAAAAGAAAACCTTTCCTATCAGTGTCAGTATTGGTTTAGTGAACTTTGGAAGTAATGGGCCGGAACATCTGGAAGGAGCAGAAATTCTCCGGATAGCCGATGCAGCATGTTACACAGCTAAAGATCTTGGACGTAACCGCATTCACATTTATCTGGCGGATGATTCTGCTATGAATAAGCGTCACGGCGAAATGGATTGGTATACACGACTTTACAGCGCAATAACACAAAATCGCTTAGTGCTCTATACACAAAATATTGTTTCGCTGACAGGTCAGGATCATTATCACGATCATGTTGAAATATTACTGCGTCTCATTAATGAAGAAGGTAACATTGTTCCTCCAATGGCGTTTATTCCTGCTGCAGAACGCTACGGCCTGATGCCGGAAATTGACCGCTGGGTCATCCGGACCGCATTTGCTCACATTGCAGGACTTGAACATGGAACATCGTCACTATTTTCAATTAATTTATCCGGCGCAAGTTTGAATGACGAAAAAACGCTTTCCTTCATTTTTGAGCAACTGACAACATCAGGCGTATATGCCGAAAATATTTGTTTCGAGATTACAGAAACAGCAGCCATTATCAATCTTTTAAACGCCCGTGCCTTCATTATCGCCCTGCGCTCAAAAGGCTGTAAATTTTCCTTAGATGATTTTGGTAGCGGTATGTCATCATTTTCTTATCTAAAACATCTTCCCGTGGATTTTTTAAAAATTGATGGATGCTTTATTACCGATATTGTGAATGACAACGTCGATGCGGCCATGGTTGACGCAATTAATAACATTGGACATGTGATGGGCTTACAAACTATCGCAGAATTTGTAGAAAATGAGCGTATTTTAATAAAACTGCGCGAAATCGGAGTGGATTACGCGCAAGGTTACGGTGTCGGCTATCCGGTTCCCATCGGCACCGGCATATCATCAGACGGGAAAACATCACATTGACACTCACTTCAATGTGCAACCCGCTTCACCATTGCCATTAAAGCACCGGCGATCATCAGCAAACCACCAGAGGTGCGATTGCTGGTTTTGACAAAAGCGGCATTTGCCGTAAAACGCTTGGTCTTACTGCCAAGCCAGGCGTACAAGCTATAAACACTGAGATCAAGCACAGCGCAACTCAGTCCGTAAATCAGCATTTGCCGTCCGATTGCCTGTGTCGGATTAATAAATTGCGGTAAAAGTGCAACAAAATAGAGTAAGGCCTTAGGATTAGACAATTCAACCACCACAGCCTGCCAGAATGCGCGTACACCCTGTACCCGCACTTCCGGATCCTGCGTCACAGTCATCGCGGATGAACGTGATGTGACAGTCGACACACCCAAATAAAACAAATAAGCGACGCCAGCCCATTTAATTACAGAAAACAAAGTACTGCTGGCCACAATCAACGCAGCGACACCGGTTGCCGACAAGGCAAAATACATTATATTGGCTAAAGCAATACCGGCAATTGCCCAATAAGAATGGCGCAGTCCATTAGAAATACCTTGCGTGATGGCCAGTAATGCTGCCGGCCCCGGAGTAGCACAAACAACACCTGTAGTGACAATGAAGACCAAATACGATTCCCAACTCATTCTTTATCCTTAGTTTACCGCAGCCGGCCGGTTCTGCCAGCCGTTAAAATTATAGCAATTATTTTAATTAATTATGCATAAAAGCAATCAACAAAAAGTCGATGCGGAAATTTTAAGCACACGCGAAGACAGCACAGAGTATATGTATGTAATTCAATGGCAAATATTGTACAGTACGTCGTCAACAGTTTCACCGTTGACACACTGCTGATACTCCCAAGATACGTAATATTCTGCCACACGATAGTCACTAATCCTGCAAAATTGCTACTCATATGAGAATAAATTTCTCACTGACAATTATTAATAAATAATATATTGCTATAGATTTCATGGTATTTTTCTATCGTTTATTTAAACACACCCTGTTTAACGAATAACAGATTTCAGGCAAGCTAAAGAATTATCTGAACCAAAAGCATAAACGACCGCTTTTTGCCGTGCAATAATGCTGTACGTGCAATTCAGCAATCTAATAAATAATGAAGAATGAATATTATTTAATCTATTTCTGTCGATCGGCAGCTTGGTTTTGTGTAGTTGAATTTTTATTATGGAAGTCAAACCATGTTGCAAAACAAAAGGACTGATCAGTCCGGCAATAACGTGTTGAACGCGCTATTGTCGCGAAACTCATATTTATTGAGCCACAGAAAAATCGGTTTGATGATTGTAGTCTGGGTTGTATTAGCGTGGATAGGCGTCGGTTTTTACAGCACCGACAAATCAGACGAAGTATATAATCAGGGCACTATCCAGGCACACAAACAACTGGATGAAATCACTGAAAATATTGACGATGCAGTCATGATATTGCGTAATATTCCGCGTTTGCTGGCACGCGAGGAAGCAATACAAAAACGTTTACAACCGTTCGGCCCGAATGCTCTGCCGTCAGAATTGGCTTACGAAGAACGCAAGCGTCTGTGGCACGATATGGCAACCGCCTCGGGGCTGAAAGACTTTCTTGATAGTACAGCGATCGGGCTCAATGCCGATGTAATCTGGATACTAAATGCAGCAGGAGATTGCATTGCCGCCAGCAATGCCGATAAACCGACCAGTTTTGTCGGAACCAATTATTCAGAACGCGAATATTTCCGACAAGCACAAAGTGGCAAAGCAGGTTGGCAATATGCCGTTGGGCAAATCAGCAAAGTACCGGGCTTGTACTACTCCTACCCGGTTTTCAACGCAAAAAACCAATTTACTGGTGTAGTGGTAACCAAACGGGACATCAAAGCATTTTTACGCTGGATCCGCATCAGTAACGCATTTATCGCTGATTCAAACGGCGTTATCGTCTTAG